>JBKHCX010000162.1:0-5535 GCA_046541615.1 Puniceicoccaceae bacterium
AATCCGTATTGCTTCCAGTGCCGCCCGGCGTAATCCAGGTCGAGGACGGCCCCCGCGCGCGGGCCGAGGGCGGCGAGACGCTCGTCGAAGGCGAGCGCCTGCTGTCGCGCCGTGTCGCGGACGTCCGGAGTTTCCGCGTAGAGCCAGCGGCTCGCGGCCAGCCAGAAGCACTGGCAGAGCGCGGCCGCCTCGGTGTAGGCCGACATCTCCTCGAACATGAAGGTGTGGAAGGTCCGCGCGGCGCCATCGGCCCAGTCGATTTCATCGAGCGCGGCGCGGGCTGCGCGAAGGCCGGAGAGGACGCGTTCCAAATCGGCTTCCTTTTCCTCGAGAAAGGGTTCGGCACCGCGCCGCAGTTGGTGGTATTCGCTCCAGCGGGAGGCGTCCCAACGCATGGGGCTCGGTTTGACGTGCCAGGGGCTGCGGTGCTCGGCGTCGTCTTCGTCCGCATACGCCCGGGCGCGGCTTTCGGCTTTCGGGCCGTGGGCGCGGTTCATCGTCCACTCGCCGGGCACCCGGTTCCAGGTGATGCTGAAGGGGTAGCCGCGCAGGATGGTGGCGACCCGGAGGGCTTCGCCGGTGACCGGCAGCGCCGCCGCGAGCCTGGCGGCCGAGGCGTCGTCGCGGCAGAGGGGGCGTGCCCAGGCCAGGGCGGCCGCCGACACGGCGTCGGTTTCCCCGCGGGCCAGGCGGGCGAGCGCGTCGAGGTCGGCTTCCTGGGGTTGTCCGGCCAGAAAATAATCGCGCGTCTGCGGCTGCCACCACGCGCCGGGGCGCTGCCTGCGGTCCACGCGCACGCTCAGGCCGACGCAGCCCGCCTCCCGCCAGCGGGCGAAGTGCTCCGCCAGCCAGGGCCCCTTGAAATGGGGGATCAGATCGCCCCGCCAGTATTCGCCGCAAATATCCAGCTCGACCACCTGGGGACGGTCGCCCACTTTCCCGATCAGGGGGTCGGCCTGATCCGTCAGCGTCCAGTCCTGCGGAACCATCTTGGTCATCACCGCCACCTCCGGCGGCAAGCCCTCGAGGGAGGCGGCGACCTGCCCGAGTTCGTCGGGATCGTGGACGAAAGTCCGCAGGATCAGCCGCTTGCCGTGCTTCCGGCAGACCGCGTGGATCACGCCGACGGTTTTGCGGAGGAGGGCCTCCTCCGTGCAGTTGACGGAGGTTTCCGACACGGTCAGCACGAGGCGGTCCAGCCAGGGGCAGGTTTCCGTGAAGATGCGGCGATAACGGGCGGCGAGGTCGTCCCAGAGCCGGTCGTTCGCCAGGTCGATCGAACCGAGGCCCTCGCGCCGGTCGTCGAACTCGTGCACCCAGGCGGTGGCGCTCATGCCCAGGGATGCCAGCAGATCCGGCACCCCGGCGGCCCGGGCGCGCCGATCCAGATCCACGAGCAAACCGTGGTTCGCGCCCCCCTCGGTCTGAAAGGTCACATCGTTGAAGCCCTGCCCGGCGGCCCGGCGGATCAACGCCGGGTCGAAGCGGCCCATGTGGAAACTGATGGAAAGATCGTCCATGAGTGCCATTGCTACGCGGCTGCGGGGGGAGTTCGAGATAAATCCGTTCCGGGGCGGGATTTGCACTTTTCGAGCTTCAGCGGCTCAGGAATACGGGTTTCAACCCCAAATCTCCGGATAGGGATGACTTGCCAAGCAGAGCATTGGCAACGGTTTCGGGATCGTCGGCGTCCAGACAGCGGGAGAATTTCCGCTGCTGCTTCAGGATATGGGCGCAGGCGTCGTGCGCGACATCCTGCCCATAGTCGGGCTTGTCCAGCCGGATGGCATAGATGGCGCGGGCTGTCTCGCCTTCTTTGGGCCATGGCACGTTCTTTTGCAGCAGCAGGACATTGAGGTAGTCGCCCGCCAATTCGGATAGACTCGAGCGGGCCACATCGGTGAGCCGCATCTCGGTCTCGGTGGAGGTTTTGCGGCGGGCCGAGCCCTCGGCGATGTTGGCGACGCCCGAGCGGGCGGCCTGGGTCATCTGGTCAAACTGGCGGCCGCAGGGGTCGTTGCGGCGGCTGAGAAAACGCTGGCAGTAGCGCTGCGTCCCGAGCTGCACGATGTTCGCGAGGATCCACGAATCCAGCCAGAAATAACCGGTCGTTCCGCCGAAGTTCATGGTAGCATGGCAAGGCAGCGGGGGGGGGGCGATTCAATCGAATTATTCGAGTCAATCGATTGAGTCGATTAAGTCGATTGAGTCGATTCTTTTGATCGGGAATTCACCGCAGCGGACTGCCCAGCTCGCGCCTATTGCACAGGATCCGGAGATGGTGCTCGTGATCCTCTTCCCGCCCCGGCAGGCCGAATCTCGTCGGCGTAAGCCTGCGTGTAGCGGTGGCCCCCGGCGCCGACTCCCCCTGCAAGCCGGTTGGGGCGGTTCGTAATGGCAGGATTGCGCAAAGCGCTGCGAGGAGGCTGTTTGTTCCCTAAGGGAGTTTCATAAGGATGGAAAGCGGAAAACCTTCGGGCGGACGGACGGACGGCTCTTGGCGCGGCCGGGCTACTCGTCCTCTCCGGGATTCCAGAGCAGGGTGGCGAGAAAGTGCCCTTCCGGCAGGGGAACCAGCGCCTTGCGCCCGCGCCATTCGATGGCGACGGTTCCGGCTTCGATATTTTCCTGTTCTGCGTGTGGGGCGATGAAGAGCACGATCTCGCCGTCCGGGTTTTGAAAGGCGGCGGTGAGGAGACCTTTGCGGCGTGCCGGGCTCTCGATCAGGACGGCGCCGGGGCGGAGGAAAGGGCTGATGGCCCCGTATTGAAAGGCGTTGATCGACCAGTTCCAATCGTCCGGATTGTCGGGATCCATGGTGAAGAATTTCCCCCTCCGACTTTTTTCCACGGGTTGCCCGGGTTGAGCGGACCGCCGTCGCGGTCGAGTCCGGTGATCCAATCGACCATTCCTTGGGCGCCGTTTTGGAAGTAGGTGAGGACGCGGGAGACCACACGCCCTCTGTTGGCGAGTTGGATCTCGGTCAGGATATTGAGCTGGCCGGGAAAGCGCTCGGCGTAGCGCCGCATGGCCTTGGGATTGCCTCCATACCAGTGCCAGGCGGCGCCGGTGACGTAGGGATTGCCGCTTTCCCGCGCGGCCTCCGCCTGCGGGATGTGGTATTCATGGCCCTTGCTCCATTGCGTGTCTCCGGTCCAAATACTCGTGGTGACGCCGTGCTCGGCAACCTCGCCGTGGAGAGCGGCCTGAACCGCGATAACCGTCTCGGGCGACATTTTGCTGCTCGGATAGACCTGATTGATTTCCGGCTCGTTCTGGACGGTGATGGCGTCGAATTCGATCCCCTCTGCGGCGAAGGCCTGCAGGGTCTTGCGCAAATCGAGTTCCGGATCGGTTTCGCCCTTCGGCAAATCGTTGTAGGTATACCATTCCGTGCCGGTGAAATCGGAAGTCCCCAAGGGATAGCGGATGATGTTGAGCCGCAAGCCGTCACCCTCCGGGTCGAACATGCCGCGCAAGACCTCCTCGCGCGCACGCGGCGACATTTTCAACAGGTTGGCCATGCTGGCCCGGTCGAAAGAGGTGCCCATGCCGTAATAGGTCTGGCGGCGCTCGGTCTCATCGACGGAAATGGACACGGCACTCTCCGCGGCGGCGTCCCCGGCGAAAGCGATCGGCTTTATGGCATGAAAGGCCGCTCCCTCGGGAATGTCCCTGGCGGCCTCCCGGTAGTCGGTGAGCAGGGTTCCGCGGACCTCCTGCGCTCCTGAAAAGGGGGACAGGGCAACCGATGCGACGAGCAGAAATAGAGTGGGGTGAATCGAATCGAACATGAATCCGAACTTGGCGACCGCCGATTGTCGGTCAATGCAGAATCATTCGTCGCGGAGGTTTCGGTTAAGGCTTGATCAAACGGCCGGGCGGAAAACGATGACACTATGAAGAAAATCCAACTCGGCCCCACCTCGCTATCCGTTTCCGCCATCTCGCTGGGATGCATGCGGATGAATGGACTGAGCGTATCCGGGGCTGCGGAAGTGCTCGCCGCCTCGCTCGAATGCGGGATCGATTTTTTCGATCATGCCGACATTTACGGCGGGGGTGGTTCCGAGGAGATTTTTGCGGCGGCCCTGGAGGCAGTCAAGGTGGACCGGGAGAACCTGTTCCTTCAGTCGAAATGCGGCATTCGCCAAGGCTTTTTCGATTTTTCGGAGGCGCACATTCTGGCTTCGGTTGACGGCATATTGAAACGTTTGCAGACGGACTATCTGGATGTCTTGCTCCTGCACCGTCCGGACGCGTTGATGGAGCCGGAGGAAATCGCCTCCGCCTTTTCCCGGTTGCAGGCTGCGGGCAAGGTGCGTCACTTCGGGGTGAGCAACCAGAATCCGACCCAGATGGCCTTGATTCAGCAGGCCATGGAGATCCCTTTGGTGGCGAATCAGTTGCAGTTCAGTCTCGGCCACACCTCACTGGTCGATCACGGGCTCAACGTGAACATGGCGGATGAGCCGGGTGTAGACCGGGACGGCGGCATTATCGATTATTGTCGGCTGCATCGGGTGACGGTGCAGCCCTGGTCCCCCTTGCAGGCGGGCTTTTTCGGGGGGGTCTTTCTCGGGCACCCCGAGTTTTTGGAATTGAACGAGGTCTTGAACGAACTGGCGGAAACGCACGGGGTCACGGCCTCGGCGGTGGCCATTGCCTGGCTGTTGCGCCACCCCGCGCAGATGCAGCCGGTGCTCGGCAGCATGACCCCGCAGCGCATCCGCGAAATGTGCCAAGCCTGCGCGGTGGATCTCAGCCGCCCCGATTGGTATCGGCTCTACCGCGCCGCCGGAAATCGGCTGCCTTGAGGGAGGATCAGATGGGGAAACAGGGCGACGGGCGGTTGAGGTCGCTGTATTTGCTTTCTCCGGTCGTGTGATAGGGCAGGCGTTCGACGGACTCAATGCCAGAGTGGGCTTCCCACTGGGCGAGAACGGCGGCATGCTCGGGGGTATCGTTGACGCCGGGAATGATGGGACAGCGCAGGATGACCCGGGCGCCGGCCGCGAGGAGCCTGTGCAGGTTTTTCCGGACAAGGGCATGGTCGGCTCCGGTCCAGGTGCGGTGGGCTTCGGCGTCGTCGAGTTTCCAATCGTAGTGAAAGAGATCGACCCAGGGCAGGAGTTCTTCCAGCCGGGCGGTGGGGACTTGGCCGCAGGTGTCGAGGCAGGTGTGGATGCCGGCGTTTTTGGCGGCTTGGAGGAGAGCTTTGCAGAAGTCGAACTGCACGGTGGGCTCCCCGCCGGAAAGGGTCAGGCCGCCGCCGGATGCTTCGTAAAACGGGCGGTCGGCCAGCACGGCGTGCATGACTTCGTCCACCGACATGCTGCGTCCGTAAACCTTCCCGGAGGCTCCGGTTTCGGGCTGGAGCCGCTGTGATTCGGGGTTGTGGCACCAGGCGCAGCGCAGCGGACAGCCTTTGAGAAAGACGGCGGTGCGCAGACCGGGACCATCGTGGAGCGCGGCGCGCTGGATGTCGAAAATGATGCCCCGGGGGAGTGAAAGTGAAGGTGAAGGTGAAGGTGA
>JBKHCX010000163.1:0-5490 GCA_046541615.1 Puniceicoccaceae bacterium
TCGGTTATCGTGCCTTCCGGCCCGGCAGACTGTTATGCGGAACCGGGTTCCGGGGCGGAGGGTTGGCCGACCACCGGGTGGTAGAGGCCTTCTTTCCGCTTGTGGGCCTTGAGGGCCTCGAGCAGGCGGGGTTTGTCCAGGGGTTCGCACTTCATCTTGCAGTCGCCCGCGAGGTCGGGGTCGGGCATCAGGCCGCCTTTGCCCATCCAGAGACCGATCCCGACGACTTCGCACCAGTCCGCCAGGGTTTGCACCACTTTGACGGTGTGGAGGCAGCGCACCGTCCAGTCGCCGCGATAGAAGTGCCGCCACTTGCGCGGGGCGTAGTGGGGGTAGAGGCCCTGTTGCAGTCCCTGCTCCGCCTCCTCGAAGAGGCCGGCGATGCGCTGGTAATCTTCGAGGGCGTCGTTTGCGTAGAGAAAGGCGAGTTGTTCGCCATAGGGCTCCGGGATGGCGCGCAGGGCGCGGCAGAGCGAGACACAGCCCCGGCAGCTGTGGAGGAGCAGGCGCGTTTGGAAGAGCAGGTTGTCGCGGTAAAACTTGAGGCGGCTGCCGACCAGCGTTTCGGCGGCCCCGGCGACCTCCCGCTCGAAGGCGAGCCAATGCGGCAGGCGTTCGAGGCATGTCTCCTCCTGCCAGGCGATTTGCTCGGAGAAGGAACGGTCGCCGGTGGCGTAGCGCAGTTTCTGAACGGGCTCTGGGCTGTAGCCGGAGATCGCCTGGATGACCAGATTGCGCGGGTTGGCGTGGTAAAAGAGTTCGCCCAGCCGGTAGTCGGGCAGATCGGGGCGCAGGCAGCCGAGGGTGTCGAAAAACCGCGCGTAAAGCGATTCGAGACGGTCGGCGGTCTCCGGTTCGGGGCTTAGGTAATGCTCCACCCAGTCCCGGCGGTGTTCCCGGGCCGGACGGTGCCCGTGGTTCCAGTAGTCCGCCACCAGATCGAGCGGATACTGCACCGGGCGGATGTTGCCGGTGTTGACGATCCAATAGTCGGTGGCGCCGCTCTCGAAGACCTTTTTCAGCTCTTCCTCGATGATATCCGGGCCCTGCAGCATGGTGTTGTTGCTGGAGAGCAAATTCCCGTCCTGATAGGCCACATGGTAATAGATGCCGTGCGGGCCGGTGTCGCCCGCTTCCGGCAGCGCGGGGGTGCGGAAATCCTCGTGGAAGTGCCCGCGGCGGCTGACCATTTTTCCGTAGCCGTTGTCGGCCCAGATTTTGATCACCCCTTCGGGCAGATCGAGATGCCCCTGGCGGTAAAGCTCCGTCGCCTCGCCGTAAATATAGGTGGCGATGACGGGGTTCTCCACTTCCTCGCGCAGGATCTCCACTTGCCGGCGAATCACCTCGGCGAGGTATTCTCCTTTGAGCTGATCTTCGCTCTTGCCCTCGGCTCCGGCGGTGCGCATGAAGGCGTCGTCGTCGATCCAGAAGGGGCGGTCCGCCTGTCCCCGGTAACCGACGATCCACACGGTGGGGTCGGATCGATGCCGCAGGATCGCCTCGCGCCAAAGGCCTTCGAAGAGTTCGCGGTGTTCGGTGTAAACGGGCTTCAGATCGGGAAAGCGGCGGGAGAAAAATTCCCCCCCGAGGTATTCGCAGTGGTGGTGGGTGAGGTAAAGCCCCATCTCCGAGGCCAGCTCGAAATGGCCGCGTTCGACGGGCAGCCCGGTGCCGGGGATGACCATGTTCCCGCCCAGTCGCAGGAGGGTCTCGAAGATGATCTCCCAGACGGAGTGCGGCGGCGTCATGTCGTCATACCAGCCGAGGATGGAGGTCTCGTCGTTGATGAACCAGCCGCGGTAGCGCACCGGACGCCGCGGGGAGCGGTGGGTGAAATCGCCGACGGTGATTTCACCGCGGGTCTCCGGTTCCAGATCGGCCCAGAACCACCAGGGCGTGACACCGCAGAAAACCTCCGTGAAATGGAGCGCGCCATACATCAGGCCCAGGGCGTCATGGGCGCGGATGGTGAAGTCGCCGCCGCCCCCGGAGCACTCCATCTCGAAGCTTTCCGCCCCGCCCTCGAGCGGCGCGATCTCCAGGACCAGATTGGAGTGGCCTCTGCGATTGGAGATCAGCGGTTTGAAGCCCAGCACGCGCCGGATGTCGCGCTGCAGGATGCGCAGAACGTGACGCAGCGTGGCGCGGGAAATCCCGGATTCGGGGGCGAGGATGTGGGTTTGGGTCGTTAGGTGGAACATAGCTTTAGGAATATTCAGTCGCTCACGCCTTCGAAGACGTAGATCTGCGTCTGCGCGGCGGGAACTTCGACCTGGAGAACGCCGGAGAAGTTTTCGGCGGGCAGCGCCTCTTCCACCATCTCGACATTCGGCCCCGTGTAGTTCTCATCGTTGTAGTCTCCGGACATGGTGAACAGGCGGATGTTTTCCGCGCCGGACACCGGCAGCTCGACCGTGAGGGACACGAGGCCCTCGTCGCCTTCCACCGGATAGCCGGGGATCTTGCGATTGATGAGGAAGACGGTGAGCCGGTCGCCGTCGCGGGTGGCGTAGGCGGCGGCGAGCGGGGCGTCTTCGGCCGCGCCGCGGCGCTTGACGGCGGGCAGATCGATGGTGGGAGCACTTTCGGCGTCCACCTTGAGGAAATCGCCGGCACCGTGGTTGTTGAAGACCTCCAGCACCATCCACTGCGGGTAGGCCTGACCGCCCCGATACCACTTGGCGTGGCTGCTCCAGGTTCGGCCTTCGCTGAAGGTGAAGAAGTTGTCGAGTTTGTAGCCGTGGTAGGCCCGGCCGAGGAAGGAGTCGAGGGTGGCCGTGCCGGAGGTGCGGCTTTTCATGACGAGTTCCTGGCCGCGCGCCTGTTCCTTGCTCACGCGGGCGTTGTTGAGGCCGGCGAGGGCATAGCCGGGCCCGGCCTCATAGACGCCGAGGAGAGCCGGTTCCGGCCGGTCGTCGTTCACTTCGGCGAGCTTTTCGTTGTTGGTGAGCGCCCGCGGAATCGCGGTCTGGTTGACCTGGGCGAGGGCGTTGAAATAGCTCGGCGGGTTCGGCTGGGGCGGGCCTTCCCCTTCGTCCCAGCCGCCGTTGTAGGCCGCGTTGGTGATATACTTCGAATTCGGCGAGGCCCGGCCCGCTTGGAAGCCGTAGATGTCGTCGCGCCAGCCCCCGATCACCCAGGTGAATTTTTCGTCGATTTCGTCGGTCCAGTAGGGGCTGGAGCGCATGACGTCGAGGACATGCTCCTGGAAAAGGCCGTAAACGTAGCCGCGATGCAGCTTTTCGCCGGTGGCCTGGTCGACCATTCCTCCGAATGTCCAGGGACGGAACAGGCCGTTCCAGGTTTCATTGGAAAGCTCGAAGAAAATCTCCTCGAAGGCGTCGGTCCAGGGGGCCTCCCGTCCCTGTGCGTAACGCTTGGCGGCGTAGGGTTTGTCCTCCGGCGTGTCCACGTCCGGATCATAGGGCGCGGCCATGTATTCGGCGAAGGCGAGCCACTCCTCCGGCGCCATGTGGAATTCAATCTGCAGCCAGGGGAGCATGTCGGACTTGCGCATGATCTCGAGCGTTTGCGGCAGGGTGTTGCCCTTGCGGATGCCGCGGATGACTCCGCCCGGGTTGGTGAACTGCTCCATGGAATAGGTGGCCTGGCCGGTCTTGATCGGACCGTGGGTGCGCAGGCTGATCATGCCGGATTCGGCCAGGCGCCGGTAGTCCCGCGGGAGCAGGTCGAGGTAGGCGGTGTCCGCCTGATAGATGCGGAAGTTGTCGATCCCGTAGGTGCCGGGGCCTTCCAGCTTCAGCTGGCTCTGGCTGGGGCTCCCTTCGCGGGCCATTTCGGCGACGGTGAAGGTGGTCTGGTATTTTTTCCACTCGGAGGCGGGGCGGAAGGTCGTCGCTTCGATCTCGTCGGCGTGCACGCCGTTGACCTGGAAGGTGGCCCGGCCTTCGCCCGGGCCGTCGTATTTCAGCCAGACCTCCACCTGATAGGGCACGCCCGGTTCGAGCACCTCATACCAGTCCTGGTCGGCCCCGGCGTGGGTGTATTCGCCGATCGGGAAATCTTTGCCCTCGGCGAGTTCGAGCTGGAGGTAGCTGACGCCGGGTTCTTCGACGGGCGTCGTCTCGTCGTGCGGGGCGAGGCTCCAGTCGAAGCCTTCTTCCGTCTGGTCCTGGAACGGAAACCACAGATCGAGCAGGTCGCGTAACTGGCGTTCGGCACCGAAGACCCGGTTGCTGACCATGTCGCTTTCCCAAGTGGTGATTTCCTTCCCGGCGATGATCATGTCGCCTTCCTTGATCTCGGTCTCGGGATCCTGCAGCCGGATGAAGTAGCCCGGCTCATGGGTGGCGGGGTCGTAGTCGGACTCGTAAATCACATAGCCGGCCAGATCGTCGGCATCCACCGCGTCCCAGGTGATCTCGGCGCGACCGTCCTGGATGGTGTGGGCGACGTTGGTCGGCGCGGGGGGAGCTTCGGTGTCGCCGGAATTTTTCTGCGGGCGGATGCGCTTGGTTTCGTTACGCGCCTTTTCCGCCTTGCCGTAGGCATCCGGCGGGACGATGGCGACCGCCTCGCTTTTCTCCGAAATGTTGCCCGCCGCGTCCACGGCGGCGACCGCGAAATAATAGGGCACGTCGGGGCGTTCCCATCCGGCCCATTTTTTGACGTATTGCTCCGTCCCGGCGGGGAGGGCTTTGCTCAAATCCCCGCCCCGCCAGTCGCGCAGGACGAATCCGCCCTCGGCGATCCGCTCGTCGGCGACCAGCTTCATCTCGCCGCCCTCGACCCGGTAAACGCGGACGAAGCCGCCGTCGAGAAAGCCGTCGCCCAGCGTGTTGTAGTGTCCGAGCTTCGGCCCGACGACGACCTTGCCGCGGGCGTCTTCGGACGCCCGCCACTGGGTGCGCCAGTTGAGCGGTTCGTAGGCGTAATTCCAGCGCTGAATCGTGTTGCCGACCGAGCCGATGGTCGCGGTGAAGGCGGGCACATCCGCGTTGACCACCTCGTCGGTGACGCGGAACCGCGCCGGTTCGTCGTAGGCCTCGGTGGCGGTGTGTTGGGCCTGCAGGGACGTCAGCGCGGCGAACGCGGTGACGGCCAGGGCGCGGAGGCGCGGTGGGAGGGGAGCGGGTGTTTTTTCGTGCATGGAATATCCGGGGTTGTTTCGATGGAGTTTTAGATTTTATGAGCGAGTTTCGGATGTCAAAGGTGATCGGTGAGACTTTTGTTCATCGGGAGGCGAGATACTCGTGAAATCCAACAAAAAAGACTATCCTACAAATGTAGGATACGGATTTTGGCGGATTCCTGTTGACGCGGGGGGATTCTTTGCTTGCGATACCGAATTTTATTGTGTCCCGTCGCATCGCGCTCCTTGAGCGCTCACAAGCGCGGGATGGCATCCCAATCCGATAGTTTTTGAAGCCTCACAACAAATGTCAGACCCAACCTATCAACCGCTCGGCGGCGCCGCCCCATGCTGATCACCCGTAAAACCAAGGTGCCCTTGACGTGGGCCTTCTA
>JBKHCX010000164.1:0-5487 GCA_046541615.1 Puniceicoccaceae bacterium
GTCGAATGGCGCGCGTGCCGCAGCCCAATCCCGGAGAACCAAAAATCCGAAGAATCTCTATCCGATCTCCACGCACTTGTGGTTACACCCGGCGGGGGCAACCGCGGGCGCCCGTCCGGGAATTTGCGGCCAATACTGGCATACGAATTGCTAGCCCCGCCTTGTTCGGTGCGAAAATTCTCCTCGCCCGGAGGCGGATTCTTCGCCAGAACCGAACCCTGCACCAAACCAAAACAAACTATGGCAAAGATAAAATTGGAATACATCTGGCTCGATGGCTACACCCCGGCGGCGTACCTTCGGAGTAAAACGAAAATCGTGGAAGGAGAGATGGACTCTTTTTCCCTGGCGGATTGTCCGGAATGGGGCTTCGACGGAAGCTCCACCCTGCAGGCCGACGGCAGCGATTCCGATTGCGTGCTCAAGCCGGTCGCCATCTACCCGGACGTCTGGCGCGAGAACGGTTTCCTCGTGATGTCGGAGGTCATGCTGCCGGACGGCACCCCCCACCCCTCCAACACCCGGTCGACCATCGACAACGATCCGGGGCTCTGGGTCGGGTTCGAGCAGGAATACTTTCTCTTCAAAAACGGGCGGCCCCTCGGCTGGCCCGAGGGCGGATATCCCGAGCCGCAGGGCAATTACTACACCGGGGTCGGCTACCGCTTCGTCGGGGACATCGCCCGCCAGATCGTCGAAGAGCATCTCGACGCCTGCCTGGCGGCCGGCATCAACCACGAGGGGATCAACGCCGAGGTCGCCAAGGGGCAGTGGGAGTTCCAGATTTTCGGAAAAGGTTCCTACAACGCCTGCGACCAGGTCCATGTCGCCCGCTACATTCTCCTGCGGATCTGCGAGGAGTATCAGGTCGATGTCGAATGGCATTGCAAACCCTACCGCGGGGATTGGAATGGTTCCGGCATGCACTGCAACTTCTCGACCGATTTCATGCGCAACACCGGCGGCAAGGAATACTTCGAGAAACTCATGGAAGCCTTCGAGAAGTACAAGGACGAGCACATCGCCGCCTACGGCCCGGACAACCACCTGCGCCTGACCGGTCTCCACGAGACCCAGTCGATCGACAAGTTCAGCTGGGGGATCGCCGACCGCGGCGCTTCCATCCGCGTGCCGCACAGCTTCGTCAAGAACGGCTACAAGGGCTACCTCGAAGACCGCCGGCCGAACTCGCAGGGCGATCCCTACCAGATCGTCGGACGGGTCCAGCAGACGGTCGCGGAGGTCGAAGCCGCCTTCAACAAATAGTCCGTCCGCAGGCGCGCTTCTTTCACAAAGCCGTTCCCCGGATTGCGGGGAGCGGCTTTTTTTAAAACGTGTGGATGGCGAATCCCGAGCGCAGCTTCGGCTCGAACCAGGTGCTCTTCGGGGGCATGACGGCACCGGCGTCCGCGATGTCCATGAGCTGTTCGACGAGCACGGGATAAAGGCTGAAGGCCACTCCCGCCTCACCGGAGTCCACCTTCGCCTTCAGAAAATCCGTTCCCCGGACACCCCCCACGAAGTCGATCCGCTCGTCGGTGCGGGGGTCGCCGATCCCGAGGACGGGGGACAGGATCCTGTCCTGCAACAGGCTCACGTCCAGCGACGAGACCGGATCGGCCCCTTCGGGGGGTTCGATCCGGATGCCGTGCCAGGCGCCGTCGAGGTAGAAACGGATCTCGCGCGGTTCCTCCGGCGCGGCTTCGCAACCGCGGCGGACGGGGGCGACCTCTCCGACTTTCGCGAGGAATTCCGCCGGAGAGAGTCCGTTCAGGTCGGAGACCAGGCGGTTGTAGGCGAGGATCTTCAGCTCGGGAGCGGGAAAGAGAACCGTCAGAAACCAGTTGTAATCCTCCTCTCCGGTGTGGGCCGGATTGGCCTCCCGGCATTCGCGGGCGACCCGCGCCGCGCTCGCCGCCCGGTGGTGCCCGTCGGCCACGTAGAAAGCGTCCACCGACTGGAAGGCCTTCACGAACTCCTCCCCGCCGGGGATCCGCCAGACCGTGTGCCGGATGCCGTCGGGGGTGGTCAGGTCGTAGAGGGCCTCCCCCTGCCGGTGGCCGTCCACCAGCGCCCGGATCCGCGCGTCCTCGCGGAAAGTCAGGAACACCGGCCCGGCGTTCGCCCGCATGTCCCGCGTGAGCCGCGTCCGGTCGTTTTCCTTCGCCACCCTGGTGCGCTCGTGGCGCTTGATCCTCCCCGCGTCGTAGTCATCGACGTGGCTCACCGCGACCACCCCGGTCTGCGAATGGCCTCCCATCCGCTGCCGGTAGAGGAAGAGGCAGGGCTCGGTCTCGCGGACCAGATCCCCGCGCTCCTGGAGCGCCCGGAAATTCCCGACGGCCTTCGCGTACACCTCGTCGGCGTAGGGATCCTGCCCCTCCGGAAAATCGATCTCGGCCCGCACGACGTGGAGCATGCTCCGCGGATTGCCGGAGGCCATGGCCCGCGCCTCTTCGGTGCCCACCACATCGTAGGGGAGGGAGACCACTTCGGAAACGGCTTCTGCGGAGGGCCGGAGCCCTTGGAATGATCGGATTCGCATGGGGCTTGTTGTACCAAGGCCCCGGGCGCGGGCAACCGTTTTATCGGGGAGAAACCCTACGAAACCGGCTCGGTCAGTTTCAGCGAGCGGGCGTGGGCCTTTTCCGAGAGAGGCCTGCCGGGGAAACAGACCCGCGCGACGGCCTCGTCGAAATCCTTCGCCCCTTTCAGGATGTCGATCTCCAGCCGCAGAAAGTAGAGGGGCAGACCGAATCTCACGTCCTCTCCGATCCGCACCGCGTCTTTCTCCGTGGTGACGAGGAAGTCCACGCCGATCGCGGCCGCTTTCGACTCCACACGCTCCAGCTCGCTGCGGGAAAACCAATGGTGGTCCAGAAAGCGGCGGTTGTAGCGGACCGTGGCCCCCTGCTCGCGGAGAAAGGCCTCGAATCCCTCGGGCACCGCGATTCCGCTGAAAGCGCCGACCCGCGCCCCCCGCAGCTTCTCCAGCGGCAGTCTCTCCCGCAGGTCGAGACTCTGCAGGTGGGTCGGGCGGTGGGCGCATTCGATGATTTCCACCTCCGGGTGATGCCGGTGGATCAGGGCCTCGATTTCATCCGAGGGGGAGCCGTCGGACTTCGTCAGAAAGACGTAGGAGGCGCGCTTCAGGTGCGAAACCGGTTCGCGCAGAATCCCCCGCGGGAGCAGCCGGTGGTTGCCGAAGGGGTTCGTCTTGTCCACCAGCGTCAGGTTCATGCTGCCCTTGAGGGGGAGGTACTGCAGACCGTCGTCCAGAATGAGGGTGTCGCACCCGAAACGCCGGATCGCGTAGGCCCCCGCCTTGACCCGGTTCTTGTCGACGAGCACATGCACCCCCGGCAGGTTGCGCGCCAGCATGTACGGTTCGTCGCCCGCCTCGCGCGGGCCGAGGAGGACGGACTCGCCGTCGCTGACGATTTTCGGAGGCGGTTCGCTGGTGTGGGTCAGCGCGCGCCACCATTTCCGGTAAAGCGGTTCCTTCCGGCTCTTGTACCCGCGGCTCAGAATCGCCACCGTGCGGCCCTGCTCGTGCAGGCTGCGGGCGAATTTCTCCACGACCGGCGTCTTCCCCGTCCCCCCCACGGTGAGGTTGCCGACCACGACCACGAGACAGCCGAGCGGACGATTGCGCAGGATGCGGTTCCGGTACAAATACCACCGGAACCGTACGATCCCCTCGAACACGAAGGAAAGCCCGTTGAGAACGCGGGCCGTGTAGCCCGCCGCCCGCCCCGCCTTGCGGTCGTAAACGACATCGACGAGGAAACTCTCGATCGCCATCAGCTTCTTCCGAAGGGGGGAATGCCTTTTCGGAGAAGTGGTCACACGGCGATGGGCGGGGCGGGAAACGAGGGGGTGTCGCGCACTCTGCCTCAGGCGCTCGGCCGGACCATGCCCATGGGATCAAGGGCTTTGTCCAGGGTCGCCTCGTCGAGCAGTTCCTCCTCCAGAACGACCTCGCGCAGGGTCTTGTTCTCGGTGAAGGCTTTCTTCGCGACCCGGGCGGCGTTGTCGTAGCCGATGTGCGGATTGAGGGCGGTGACCAGCATCAGGGAGCGGCGCACGAGACCGGCGCAGACCTCTTCGTTCGCCTCGATACCGGCCACGCAGCGGTCGGCGAAGGTGCGGGAGGCGTTCGCCAGCACCGCGATCGATTCGTGCAGTCCGTACGCGATCAGCGGCAGGGTCACGTTCAGCTCGAAATGGCCGTCCCGCCCGCAGAGGGCGACCGTGTTCCCCAAGCCGGTCGCGTAGATCGCGGCCTGAACCAGCATCTCGCTCATGACCGGATTCACCTTGCCCGGCATGATCGACGAGCCGGGCTGCGTGGACGGAAGGAAAATTTCGCCCAGACCGGAGCGCGGTCCCGACCCGAGCAAGCGGACGTCGTTGGCGATTTTCGTCAGGCTCGCCGCGATCGTCGTCAACAGGCCGGCGACTTCCACGGCGTCGTCCCGCCCGCCCTGGGCCTCGAAGTGGTTGTCCGCCTCGCGGAAGGCGATACCCGTCTGCTCCGATAGGATCCGCGCCACCTTGCCGGGGAAGTCCGGGTGGCAGTTGATCCCGGTGCCGACCGCCGTGCCGCCGATGGCCAGCTCGCCGAGGACCGCGACCCCCTTGCGCGCCCGCGCGACCGCTTTGAAGGCCTGGGCGGCGTACCCCGAGAACTCCTGCCCCAGAGTCAGGGGGGTCGCGTCCATCAGGTGGGTGCGGCCGATCTTCACGACCGACGAAAATTCCTCGCTCTTCGCCCGGAGGATTTCGCCGAGGTGGGCCAGGGCGGGCTCCAGGACCTCTTTCAGCGCGACCGCCGTGCTCACATGCAGAACCGTCGGGATGATGTCGTTCGAGGACTGGCCCATGTTCACATGATCGTTCGGGTGGACCGGCTCCTTCGCCCCGATCGGCCGGCCCGCGTAGCCGCAGGCCAGGTTGGAGATCACCTCGTTGATGTTCATGTTGGACGAGGTGCCAGATCCGGTCTGGAACACATCGACCGGGAACTGCCCGTGGTGCTTCCCCTCGACCACCTCTTCCGCCGCCCGGCGGATCAGACCGGCCCGTTCCGCGTCGAGGCGCCCGAGTTTCTCGTTGGCGGTGGCACAGGCCGCTTTCACCAGACCGAGTCCCTTGATGAACCCGTCCGGCATCCGGTGTCCGCTGACCGGAAAGTTCAGCACGGCCCGTTGGGTCGAGGCTCCGTAGAGCGCTTCGTCCGGCACCTGCATTTCACCCATGGAATCTTTTTCGATACGCATCTCGAGGACCATGGAAAGCCTTCTCCGGAAAAGCCAGTCGAAAAGCCCATCAGACCGAACGCCCGAGGATTGCGGCGCGAAGGCGGTTCTTCAGCCGCGGGATGGAAGCCCGGCGCCAATCACTCGAAGACACCGGACCGGCAACTTTTTCCGATCATCAGTCCGCCCCAGTCGGCGCCCTTCATCGGTTTGGGCCGGGCGGGGT
>JBKHCX010000165.1:0-5468 GCA_046541615.1 Puniceicoccaceae bacterium
GCGTGGATCCGCGCGGAATGCCTTTGGACCGCCGGGCAGTTTCTGGCCTTCAAAAACTATTCCTCGTATTTGGACGAGCACTACATCTCGCTCGGGGGCTACGGCTGGGGCGGATGCAACCAGCGCGAATTTTCCGAAAACGCCATCGGCCTGAGCCAAACGTTCCCGGACGAGGCCGAAGGCAACCTGCGCTGGACCACCAAGAGCCAGTTCACCAACGGCGACCTGCCCCACGCCTTCAACCCGAAGCCGCCGAAGGTGAGCACCCCGCCCGACCGGGTGGGCTCCTCCGACACCGAGCCATGGTATCTGCTGGCCCTGCTGGAGCACGCCCGCACGGAGCGCGGACGCGCCTTTCTGGATAGCCGTCTCCCCTACGCCGACGGCCCGGAGGCCTCCGTCTGGGAGCACGCCGTCGCGGCTTTCCGCTGGATCCGCGACCGCATCGGCCTGGGGCGGCACGGCCTGGTCAAGAGCCACCACGGCGACTGGAACGATTACCTCTTTCCCATGGGCGCCGGTGGCGAAGGCGAGAGCATGATGAACACCGGCATCGCCGCCCGCGCCTACGACCTCCTCGTCGCCGAGGCCCGTCGAAGGGGCGAACCCGCCCTCGCGGAAGAGGCGGCCTCTGCCCGTGACGCACTGCGAGCGGCCGCCGGTGCCGCCTTCGACCAGACCCATTTCCCTCGCGGTTTCACCGACACCGGTCGACCGGTCGGTTCCACTGCCGACGACCGCTGCTTCATCAACGCCCAGAGCTGGGCCGCTCTCGGCGGTTGCGGCAGCCCCGGCCAGCGGGAGACCGCCCTCCGCCACGCCCTCGGAGTCAACCGCGACCCGCGCGGACTCACCCTGGTCAGCCGCCCCTTCCCCAGCCCGCCGCCCGCCGACGTCTCCTCGCTCCCCATCGCGGCCGGCGAGGGGGAGAACGGGGGCGTCTGGCCGCAGGCCGTGGCCTGGTTCATCTGGGCGCTCGCCGAGGAGGGACTCTCCGGCGAAGCCCTGGACGTCTGGAAACGCATGTCCTTCCGGCATGCCGCGGAGATTTACCCCGGCACACCCTTCGGCCTCTTCAACGGACCCGACTGCTACAACAGCCACCTCGCCGGCGATCTCGCCCACTGGACCCAGGTCCAGCTCTGGGACCGCCGCGTCCACACCCCCATGAACCCCTCCGTCGCCTGGCACCACTTCGCGATGGCGAAAATCCTCGCCTCAAAACAACCATGAACAACGCACCGCCCGAACAATCCTGACGCAGGGCGCCTTCCCCCAGCTCTACCCTCACACCCAAAATGGACAGCTCCCGAGAAACCGTATACAAGGCCATTGAATTCCGCCGCCCGGAGCGTTTGCCGATCTCCGGTCATGGGTCCGCCAGCGACACCCTGCTGCTGATGCCCGACTGGCCGGGAGGGGCGCCCCCGGAGGGCGGAGCCGACGAATGGGGCTGCATCTGGTCGCATACCCATGCCAAAAACATCGGCCAGGTCACCGGACATCCCCTGGAGAATCTGAAGGATCTGAGTCGTTTCCATTTCCCGGACCCGACCGCGCCCGCGCGCTTCGCCACCGTCGCCCGGCGGGTTCGCGCGATTGAAACAGGCCCGAAGAAAGAGAGGTTCCGCATCACGGCCATCTGGAACACCGTCTGGGAACGCATGCACATGCTGCACGGGTTCGAGAATTGCCTCATCGCCCTCATCGAGGACGAGCCCGGCATCCATGAACTCGGCGACCGCATCGTTGATTGGTGCATCGCCCATATCCACGCCATGCACCGGCAAGCCGGCTCGTCCATTGATGCGTTTATGTTGACCGATGACTGGGGCACGGAAAACAGCCTGATGATTTCCCCCTCCCTTTTCGAATCCTTCTTCCTGTCCCGCTACAAACGTCTGTTCGACGCCGTCCACGAAAAGGGCTGGAAAGTGTGGATGCATTCCTGCGGGCGGATCAATGACGCCATTCCCCTGCTCATCGAAGCCGGAGTGGACGTCCTTAACATGCAGCAACCCCGGGTCAACGGCATCGAGGAGACCGGAGACCGCTTCGCCGGCAACGTCGCTTTCGAAACCCTCTGCGATATTCAGAAAACCCTGCCCGTCGGGGATACCGATGCCATCCGGGACGAAGCATCGAGGCTGCTGAGGCATTGGGGCACGGAAAAGGGTGGCTTCATCCTGGGCGACTACGGCGATGCCGGCGCCATCGGCGCGCCGCCGGAAGCGAAAGCCGTCATGCTCGAGGCCTTCCAGGATTTGGACCGATGGAAAGCGCGAAGCGATAGCGAGTTCTGACAGAGGCAATCAGCTGCGAACTGGCGGAATCCGCTCCCTGTGTGATACCGAATTCATTTTTATTCATTCAATCATTTCTCTCTCAATACTTTCGCCCGGTGCCGTCCCAAGGAGCGGCCGCATATGGCTTCCGTCTTTTTACCTGACATGAAAAAAATCCACTTCCACACCGGCGGCCCGTTCCATCCGACGGCCGCCCAAGCCGGCCTCCTCGCCGATTATCTGGGCGGGGACTACGCCATCGTGCCCAAAGAGGGCACCGCGATCTTCGACGATCTCGACGACTGCGACCTGTTCGTCGCCGCCGCCCTGCACTGGACCGGCATGGGGCAGCATCTTGACAAGCCGGACTGGTGGC
This sequence comes from Puniceicoccaceae bacterium, assembly GCA_046541615.1. Taxonomy (GTDB): domain Bacteria; phylum Verrucomicrobiota; class Verrucomicrobiia; order Opitutales; family Puniceicoccaceae; genus Puniceicoccus. Next base: position 2,662 of record JBKHCX010000165.1, read on the forward strand.
CCAGGGAGGCGCCGCTGACCGGCTACGTCGCCCCGACGGAGTCCCGGAAAGAGGCCTTCCGCGCCTACGTCCGCTCCGGGCGTCCGATCCTCGGCTTTCACGGCGGAATCGCCTGTTACGACGACTGGCCGGAATACGGCGAACTACTCGGCGTGAAGTGGGACTGGCCCGTCAGCAACCACGGCGCCTTTCAGGACTGGACGGTCGAGCCCCTCGACACCGGCCACCCCGTGCTCGACGGCGTCGGGGCTTACACCCTGAAGGACGAGATCTACGGCAACCTCCAGATCACCCCGCGCCTGCCCTACACCGTCCACGCCCAGGCCACCGTCATGGAAATGAAGTTCCCCATGATTATCACGGCCGAGGGCGGGCGCATCCCGGGCGCGGGCAAAACCGCCTACCTCGCCAACGGCCATAACATGCAAACCATGGAGTCCCGGACCTTCCTCCGGGTCATCCGCAACACCATCGACTGGCTTCTCGCCTGAAAGGAAAATCCATGAGCACGACCAATCCCATCTACCGCTGCGCCGTCATCGGCACCGGCAAAGCACAGGTCTCCTCCGTCAAAGGCGGAGGCCACCAGATCGGCTACGCCCACGCCAATTTCATCCGTCGCAACCCGCGCCTTGAACTCGCCGCCGCCGCCGACATCAACCCGGAAAACCTGGCCGCCTTCCAGGACAAATTCGAGCTGGCTGAGGGTTTCGGCGACTACCGGGAGATGCTGGAAAAGACCCGCCCGGATGTCGTCAGCATCTGCACCTACCTCGGCCTCCACGGCGAGATGGTGCTCGCTTGCGCCGAAGCGGGCGTCCAGGGCGTCTTTCTTGAAAAGCCCGCCTTCCACAGCCCCGCCGCCTTCGCCCGGGCCTCCGAAGCCATCGAACGCACCGGCCTGAAGCTTTGTCTCGCCCACCAGCGCCGCCACCTGCCCAACATCGTCGAAGCCCGGCGGCTCATCGCCGGGGGGGCCATCGGTCGGCCGCTGATGTTCCAGGGCGGCATCCAGGACTGGGATCTCAGCGAGATGGGCAGCCACTGGCTCGACATCATGCGCTTCCTCAATGACGACCGCCCCATTCTCTGGGTCATGGCCCAGGGGCGCGTCACGGGCCAGCGCGGCTACGGCCACCTCATGGAGGACCACGCCGTGGCCACCTTCGAGTTCGACAACGGCGCCCGCGGTTACCTCGACGGCGGCAAACGGCTCGGCCAGGATGTCGGCGAAGACGACAAGCATCCCGACATGCCGCCCACCCTATCGGTCTCCGGCACCGAGGGCGTGCTCCACCTGCGCCAGTGGTTCAAGCACATCGACCTGACCAACGCCGACGGCCACCGCCGCATCACAGCCGGGACCGGCGGCGACATCGGCGAGGACTACGCGACTTCGTGGGCGCCCTTCGCCGACGGGATGGTCGCCTGGCTCGACGGCGGCGAAGCCCCGCCCGCCGGCTGGCCCCACGCCCGCGGCACCGCCGAACTCAACCTCGCCGCCTACGTCTCCATGCTCCGGGGCGACCGCATCGACCTGCCGATGGACGAAGCCGCCCTCGCCCTCGACGAGTGGCCCCTCGAAACCCTAGCCCGCGAGAGAAGCATTTGAGGTCAACGACAAGTTCTACTTTGGCGATCTCGGCTTGCGCAATGCCGTGGCCGGTTACCGTCCGGGCGAATTCGGAAATCTCGCAAAGATCCCCGACGACTATCCCAAATTCGTCATCAGCATGGATCCGATGGCCGGGGGCGATCGAGGCGGCATCCGCCACCTGCCCCTGCGCGAGTTTCTGCTCCACGGCAACGGGGAGTAATTTGCATGGACACGGATGTCTACCGCCAGCCGCTGCGCCGCCCCACTTTCGCCACCACCCGCAATCAAGAAACATCTGCTTTCAGGTAAAAAATCTGCTTGCATGACGTATAGACCAGGGTATATCCTCCAGACATGAAAACTACCTTACAGCGCTGGGGCAACAGCCAGGGAGTGCGTATTCCCAAAGCTATCGTCGATTCTCTCGGAATAGAGATCGGAACGGAAATGATCGTTGAGCGGTCTGCCGACGGGTCCCGGATCAACATCACTCCGGCAGCGGATTGTCGTCCAGTGCGGGGACGACACCGGATTGATGACTTGGTTGCTTCCAGTGCTCCCGAAGCATTCGAGGGCGAGTATGATTGGGGCGATCCGCAAGGGAGGGAGGTCTGGTAGTGCCCGGATACGTTCCGGCTCAAGGGGATTTGGTTGTCCTCTCGTTCGATCCCCAGACTGTACGCGAGCAGATGGGACGGAGACCGGGAATCGTGGTGAGCGTGGATGCCTTCAACCGTATCACGCGTCTTGCGATCTGTTGTCCGATCACAAACACGAAACGGGAGACGCCCTTTCACGTGCCGGTTCCTGAGGATTGTGGCCTTACCGGATACGTGATGTCTGAGCAGTTGAAGGCCATCGACTACCATGCACGGGGAATGAGAAAGATCGGCGATGCGACGCAGAAATTCCTTGATGAAGTTCTATCTGTAATCGATGCCTGCATCTTTCCCGGGCCTGATCCGGGTAGCCGGGGCGATCACTGACCCCAGACCACGGTTCGACCACGGTTCGACCAGGAGGGCAGATTCCCTAACTGGCAGGTGCCCCTTCCCAGAATAGGAAAAAAATTCGCTTGCACAAACGATTGTTCCCTGTTGGATGGATTCCCGGATTCAACCATCGCAACCACCCACCTCCATGAATACGAAATCGCTCCTTCCCCTCCTCCTCCTGACCCTTTGCCTGTCGGCGTCCGCCCAAGCCGCCC
>JBKHCX010000166.1:0-5394 GCA_046541615.1 Puniceicoccaceae bacterium
AGGGCGGGCGTTTTTGTCCTGCGGCGGTGGCGGCGGCGGATCGTGGGCCGCGGGACAGGAGTGTCCCGCCCCCCGGTATGGACCGCGGGACAGGAGTGTCCCGCCCCCGTGGTATGGACCGCGGGACAGGAGTGTCCCGCCCCCGTGGTGGAAGTTGCGGGACGGGAGTGGCGCGCCTCCGTGCGTGGGCGGTGTGCCTGCGCGCGGGTTTTGTCGATCCGTGTTGCACCCGCCCCGCCTCTTGCGGATGATGGCGCGGTTCCTTTGATGACGGCGAGAAACGAGACCCCTTTGACGGACGTTTACCGGAAGCGTCTGCTCGAGCTGTTCCGGCGGCCGCTGGGCACCGGAAAGCCGGATCCGGCGGCCCGGCGCGGTTGGGCGCGGAACCGTACGTGCGGCGACGAAGTCACGTTCCACTCGCTGCTGGCGGGTGACCGGGTGAGCGCCTGCCACCAGCACACGGACGGCTGCGCCATCGCCACCGCGACCGCCTCCCTCCTGACGGCGGCGCTTCCCTCCCTGCCGCGGGCCGGGGCGCTCGACCTGCTGCGGGCGCTGCGCCAGGTGGTCGAGAGCGGCGCGGCGCCGCCCCCGGGAAGCGACCTGGAGATCCTGTCGGCGGTCCACGATCTGCCGTCGCGGCACGAGTGCGCGACGGTCGCCCTCGACGCGGCCGAAGCTTCCCTGCGGGGGGAGGGGGGCGGCGGATGAGCGGTTGCTGCGGCTGCGCGCCGTCGGCCGGTACGGAAACCGCCCCCGCGGCCCGCCCGGCCGACACGTTCTGGATCCGCCTCGGGGTGGCCCTGGTCCTGGCCGGGCAGAGCATGGTCCTGGGCCTGGGAATCAATCTCTCCAGCCCGCCCCCCGGAACGCCGGCCTACTGGTGGCTGCACGGGGCGCTCATCGCCTCCGCGCTCATCGCGATCGGGCTCCTCGGCCCGCGGCTCGCGCGCGAGTCCTGGCTCGCCCTCCGGGCCGGAAGGATCACGGTGGAGGCGCTTTTCGTGGTCAGTTGCGCGGGCGCGCTGTGCGGATCGCTTCTGGCCACCTTCACGGGAGAGGGCTCCGTTTACTACGAGGTGGTGGCCATCGTCCTGGTGGTTTACTCGGTCGGCAAACGGATCGGCTCGGCCTCGCGCGACCGGGTCCTGCGCGAGATCGCCTCGTATCGCGAGACCTTCGAAACCGCGCGCGAGATCCTTCCCTCCGGCGGGGAGCGGACCGCCCGCGCGCGGGATCTCCACGAGGGGGCTCTCGTCCGCATCGATCCCGGCGAGCCGGTTCCCGTGGACGGGGTGATCCGCCGGGGGACGGGCTATCTCGAGCAATCCCAGCTGACCGGCGAGCCCATTCCGGTGATCGGGCGCCCCGGCGGGCGGATCCACGCCGGATCCTGGTCCGTTGACGGCACCTTTGTGGTGGAGAGCACGAGCGAACACGGCGACCGGGCGATCGACCGGATCCTGGGCTGGGTGGAAAAGGCCCGCGAGCGGCCCTCCCGCCTGCAGACCTGGGCGGACCGGACCATCGGATGGTTTTTCCCCGTGGTCCTGACGGTGGCCACCCTGACCTTCGCGGGCTGGTTTCTGGCCGGTTCCGGCTGGGCCGCCGCCCTCTTCAACTCGATGGCGGTCCTCCTCGTGGCCTGCCCGTGCGCCCTCGGGCTGGCCACCCCCATCGCCGTCTGGAAGGGGATGTTCCGCCTGGCGGAGCGGGGTTTCCTCTGCCGCCACGGCGAGGCATTCGACGCCCTCGCGCGGTCGCGCCGGATCTTTTTCGACAAGACCGGCACGTTGAGCGAGGCGCGGCTGATCGTGCGCGATTTTCGAATCCTGCCCGGTTGCGCCCTCGATCCGGCCGATCTCCGCGACCGGGTGGCGGCCGTCGAATCCGGGCAGGAGCATCCGGTCGCGCGGGCTCTCGCCCGGCTCGTGGACGAGCCGCGCGCCCGGGTGGCCGAGCGGACGATCCTGCCCGGACGGGGGATCGAGGCCGTCGTCGAGACCGGGGGCGGGCGGAGCCGGATCGCCGTCGGCCCGGGATCCGCGCCCGCTCCGGGATGCGGGGATGGCCCGCCGGCGGCCCCGGACGACGGCGGCGGCTCCGGGCGCACGGTGACCGTCTCGATCGATGGCGCGCCGGCGGCGGTCGTCCGGGTGGAGGAGGTTCTCCGCCGCGAAGCCGCCGGATGTCTGCGCGTTCTCGGCGAAAAGGGCCTGGCGGTGGAGATCCTGTCCGGCGACCCCGACCCGGCCTGGGCCGAGATATCGGGGGTCGCGATCGAGGGGTCGCTTTCGCCCGAGGCCAAGCGGGCCAGGGTGGAGGCCTCGGTCCGGCGGGGCGAGGAGCCGCTTTTCGTGGGGGACGGCATCAACGACTCTCCGGCGATGGCGGCGGGCGCCGCCTCGATCGCCATCGGCGAAGGCGCCTCGCTCCCCCGGGGCACCTCCGACGCCGTCCTCCTGGGCAACGACCTGGGTACGCTGGCGGTGGCCATCGACCTGGCCCGGAGCGTCTTCCGGGGCGTCCGGGGGAATCTTCGCTTCGCGGTGGTCTATAACCTGGCAGGGATCACTCTCGCCGCCGCCGGCGTGCTGCACCCCATCGTGGCCGCCCTCCTCATGCTCGCATCCAGCGCGACCGTATCCATCCGGGCGTTGCGCAGCGCCGAACCGCCTCCCGTCGCGTGAAGATTTCCCTCGTCACCGAGACCTTCCCCCCCGAGATCAACGGCGTCGCCATGACCCTTGAGAAACTGGCCCTCGGGCTCGCCTCCCTCGGGCACGGGGTGCAGGTGATCCGCCCCCGGCAGCGCGCCGCCACCGCCCGCCTCCGGACCGAGTTCGAGGAGGTCGAGGTGGCGGGCCTGCCCCTGCCCGGCTACGACGGGCTGAACATGGGCCTTCCCGTGATCGACCGGATCGACCGGCTCTGGCGGGAGAGCCGGCCCGATGTGGTCTATCTCGCGACCGAGGGTCCCCTCGGTCTTGCGGCCCTGCTCGCCGCCCGCGCGCGCGGCGTCCGCCCCGTCTCGGGCTTCCACACGAATTTCCACCAATACATGCGCCACTACCGGCTGCAATGGCTCGAAGTCCCGGCCATGGGATACCTCCGCGCCCTTCACAACGCCACCTGCCGGACCTTCGCCCCCTCGGCGGACGTGCTCGAAGCGCTCCGGGCGGCCGGGTTCCGCAATCTGCGTCTCCTGGGGCGCGGCGTCGATACGGCCCTCTTCGATCCGGCCGGGCGGTCGGCCCGCCTCCGCGCCGAGTGGGGGGCGGGGGAGGACGCGCCGGTCTTTCTCTTCGTCGGGCGGATCGCCTCCGAGAAGAACATGGACCTCCTCTTCCGCGCCTGGGACCGGATCCGCGCGCGCCGGCCCGACGCCCGGCTCGTCCTCGTCGGCGACGGTCCCGAGCGGGCCGCCCTCCGCGAGGCCCATCCCGGGGCCCGGTTCGTCGGCTCCCGGACCGGGGCCGACCTCGCCGCCCACTACGCCTCCGGGGATTTCTTTCTTTTCCCGAGCGTGACCGAAACCTTCGGCAACGTGGTGACCGAGGCCCTCGCGAGCGGTCTCGTCGTGCTGGCCTTCGATTACGCGGCCCCGCGCAAGTTCATCCGCCACGGGGAAAACGGGTTCGTCGCACCCTTCGGCGACGAGGGCGCCTTTCTCCGGATCGCGGAATCCCTCGCCGCCCCCGGGCGCTGCTTCGCCGCGGTGCGCGCGGCGGCCCGCGAGACCGGCCTCGGGCTCTCCTGGGAGAGCGTCCTCCGGCGGTTCGCCGACGACATCGGGGAGGTCCTCGCCCAGCGGGCGGGCGAAAGCCTGGCCCAAGCCTAGCCCGCCGATGTCCGAGTTGCTGCTGGTCCTCCTCATCCTCTTCGCGGCCGTTCTGTTGCCGTGGATCGGCACCTGGGATCCGGAAACGCTCCTGTGGAGCATCACCGGCATTCTCAACCTGATGAATATCGGCATGACGGCCGTCAACCTCTCCCAGGCCTTCCGACGGAATCCCCGGTTCCTCGACGCCCGCGTGCTCGGGGTGGTGCAGGTCGCCCTCGGCGTTGCGCTGCTGGGGGCGTTTCTCCCCACTCTGGGCCCCCGCCCCGAGACCTGGTTCTGCGCCATGCCCTTTCTGGCGGGCGGCGTCCTGGTGCTGGTCGTCCGGAGGTGATTTCCCCACCCGGTTCGGCCTGTGCGAACGCGACTCGCCGGGGTCATCGAAGGGCTGGGCAGACCTGCCCGCCACGGGGAGGGCGCGGGTTCCTTGCGGGCATCGGCGCAGGTCCGGGGCCGTCAACGGCTGGCAGGCCCGCAGGGATTCGAACCCCGACAAGCAGTACCAAAAACTGCTGTGCTACCATTACACCACGGGCCTTCGCGTGGGGGGGAATGAAATCGCTCTTCCCTCCGGCCGTCAAGATACCAATCGAAAACTCACTCGGCGGAAACGACCGTGCCGATGGGCTCGCCGCAGACGGCCCGGCGGATGCTCCCCTCCTCGTGCATGGAAAACACGAGGATCGGCATCCTGTTGTCGAGACACAGGGAGAAAGCCGTCGAATCCATGACCTTCAGCCGTTTGCGGAGGGCGTCGAGAAAGCCGACCTTCTCGTACTTGCGGGCGTCGGGGTGGGTCTTGGGATCCTTGTCGTAGACCCCGTCCACGTTGGTCGCCTTCAGGATGATGTCGGCCCCCACCTCGCTCGCCCGGAGGGCCGCCGTGGTATCGGTCGAAAAGTAGGGGTTGCCCGTTCCGGCCACGAAAATCACGATCCTTCCCTTTTCGAGGTGGCGCTGCGCCCGGCGGAGGATGAACGGCTCGGCGATCTTCTCCATGGGGATCGCGCTCTGCACGCGGACGGGGATCCCCATTTTCTCGATCACGTCCATGAAGGCCAGACCGTTGACCACCGTGGCGAGCATGCCCATGTAGTCGCCGGTGGTGCGGTCCACCCCGCGCTTCTCCCCCTTGAGCCCCCGGAAGATATTGCCCCCGCCGACGACGATGGCGATTTCCACCCCCAGCTCGTGAACCTCCTTGAGCTGCCGGGCGATCGACTCCAGGACCGGAGGGTCGAACGGCTCGCCCGTCTTCCGGTTCTGCAGAGCTTCGCCGCTCAGTTTGATGACGACCCGTTTGTAGATGGCTTCGTGTTCTGGCATGGTGTGAAAGGGGCTTCCCGAGTGGACCGCTTCTACCGGTCTATCGCGGTGGCGTCAAGAGACTCCCGCCGCCCCGGATCAACCGTTCGGGAAAGGGGAAAGGGGAAAGGGGAAAGCGGAAAGCGGAAAGCGGGGGAGCGGAGATTCGACATCGAGCGTCCATTCGTCGTTCGTCACATCGGCGTTCGCCAATGTGCTACGGGCGGTGCTCCCCGTAGCTCGAC
>JBKHCX010000167.1:0-5392 GCA_046541615.1 Puniceicoccaceae bacterium
GGCCGGGTCAAATATGTGGTTGACATCCCTCCGTGCCGGAGGGTGGACACTCCTGTCCGCCGCTTCTTCGGATCCTATTCCGGTTTCGATCTCGATCCCCGCGGGACAGGAGTGTGCCGCCTCCTCTGGCAGGCGGGGGCAGGATTTGCTTTGCACTCGGGCGGAAATCCTCCACGCTTCTCCTTTATGACCGACATCCATCAACCCGGATTGGGCACCCGCGCCTTGCACGCGGGACAGGAGCCCGACCCCGCGAATGGGGCGCGGGCCGTACCGCTCCACCAGACCACGAGCTTCGTCTTCCGCGACACGGAACACGCCGCGAATCTTTTCGGTCTCAAGGAACTCGGGCATATCTACACCCGCCTCAACAACCCCACGAACGACGTTCTCGAGCAACGGATCGCGGCGCTGGAGGGCGGCGCCGGGGCGCTCGCCCACTCCAGCGGGCAGGCGGCGATCACCGACACCGTCCTCAACGCCCTCGGGGCGGGCGATCACATGATCTCCGTCGCACAGCTCTACGGCGGCACCTACAATCTTTTCCGCTACACCCTTCCGAAAATGGGGATCGAGGTGAGCTTCGTCGATGTGGACGATCCCGAGGCCTTCCGCAAGGCGCTCCGCCCGAACACCAAACTCTTCTACGGCGAGGGGCTCGGCAATCCGCGGCTCAACATCTTCCCCATCGAAGAAGTCGCCGCCATCGCCCGGGAGGCGGGCGTCCCGCTGGCCGTCGATAACACGGCGCTGAGCCCGATCCTGAACCGCCCGCTCGAATGGGGCGCGAACATCGTCGTCCACAGCACGACCAAGTACATCGGCGGACACGGCACCTCCATCGGCGGGATCGTTGTGGACGGGGGCAACTTCGACTGGGGTTCCGGGAAATTTCCCGGCTTCACCGAGCCGGACCCCAGCTACCACGGTCTTGTCCACTGGGACGCTTTTCGCAACTTCGCCCCGATGGGCGGGGCGAACGTCGCCTTCATCCTGAAGATGAGGCTCCAGCTCCTGCGCGACATCGGGGCCTGCCCGTCCCCCTTCAATTCATGGATGAAGCTCCAGGGGCTGGAGACGCTCCACCTCCGGATGGAACGGCACTGCGAGAACGCCCTCAAGGTGGCCGAGTTCCTCGAAGCCCACGACCGGGTGGAGTGGGTGAACTACCCGGGTCTGCCGTCGAGCCGCTACCACGCCCTGGCCAAAAAGTATCTCAGCCCCGGCAAGTTCGGCGCACTGGTCGGCTTCGGGATCAAGGGCGGCCTTGAATCGGGCCGGAAGTTCATCGAGAAACTCCGGCTCTTCAGCCATCTCGCCAACATCGGCGACGCGAAGTCTCTCGCCATCCACCCGGCGACGACCACCCACAGCCAATTGACTCCGGCGGAGCAGGAGGCCTCCGGGGTGACCGCCGATTACGTACGCCTCTCGGTCGGCCTCGAAGACATCGAAGACATCGTGGCCGACATCTCCCAGGCCCTCGAATCCTGACCGTCCATGCGCATGATCCGTGAAAAGGCGCCGGCTGCGCGGAACCACCGCCGCGGCGCATCCTCTCTCGGCGTCTGGCTGGGGGTGTGGGCGATCGTGATCAGCCTCATCTGCCTCTACCTGGCCATCGACGCCCGGGCGGTCGCCGCGGACGCCGAGCGGCGGCTCGAGCGCAACGTGACCCTGCTCGACCAGAGCCGCGAACGGATCGAAGAACTCGACCGCTCCGTCCGGGAGAACATCGACCTATCCGAGCAGCAGCTCGAGGAGCTGTCCTTCGCCGTCAGGCGGAACGAAAGCCGCCTCGAAACCAACACCCGGCAGCTCGAGTCCACGCGGGAGGTGGCCTCGCAGTTGATCGACGGCCTCTCCACCCAGAAAGAGGCGATCACCGAACTGGCCACCCGCATTCCCGCGATCCCTTCGGACGTGCTCACCGAGCGGACCACGCCCGAACCCGAACGGACAACCGCCGGGAACGAAGCTCCCGCACCATCGGACGCCGCGCCGACGGACGCGCCGGGGTCCGAATCCGAACGTGCGCCGGCGACCTACACCGTGCGGTCCGGCGACACCCTCGTGGACATCGCCCGGCGCAAGAAACTGAGCGTGCCCGATCTGCTCGACGCCAACCCGGACATCGACCCGAACGTGATCCGCGTCGGGCAGAAACTGAACCTCCCCCGATGAGCGGACCCATCCACGCGGACTGCGACCGGTACGATCCGGCGCGGATCGAACCTTTTTGGCAGGAGTACTGGGAGAGGGAGGGCGTCTTCCGCGCCGCCGATCCCGACGGCCGACCGAAATTCTACGGGTTGGACATGTTCCCCTACCCCTCCGGCGCCGGGCTCCACATCGGCCATCCGGAGGGCTACACGGCGACCGACATCGTCTGCCGCTACAAGAAGGCCCGCGGGTTCAACGTCCTGCACCCCATGGGTTGGGACGCCTTCGGCCTGCCCGCCGAGCAGTACGCGATCAAGACCGGCACCCACCCCGCACGGACGACGGCGGCGAACATCGACAACTTCCGCAGGCAGATCAAGCAGATCGGTTTCGCGATCGACTGGTCCCGCGAGATCAACACGACCGACCCGGCCTACTACCGGTGGACCCAGTGGATTTTTCTCCAGCTTTTCCGTCTCGGGCTCGTTTACGTGGACGAGCGCCCGGTCTGGTGGTGCCCCGAGCTGCGCTCCGTCCTCGCCAACGAGGAGGTTGTCCAGGGTCGCTCGGAGGTGGGCGGGCACCCGGTCGAGCGGCGCAACCTCCGCCAGGTCGTCCTGCGCATAACCGCCTACGCGGACCGCCTGCTCGCCGGCTTGAAGGATCTCGACTGGCCCGAATCGACCAAGCGCCAGCAGGAGGCCTGGATCGGGCGGAGCGAGGGCGCGGAGGTGGTCTTCACTTTCGACACGCCCGCCCGGCCGACCGTCACCGTCTTCACCACCCGGCCCGACACCCTTTTCGGGGCGACCTATCTGGTGCTCGCCCCCGAGCATCCGCTGGTCGATTCGGTGGTCGATCCGGACCGGCGCGCGGCGGTCGATGCGTATGTGGCGCAAGCGAGGGCCAAGAGCGACCTCGACCGCACCGACCTCGCCAAGGAGAAGTCGGGTATCTTCACCGGCGCCCGTGTCGTCAACCCGGTCAACGGCGAGCGGATTCCGGTCTGGATCGCCGACTACGTGCTCGCCTCCTACGGGACGGGCGCGATCATGGCCGTGCCGGCGCACGACGAGCGCGATTTCGAGTTCGCCCGCGAATTCCAGCTACCCGTCCAGCCGGTCGTCGCCCCGGCCGCCCAATCCGGCGGAAACGGCCACTCGCCGGAATTGCCCTACGAGGGGGAGGGGGTCATGGTCCACTCCGGCGACTACTCCGGCCTGTCATCCGCCGAGGCGCGGCGGCGCATCACCGCCGATCTCGAAGCCCGCGGCTGCGGCAGGGCCGCCGTCAACTACCGCCTGCGGGACTGGATCTTCTCGCGACAGCGCTACTGGGGCGAGCCCATGCCGATGGTATGGGTGGACCGCGCCGCCTGGGAACGGGCGGCGGCGGACCGCTCCTCCCCGGTGGGCGCCTGCCTCCCGGCCGACCCCGTCGCCACGACCATCGGCGGCGAACTCCGCCACGCGCTGCCGGTGCCGCCCGGGCGCCTGCCCCTGACCCTGCCCGAAGTCGAGACCTTCCAGCCGGCGGGTACCGGCGAAAGCCCCCTCGCCACGATTCCCGATTGGCTCGAGGTGTGGTTCAACGTGCGGACCGGCGAGACAGCTCCGCAATCGGGCCCGCGACCTCCGGGCGAGGACTGGGCTCCCGCCCGGCGGGAGACCAATACGATGCCGCAGTGGGCCGGTTCGTGCTGGTACCACCTCCGCTACATGGACCCGCACAACGACCGCGCGCTCGTCGAACCCGCGAAGGAGCGCTACTGGTCCTCGCCCGATCTCTACATCGGGGGGAGCGAGCACGCCGTGCTCCACCTGCTCTACGCCCGGTTCTGGCACAAGGTGCTCCACGACGTCGGAGTCGTTTCCTCCGACGAGCCCTACCGGAAGCTCTTCCACCAGGGCATCATCCTCGGCGGAGACGGCGAGAAAATGTCGAAGAGCCGCGGCAACGTCGTCAACCCGGAGGTCGTCATCGCCGAATACGGGGCGGACTCGCTCCGCCTTTTTGAAATGTTCCTCGGCCCGCTCGAGGACATGAAGCCCTGGAACCCTTCCGGGATCGAGGGCGTCCACCGCTTCCTGAAGAAAGTCTGGCGCACGCTCCTCGCCGCCGACGGCACCAAATCCGACCGGATCGCCGGCGACGCGGCCGAAACGCCGGAGACGCTCCGGGCTCTCCACGAGACCATCGACAAGGTGACCACCGACATCGAGAACCTCCGCCTCAACACCGCCATCTCGCAGATGATGATCTTCTCGAACCACCTGGCCAAGGCGGACTCGATCCGGCCCGAAACGGCCGGGGCCTTCCTGCAGCTGCTCGCGCCCTTCGCCCCGCACATGGCCGAGGAGATCTGGGCACGGCTCGGAAACGCCCCCGGCATCGCGGCGGCCCCGTGGCCGGAGGCCGACCCCGCCCAACTGGCCAGCGACTCCGTGAAATACGTCGTCCAGGTCAACGGCAAGGTGCGCGGCGAGCTGACCGTGGCGGAAGGCACCGGCAAAGAGCAGGTCCTCGCCGAGGCTAGAGCACTCGAAAGGGTGGCCTCGTTCCTCGAGGGAAAGACCCTGCGCAAGGAGATCCACGTCCCGGGCAAGATCGTCAATTTCGTCGCCGGATAGGGAGCGGAGCCCATCGGCCGAAGGCGATTTCCGACACCGCGCCCAGCCCGGTGACCCTCGGCTCCGTACAGCCGTCCGATGCGATCACCGGCGGCGAAACGCCGATGCTACACGCCCGCCTTTTCCTTGGCCTTGTCCCCGGAAACAGTTTTGGAACCGGCTTTCGCGTGGCCGCCGGCGGACGGATCTTCGGAGTCGATCCTGGCGGGCCCTCCGGAAGATTTCTTCTCTTTCGCCGGCTCCTCGTTCATCGCGTTGCGGAAATCGTCCTCGACCTCGGAGGTGGCTTTCTTGAACTCCCGGAGGGATTTGCCCATCGATCGGGAGAGCTCCGGCAGCCGCCTCGCGCCGAACAGGAGAAGAACGATCAGGAGAATCAAAAAGATTTCCATCGCACCGAGATTCTGAATAAAGCCCAACATAACCCCGAAAGATAGCACAGAACGGCCGGGGTGCAAACACGAAACGCGGAACACCCGGCCGCAACGCCGCGGGACAGGAGTGTCCCGCCCCCCGGGGGGTGGACACTCCTGTCCACCGCTTCCCGACAACCCATTCCGAGTACAACACAACGTGCCGCGGGACAGGAGTGTCCCGCC
>JBKHCX010000168.1:0-5341 GCA_046541615.1 Puniceicoccaceae bacterium
GAAGAAGATACCAGTAGTTCCAAACGCAAAGACCCAGGATGATCACGGCCGCCGCCTCCTTCACCGGGGTGGCCCCGGAACCGGTCCGGGCAAGCTTGCCCCAACCCATCCGCACCCGGAAGACCTCTTCGCAGGAGGAGAGAAGTTTGCACACATCCATGATCACAAGAAAAAAAAGACGGTATAAAAGGACATGCACGACCAGCCGGGCCGTCTCCCGCTCGCTGGCGATGCACAGGAGGGCCAGGCTCATGTCCAGGAAGGTGAAATGGATCCACCAGAAGACGAGGTAGGTCACCAGCCCGAACTCGAAAATCAGATAAAAGACGCACATGTGGGCGAGCAGGTTCGCGGCCGGCCAGATCACTCCGTCGAAAAACATGTTCACCAGCACGAACCACATCCGCGGTCCGCCCCTCCCCGAGAATCCCCGCCGGTGCTTGCGCAGCGACTGGAGAACCCCCCGGCTCCAGCGGTAGCGCTGCTTGATGAAGGGCAGCAGCGTCTCCGGCGCCTCCGTGCGGGCGACGGCGTTGATCTCATCGACGACCTTCCATCCGTTCGCGAGCAGGCGGAGGGTCAGGTCGCAGTCTTCCGCGAAGGTGTCGTCGGTGTACATCCCGGCCTCCTCCACCGCCTCGCGCCGGAAGAGGCCGAACGGACCCGGCACGATTCCCACGCAGCGGAAGAGCCCGAGAATGCGCCGCATGAGGTTCTGGCCGATGATGTATTCGAGCGCCTGGAGATTGGTCAGGATCCTGTGCCGGTTGAGCACCTTGACGTTTCCGGCCACCGCGCCGACGGACGGGTCCTTCATGTGGCGCACGGCGTAGTGGAGCGAATCGGGATCGAGGCGGCTGTCCGCGTCCACACACAGCAGAAGGTCCCCCCTCGCCTCGCCGATTCCGTGGTTCAGGGCGTGCCCCTTGCCCCCGTTCGCAATCCGGTGTACCCGGACCCGGCCGCGGCCTTCCTCCTCCGCCACCTCCGAGGCCACCTCGGTCGTCCGGTCGGCGGATCCATCATCGACCACAACCACTTCGAAGGCGGGGTAGTCGATCCGCAGATGGGAGCGGACCGTCTCGGCGATGACCTTCTCCTCGTTGTAGGCCGGCACGATGATCGAGACGAACGGGGCCGGATACGACTCCCGGCGCCGGCTCCTCCCTTCGCGGGCGAGCCTCCGCCGATAGACGACCAGGTGGATCATCATGAAAACCGCGAAGAAGAGCACCCGCAGGACCAGGATCGTGACGAACCCGATGACGAACAGAAAAGCCCCGGTGGACAACCATTTCGACCAATCGTGGTCCGTTCTCTCCACGAGCAGCCAGATGGCGAAAGCAAGGAGAGCCAGAAAGAGAAGGAATCCTCGGAATAATCGAGATAAAGCCCCCGGAAGCCGAGCTTGAGCGCGTTCGTCCCGTCCTCGATGGTCCGGTTCAGCACCGTGCCGATCGCCCGCGAGCGGTAGTTGCCGTCGGAGAACCACCCGGTCTCGCCGGAACCCTCGAACTGCCATCGCCGGGGGGCGTCGTCCCCCGGCGTCCGGTAAACCGCCTGGCCGAAAAAATCGTTCGAGCGCACCTCGTCGATGAACCGGCGGAAGAACTCCGCCGCCCGCCGCTGGCCGGCCGTCATCCGCCCGCCGTCCTCCCGGTCTTCCAACTCCGCCAGTCGTTCGCGGGTCTTCTCCATTTCCGCGAAGTGCAGGTCGAAATACCGCAGCGCCCCGTCGAGGTCGCCCTCCAACCGCGCCTCGCGCGCTCTCTCGAGGGCGCGGGTGCGCAGCAGCACCTGGTAGTAGCCCTCGGCCGCGCGCTCGTCGGGACCGCCGATCCTCACCCCCTCCGCGTAGGCCCGCCCGGCCTCCTCGTAATCGCCCCGGAAACGGTACAAATCCCCGAGACGGATGTACCCCTCGGCCAGACCGGGATACTCTTCGAGAAGCGCCTCGAAGGCGGCGGCCGCCTCCTCCTGCCGGTCCGGATCGAAGGAAATCCAGACCGCCCGCTTCAGGAGCAGCTCCCGGCGCACCTCCCCGTCCTCCTCCGCGGCGGCGATGGCCTCCTCCAACCTCGCCAGACCTTCCGCCGCATCCCCCTCGTCGTACGCCATCTGGGCCAGCTCGTGGAGGGCGAGCGGATCCTCCGGATTCACCTCCAGATACCGCCCGTAAAAGTCCCTCGCCGCATCGGCGTCCCCCGAAAAACGGTGGAGGCGGGCGATCTGCGGAAGGAGCGTCCCGTCGCCGGCGGCGTCCACCGACTCCTCGACCCGGCGCAGACTCTCGTCGAACATCTCCCGGGCGCGGGTGTCCTCCGGGTCCTCCGCCAGCACCGGTATCATCTGGTTCGCCGCCTCCGCCGGTTCGTCAAGCTGGAGAAGAAGCTCCGCCAGCTCCATCCGCGCGGCGGAGTCCTCCGGATTCTCGGCGATGTGCGCGCGGTAAAGACGCGCGCTCTCCAGGTACACCTCGTTCAGCCGCAGCTCGCGGGCGCGGATCAGCAGGGGGTCCTCCGTCTCCCGCCCCACCACGGCGAAACCGATGGCGAGAAACAGCGGCAGGAAGACCACACGGAAGAAACGGAGGATACGGCGCGAAGACATACCGGAAGAACGGAAAACAAAACCGTTTCTCCCGGAATTTACAAGAGATTAACCGCCTTCGCCGGCTTCCCCGGATGCCGCCTCCTGCACCGGAAGCCCGGGCTCCCGCGAATGGCTGCGGCGGAACTGGTAGCGGTTCAGCTCCGCCAGCGACAACTGGTCCAGGAGATCCTCCACTTCGATGGCCGGATCCTCGTCGGCGACCATCGAGTCCTTCCTCGCCGCGTGGTGGAGCGTGTTGAACCTGATCCGGTCCAGCTCGTCCGGCGAAAACAGGGCGTCCGCCTGCCGGTACATGACCCGGTCGCGCTTCTCGAGGTCGAGCACCGGGGTCTCGAAACGCTTGGAGCCATACAGATCCATCTTCTCGACCGAGAACTTCCTGGTTCGAAAAGTCTTGGCCTGGAAATCCGACGACCGGGTGGAGAAACGTTTCGACATCCAGCGCGATTTCACCTCCGGACGCTCCACCTCCGTCCCGAAGCGCTTGCTCTCGATCGCGGAATTCCTCTTGGTGAAGTCCGTCTGGCGCACCTGTGCGGAACCCGCGCCGGCGAGCAAACAGGCGAGGACGACCAGGGGGATGCACATGCGCGGAACCATGGCGCAAACCCTACACCCGGCCGGACGCACCCGGCAAGTCCGGAATCCTACCCGCCGACCCGCTCGAAGAGACGATCGACGAGTCGTTCCAGCCCCTCCCCGCCCGCGGCCGAGACGGGCAGAACCTCCGCCCCGGTTTCAGCGCCCAGGCGGGCGAGGCCGTCCCGGGCCTCCGGCAGATCGACCTTGTTCGCGGCAACCAGAAAAGGCTTGCGGGAAAGCGCCTCGGAGTAGAGCCCCAGCTCGCGGAAAAGCACGCGGAAATCCTCCACGGGATCCCGCCCGTCCACCCCGGCCGCGTCGATCACGAACAGGAGGGTCCGGCAACGCTCGACGTGCCGCAGAAAACGATGACCGAGCCCGCGGTCCTCCGAGGCGCCCTCGACGAGGCCCGGAATATCGGCCACCGACAGACGGCGGTAGTCGAACCGTTCGTTCTCGGTAACCATCCCCACATGCGGATCGGTCGTCGTGAACGGATAGGGGGCGCTCTTCGGGGTCGCGTTGGTCAGAGCCGCCAGCAGCGTTGACTTCCCCGCGTTGGGAAAGCCGATCAGTCCCACGTCCGCCATCGTCTTCAGCGAAAACGTGAACTCGCCGCTCTGGCCGGGTTTCCCCTCCGTGAACTCGCGGGGCGTCTGGTTCGTCGCCGACTTGAAGTGGATGTTCCCCAACCCCCCGGCGCCGCCCCGGAGAAACCGGATTCTCCGGCCGTCTTCGAGGAGTTCGCACACCTTCCTGCCGTTCCCGTTGATCACCTCGGTGCCCACCGGCACCCGGAGGGTCACATCCTCCCCTTTCCTCCCGTTCTTCTGGCTCCCCTTTCCGGATTCGCCCCCGCGCGCCTTCCAGTGCCGCTGGAAATGGAACGCCCGCAGATCGCCGACATTGCGGTCGGCCACAAGCCAGACATCGCCGCCCCTGCCCCCGTCGCCCCCGTCCGGCCCGCCCTTGGGCACGTATTTCGCGCGGTGGAAACTGGCGCATCCATGCCCGCCGTTTCCGGCGGAGAGAAAGACCCTGGTCTGATCGTAAAACATCGGCACCTCCCACCCTGCTCCTTTCCGCCCGCCGATTCTACCAAAAATTGCGCATTTTCCGCCCCCGCCCCCCAAAAAAAGAACCCGCCCGGCAAAACACCACAAACCCCAAAGGCAGTTCCCTCCCAACCCTTTGAATACCGGGCAACTATTCCCCTGACAACAAACACTTTTAGTTCACAGACAACAAATAGGTTGCCTCGCTCCTCCTTCCTACTATTGTTGCCGGGCAACAAATAGATTTGCACTCGCAGCACCAAAAAACCGGAATCGCCGCACAGCCTATAGTTGCCGGTCTACAAATTACTTGACCTTCCCCTACCTTCTTATGCCGGGCAAATTTTTTCCTGACAACCAATGCCATTAGATGCCGCACAACAATTAGGTTGACGTAATCCATTCCTTCTATTAGTGCCGGGCAACAATCAGATTGATTTATTTTGATCGACTCTCATAGCTTTTGGATTTTCTAAAAACCGCCAACAAAATGCTTGACTGGTGCTGGGAAAGCTGAGATTCCCGGATTCCTGCCATGCTGGCATATGATTCGTGGAAATACTCGGAGGATATTATTATGAAAAGGCATCGGTTGAGATTGAAAATGGGAGAAGGTGTTCGGGCTTATTATCATCTGATGAGCCGGACGGTGAACGGGGAGAAGTGGTTCGGGGCGCGGGAGAAGGAGTATCTGCGGAAGCTGGTCTGGCAGGTGGCCGAGTTCTCCGGGGTGCGGGTGGTCACCTACGCGGTGATGGACAACCATTTCCATATTCTGGCCGAGGTGCCGCCGGAGCGGGTGGTGTCCGACGGGGAGATTGTCCGTCGGTTCGCGGTGCTCTATCCGGAAACCACTCCCTGGCAGCCTCTTACGGTTGACGCCCTGGCCGACGCCCTCGCCGTCAACGACATCCGGGGGCAGGAGTTGCGGGAGGAGCTGCTGGGACGCATGCACGATGTGTCGTGGATGATGAAGACGATCAAGCAGCGCTTCGCGATCGGGTTCAACAAGCCGCGGGAGCGGTTCGGTCCGGTGTGGTCGGAGCGGTTCAGGAGCGTGCTGGTGGAGGGGGATGTGAAGGCGCTGCGGA
>JBKHCX010000169.1:0-5251 GCA_046541615.1 Puniceicoccaceae bacterium
CATCGCCGCACCCGCCGGAGGGTGGACACTCCTGTCCACCGCTAGCCGCCAACCCGTTCCGAATCCGAATCCCAACCCGGCGCCGCGGGACAGGAGTGTCCCGCCCCCCTGCCGCGGCGTCGCCGCACCCGCCGGAGGGTGGACACTCCTGTCCACCGCTAGCCGCCCAGCCGTTCCACGCTTTGGGATTGATCCGGGGGATTCCCGGCGCATAGCATCCACCCTTGCATGCCCGATATTCCCAAAGAGCTTCGCGCCCTCATTCTGAGGAGCAACCGCTTTCTGGTGAACACTTTGAGCGAGAACGGCCTGCTCGGGGCCGACGATATCGACGAGGCGAACGAGAAGCTTCTGGATGCGATCGACGAGGGAAACATCCGGCAGGTCTCGGTACTGAATATCCTGATCTTCGACCTCAAGAAGCTCGAAGAGAAGGACTACATTGATCTGGTCGTGAAGAAGCTGAAGACCGGGCTGATCTCGCTGCGCAACTACCGTCCGCGTCCGCTCGCCAATGAGATGAACGACCCGGATCTGTGCTGGGGCACCTGGACGGTGCCCTTCGACTGGGTCGGGGACTACTACCTGGTCGCTTCGGCCTACTGTGCGAGCCGCCCGGTGGTCGAGCACTGGGAGGCGATCGCCGACCGCCCGATCGTTTGGTACGGCGCGACGATCCAGGACATCACCGACACGATCCAGCGCATTACGGAGGGAGATTCGGCCGCACACGACGACGAAGGCTGAGGGCGCCGGGAGCGCCGGGCTTTATTCATCCGCCATTCCGCAGTGCCCCCCACCACCGTGCCTCTTCCGCTTGTTTTCGTGACCCACGAGTATTTTCCGACCATGGGCGGAGCCGCCACGGTCGTCGCCGAGATGGCGGCGGCGGCGGCGGATCTCGGCTGGCCGGTCCGGGTGCTCGCCCCGGGCGGCACGCCTGCGGGCGGGGAGCCCGGCGGAATCCCCGTGGTGCGGATGGGGCACCGGGGGCGGCAGGACTGGGCGGCGAGGGCCGCCCTGTTGCGCTATCTGCGGCGCCACCACGATCCGGGCGGGGAGCGGCTGGTTTTCGCCGACCCCGGTGCGACCCGGGCGGCGCTTTACGCCCCCTTCTTCGGTCTCCGCTTCGATCCCGCGCCGGATGTCATTCTCCATGGCAGCGAAATCCTCCGCTTGTCGAGCCCCTGGCACCGGCGGAACCTTTTCCGCCGGTGCCTGGCCGGCGCCCGGCGCATCCACCTCCTCTCCCGGGCCAACGCCGATCTGCTGGCGCGCCGGATGCCGGGCCTGGAGGACCGGATCGTCGTCGCGCCCGGCGCGCCATCGGTTCCGCCCGGGCGGAGTGGCCCGCCCGGGCGCGGGGCAGCCGATCCGGTGACGGTTCTGACGGTGGGGCGCATCCATCCCCGGAAGGGGCAGCTCGAGACCCTCGAAGCCCTCGGGCGCCTGCCCGTCGAGGACCAGCGCCGCATCCGCTACCGGATTGCCGGGCCGGTCGTCCGGCGGGGCTACCGGGCGAAAATCCTCGGACTCGCCGCCCGCTGTCCGTTTCCCGTGGAGCTGACCGGACCCCTCTCCGGCGAAGAACTCCGCGCCGAATACGCCCGGGCCGATATCTTCGCACTCACCAGCCGGACCGCGGGCAGGAGCGTCGAGGGTTTCGGACTCGTCTATCTGGACGCTTCGGCCCGGGGGCTGCCCGTGGTCGCAACCCGGATCGGCGGTGTGCCCGAGGCGGTGATCGACGGGCGAACCGGCCTTCTCGCCTCCGAGAACGATCCCGCCGGGCTGACGGAGTGCTTCCGTCGGCTGATCCGCGATCCCGCCCTGCGGGAGCGCCTCGGGCGGGGCGGCAGGGAGCACGCGGCCTCCCACAGCTGGCGGCGCACCGCCGAGGCGGTCTTCGGCCGTTGCGGCGAAGCGTAGCCAGGCCCCGGCCCGTGTCATGGCGGGCCGGATACAGCCGTCGGCTCGGCCGGGCGCCAGCCCGGGGCGGGGAATCCGCCCCGGACCTCCTCCGGCTACTCCTCCTCTTCCAGAACCGGGTGGGGGATCAGTTTCAGGTAATCCTCCAGCGTACCGTTGTCCAGACAGCAATCGATGATCGCGCGGCCCGTCGGGTGCAGCTCATCGTGGAGGAAACCGCGCAGCTCCTGCCGGAAGAAATCATAGAGGATTTCCGCTCCGGCGTCGTAGGCGGCCTCCCCGACCTCCGGCTGGTTTTCGACCTCGAAGAACCAGCTGCCGATCGTGCGTCCTTCGATCAGGATCGAGGTCGGCACGTATCCCAGCAGCGGACAGCGGGCCGCGCGCATCGACGAGGGACGGAAGGTCGCCCCGCCCCGCCGGGCGATATATTCGCGGGTCACCCACTGCGGCATGAAGCTGACCTCCCAGGCGCCCACATGCTGGTTCGGCACCAGGATGTATTTCACGCTCGGGGTGTCGATGATCTGCTGGAGGAGGAGGTTCGCCTGATCCACCTTCCGCCCGGTGGCGAACGGCCAGTAGGAGCCGACCCCCTCCGAACTCATGCCCTCGCTTTCCACAATGCTCGGGTTGGCGTGGCCGCGCGGCGCGACCAGGCGCCAGAGCCAGCCCAGCGACGGGGGCAGCAGCTGGAAAAAGCCCATGATTCCGTAGGTCGGGTGCTCGCGGGTGCACGGCGGACAGCGGACCCCGAGGCTGCGGACATCCACATCGACCGGCTTCTTGACGATGCCGGGAATGATGTTCCGCGGGATGACCACCCGCGGGTTCGGGCACGGCTGGCCCGGAGCGTCCTCGATGTGCTCCCAGATCAGCGCGGTCGATCCCGGGGCGGCCTTGATGTTCAGGAACAGAATCTTCTCGTCCGGGTGGATCGTCAGCTTTTCGAGGTGCGGATCCGTGCCGTAGTGGCGGATGTGGTTCACGCGGACAAACCAGGCGTCTTCGGCGTCGATCAGGCTGACCTTGCCCCTGCCCTTGTTCAGCGACGGATGGCACAGTGCCATGTCGTCGGTGACCGGCCGCAGGTCGCAGCTGCTCGGCAGCGTGAGCGTGCGGCGCTCCCCGGTCTGGGTGTTGCGGCCGAGGAGGAGACTGCCGTCCTCCTCGCGGTGGGCCTGCTCCAGCATCTCGCTCTTGCCCCCGCCGCTGGCTCCCTCGTGGGCGATGACCGTTTTCTGCCCGTAGGGGGTGATCACCGAGACGGTCGATCCGTGCATGGTCACCCAGTTCTCCCCTTCGCCGACGTTCAGCAGGAAGCCGTACACGCCCTTCTTCGCACTGGGACCCGGGTAGAGGTTGTAGCTGAACAACTCGTGGCATTTGTCGCCGCGGACGTGGACGACGACCTGTTTGCCCTCGAAATCCGTATGGCGGAACGGCGGCGCGACGTAGATGATCGCCTTCGGCGCGAAATTGGCGGGTATCTCCTCCGGAGTGAGCAACCCCTGGAGCAATCCCAGCCCGAGGGCGAAGAAGCCGGCGTTGTCCGGAGCGATCACGAAGGCGTCCACCCCCTTGCCCACGATACCGGCGAAAAACGGAAAGACCGCCAGATTCTGGGTCTTCAGCCACTCGAAGGTCTTCTCGCGCATCGGGCCGAACTCGCTCCCGAAACGCGTCTCGTAGGTCGGTTTGTCGGTCGGGTTCTTGTCGCCGATGACCATGCAGTCGGGATCACGGCGCCGCATGTAGGGCTCGATGTAGTTCGCCGCGATGCCGTTGCTGACCGCGCAGACGCGGGCCTCCGTCACGTAGCCGTGTCCGGGGACATCGTAGCCGACATCCTGCCAGCCGTTTTCGTCCGCGTCCCGGACGGAAAGCGCGATCAGATCGTCGATGGACCGGGCGAGCGTGACGCGCGGGGAGGCGGCCAGAATGGCTTCGGCTTCGGGAGGAAGAGGATAGGGAAGTTTGAATCCGGACATGTCTTTGTTGGTTGATTTCAGTTGCTGGTGTGCGGCCCCCGACACGAGGTCGATGGCCCGTTCCAAGATAGTATGCCCGATACGCTCCCGAAATAATCGTCCCCAGCAATCAAAATGTGTGCAATTTTTGAGCGCCGGGGGGGGAATAAGTTCTTGCGATCGCACCCGGGGGCCGGAATCTTCCGGGCTGATGACGGTATTGATCCGCCAGACGTTCGAGGAGCGCATCCGCCGTTCGGAGGTGTTGGCGCGCGTGCTCGGGGATTTGAGCCGGGTCTGCGGCCTGACGGTGAATTTCTTCAGCCAAACCCAGGCCGAAGCGTTCCTTCCCCCCTGCCACGGGCTTTCGCCGCTGTGCCGGGATTTGAACCGCATGGAGACCGGCCGCCGCCTGTGCGAAGACGCACGGCGCCACATGCTCGAGGAGACGCGCTCCCGGACGGTCGAACACACCTGTGTCGCGGGCACGCTTGTCTGCGCGACGCCCATCACCAGCTCGGTCGGCCTGCTGGGGTTCCTGGTGGCCGGAGGGTTCCACGGCGCTCCGCCCGACCAGCGCGCCTTGAACCGCGTCCGGCACCTCCTGGAGCGCAAGGGCATCTTCGTCCCGCCGGAGCGTATGGCGGAAACGGCCGCCGGAACGCCGGTCTGGGAGGAGGACCGGCGGGAGTCGTTCCGCCGCGTGCTTGAGATGGCCGCAGGCTACCTGGTCAAGGAACTCTCCCTCGAATTGTTCGACGAGGGGCGGGACCTCCCGGAATCGATCCGCCGGGCCTGCCGTCTCATCCAGGAGCGCTTCCAGGGAGATCCCGCCCAGGAGGAGATCGCCCGGGCGGTCGGGTTGAGCGCGGGTCATTTCTCCCGCCTGTTCCACCGGCGGACCGGCCTGCGCTACAGCGAGTATCTGAACGAAGTCCGCCTCCGGTATGTCCGGCGCGAGCTGCGCGAGAGGGACGCCCCCATCACCCGGATCGCCATGGACGCCGGCTTCCGGAGTCTTTCCCAGTTCAACCGCCGCTTCAAGAGCCACTATGGCGTGAGCCCCCGGGATTACCGCAAGCGGTACCGGAGCGGGACGCCGGCCGGCCAGGGGTGGGGCCCGCCGGCGAAGCCGGGGTGATGAGCGCCTTTCCGAACGGACTCTCTCAGCGGCGCTCGTTCCAGAGATAGTCGCCGATAAGCAGCGCCGCGCCTGTGGCAAGGGCGCCGAAGGCGAGAAACGGACCGATCCAGTCGTTGATGTTGATGAAAGTATCCATGGGCGCAAGCGTGCGGACGGGGCGCCGGCCTGGCGAGTGGAAAACGTCCACCGGGTGCCACCCGGGTGGCCG
>JBKHCX010000170.1:0-5249 GCA_046541615.1 Puniceicoccaceae bacterium
AGTGCCGCTACCTGACCCAGGGGTACATCATCGGCTGCGCGGAGTTCGTGCGGGAAGCGTCCGAGCCGTTGCAGCGGCACCGGAAACGCCCGATCCGGCCCAAGCCGGTGGAAGGCGCCGGTTGGGACGGGCTGAACGTTTTCCCCGGAATGCGCGGATAGGCGCCGCAATTCCCGTTCTGGACATCGCCGAATATTCCGGGTAATCCAACGGCATGAAACCAAGAAAAGTAGCGTTCCTCACCGCCGGCGGCCTCGCGCCGTGCCTCTCCTCCGCCCTCGGGGGGCTGATTGCGCGATACACCGAGATCGACCCTTCCGTGGACCTCCTCTGCTACCGGGGCGGCTACAAGGGACTCCTCCTCGGCGACTCCATTCCCGTCGATGCCGGGATGCGGCGCGACGCGGGGATTCTCCATAGGTTCGGCGGCAGCCCGATCGGGAACAGCCGCGTGAAACTAACGAATGTGGCGGACTGCGTGAAGCGCGGACTCGTCGCGGAGGGAGAGGATCCGCGCCGGAAGGCGGCCGACCAACTGATTGCCGACGGGGTTGATGTACTGCACACGATCGGCGGGGACGACACGAACACCGCCGCGGCCGATCTGGCCGCCTACCTGAAGGAGAACGACTACAACCTCACGGTCATCGGCCTGCCGAAGACGATCGACAACGACGTCTTCCCCATCGTCCAAAGCCTTGGCGCCTGGACCGCCGCCGAGCAGGGCGCTCTCTTTTTCCAGAACGTCGTGGCCGAGCACGGGGCCAACCCCCGGATGCTGATCATCCACGAAGTGATGGGCCGCAACTGCGGATGGCTGACCGCGGCGACCGCCCGGCAGTACCGCCACCTTCTGGACCGGCGCGAGTGGGTGCCCGGGCTGGGCCTGAGCCGGGAGCGCCACGAGGTCCACGGGGTGTTCCTGCCGGAGATGGATCTCGATCTTGCGGCCGAGGCGGACCGTCTCCGGTCGGTGATGGACGAGCAGGACTGCGTGAACCTGTTTATCAGCGAGGGGGCCGGCGTCGAGAGCATCGTCGCCCGGATCGAGGCCGAGGGCGGAGTGGTCCAGCGCGACGCCTTCGGCCACGTAAAACTCGACGCGGTCAATCCGGGTAAATACTTCGGCGAGAAATTCGCCGAAGCGCTCGGGGCCGAGAAGGTGCTCGTGCAGAAGAGCGGCTACTTCTCCCGGGCCGCGCCGGCCAATGCCGAGGATTTGCGGTTGATCCAGGGATGCGTCGATCTGGCCGTCGAGTGCGCGATGCGCCGCGAGGGCGGAGTGATCGGGCACGACGAGGGCAACGGAGGAGTCCTGCGGGCGATCGAGTTCGAGCGGATCAAAGGCGGCAAGCCCTTCGATCTGACGGTGGACTGGTTCCAGGATCTGCTCTCCGACATCGGCCAGGGGTAATCTCCGCCCGGATAGCCGCCGCACTCGTCCGGGGGAGAACGCGGGCCCCTACTCCCCTCCCGGACAAACCAGGAAATCGTGAACCTTGTAGCGGTTCAGGGTGCGCCGCGCCCAGTCCAGGGTCTCGTTGACGGCGCGCTCCTTGACGGCGACCCGGTCGCCCGGCAGGACGAGGCGCTTCGACCATACCCCCGACGGCGAGAAGTGGGCCGCGTAGATGGTTCCGACGGGATTCTCGGCCGTGCCCCCGTCCGGTCCGGCGAAGCCGGTCACGGAAAGCGCGTAGTCGGCACCGAGTCGCTCGGCGGCGCCGGTGGCCATGGCCACGGCGGCTTCGGCGCTGACAGCCCCGTGCTGCTGCAGGATCGCCTCCGGCACGTCCAGCATCTGCACCTTGGTGGCATTGGTGTAGGCGACCACCCCGCCGGTGAAAACCTTGGAGGCCCCGGGCACGTCGGTGAACGCGCTGGCGAGAAGCCCTCCCGTGCAGGACTCGGCCACGGCCAGCGAGCGATCCCAGCAACGCAGCTGCAGAACCAGGATTTTGGCGAGCGAGTCCTCGCCGAAGCCGAAGAAGTTTTCGCCGAGCATGAGGCGGCATTCCTCCCCGACCTGGTTGATGGCCGCGGTGCCCGTCTCGGCGTCGGCGGGAGAGAGCCGGATGTCCACAATCCCCGCGTGGGCGCAGTAGGCGAACTGCACGTGGGGCCGCCGTTCCACGATCGAGGCCAGGCGCGATTCGACGCCCGACTCGCCGAGTCCGGCGGTCCGGAGCTGGAGCCAGGAGGCGCTTTCGCTGAGGCAGCCCTTCTCCTCCATCTCCGGCAGCACGACCTCTTCGAACATGGGCCGCAGTTCGGAGCGCGGCCCCGGCAGGAGGTAAACAAAGCTGTCCTCCCGACGGATTCTCAGGCCGGGGGCGGTTCCCCAGCGGTTCGGGATCACCTCCGCCTCGGGGGGCCGCAGGCATTGGCGGAGATTGTTCTCCGACATCTGACGCCCGAGCGACTGGAATCTGGTCTGGATCGCCCTTTCGACCTCCGCGTCGTGGACCAGGGGCGAGCCCAGCACGCGGGCCATCGCCTCCCGGGTGAGGTCGTCGGCCGTCGGCCCGAGACCTCCGGTCACGAAGACGATGTCGGCGGATTCCATCGCCGCGGCGATCGCCGCGGCGACTTCCTCCACATCGTCGCGGACGACCCGGCCGTCGACGATCTCCCCCCCTTTGCGGGAGACGTGCTGCGCGATGTAGGTTAGGTGGGAGTTCTCGCGGATTCCGAGCAAAAGCTCGTCGCCCACATTGACGACTGCGACGGAGAAATGCTGCTTCATGGGTTTGTTCGGCGGGGCCTTCGGTCGATTGACATTCTGGAACAATAGAGGGAATGTCCGATTTTGCGAACCCCGGAAACAGGTAAACTCAAGGAAATTCTGCGCGCGCTTCCGCACCGGCCCGGCGTGTATCTCATGAAGGACCGGCTCGGAGAGGTCATCTACGTCGGCAAGGCGAAGGATTTGAAGAAGCGGGTCTCCTCCTACTTCCAGCCCGGGCGGCTCAGGCAGATCGACCAGCCGAAGATCCGGACGATGGTCTCCCTTGTCCACGACCTGGAGGTGATCGAGGTCCGGTCGGAGGCGGAGGCCATCCTGCTCGAGGGGCGCCTGATCAAGGACTACAAGCCCCGCTACAACACCGACTTCACCGACGACAAACGCTTCCTCCTGATCCGCGTGGACGCATCGAGCGAGGTGCCCCGGTTCCGGCTCGCGCGAAACCGCATCGCCGACGGTTCGCTCTACTTCGGGCCGTTCGCGCACGCGGGTCCGTTGCGCCGGACGCTCGCGCAGATGCGGCGGAAATTCGGGGTGCTCCTGGCCGACGCGTCTCCCCTCCGGCTGCCGGGCGGCAGGCTCCGCCTCTACGACGACGCCCGCGCCGAGATCTACGGCCACGCCAACGAGCTGACCGTGCCCGAATACCGGGAGCGCGTCCGGAAGGCCTGCGCCTTTCTGGAGGGCAGGAGCCGGGAATGGCTGGAGGAACTGGAGAAGGAAATGCGGCTGAAGGCGGAGGAACACCGCTTCGAAGAGGCGGCGGTCCTGCGCGACACCCTCGCCTCGCTCCGGACGACCATCGCCCAGAACCGCAAGTTCACCCGCGCCCTTCCGGATCGCAACGCGGTCGCCGACGGGGCGGCCAGGCTCGGGGAGGCACTGGGTCTTGAGAAAACGCCCGCCGCCATCGAGTGCTTCGACATCAGCCATATTTCCGGGAGTTTCACCGTCGCCTCCATGGTCCGTTTCTCGGACGGCAGGCCGGAGAAAAAGGGCTACCGCCGGTTCCACATCCGCTCGTTCGAAGGAAACGACGACTTCCGGGCGATGGAGGAAGTGGTGGGCCGCCGCTACCGCCGCCTCGCGGAGCAGTCCATTTCCTTTCCGGACCTGATCGTGATCGACGGGGGCAAGGGGCAGGTCGCCGCCGCGCTCCGGGCCTTTCTCATACTCGACCTTGATCCTCCCGCCATCATAGGCCTGGCGAAGAAGGAGGAAACCATCATCTTCGCGGACGAACGGGCTCCCCTGCGGCTGCCCCACCACGACCCGGCCCTGCGGCTGGTCCAACGCATCCGCGACGAGGCGCACCGTTTCGCGAACAGCTTCAGCGCCGAACTGCGCTCGAAGCGGATCCGGGAATCCGTCCTGGACGAAATCCCCGGGCTCGGCCCCAGGCGCCGGGAGATACTGCTCGCACACTTCGGTTCGATCCATCGCATCCGCGCGGCCACTGCGACCGAACTGGCGGAGGTCCGGGGGATCGGCCCGCGTTTCGCCGCCCTGCTCGAGAAGCGCCTCGGCGAAGCCGGGGCGGGACACCCGGCGTCGTCCACCGACGGGGAAATCGGCTGAACGCTTGTTTCCCGGCCCGGGGGAAGGCCCGGTCCTACGGCAACCAGGGGAATCTGCCGAAGTCGGGCCTGCGCTTTTCCAGAAACGCGTTCTTCCCCTCGGCGCCCTCCTCGCTCAGGTAATAGAGCAGGGTCGCGTTGCCCGAAAGCTCCTGGATGCCCATCTGCCCGTCGAGTTCGGCGTTGAAGGCCGACTTCAGGCTCCGGATCGCCAGGGGGCTCTTCTCCATGATCTCCCGACCCCAGCGCACCCCCTCGGCCTCCAGATCCTCCACGGGCACGACCGTGTTCACCAGACCCATTTCCAGGGCCTCCTCCGCGTTGTATTGGCGGCACAGATACCAGATCTCCCGCGCCTTTTTCTGCCCGACGATCCGGGCCAGATAACTCGCCCCGAGACCCCCGTCGAAGCTGCCCACTTTGGGTCCCGTCTGCCCGAAGACGGCGTTGTCGGCGGCGATCGTAAGATCGCAGACAACGTGGAGCACGTGGCCGCCTCCGATCGCATATCCCGCGACCAGGGCGATGACCACCTTGGGGATCGAGCGGATCAGTTTCTGCAAATCCAGGACGTTCAGACGGGGAACCCCGCCCTCGTCCACATAACCGGCCTCCCCCCGGATCTTCTGGTCCCCTCCCGAGCAAAACGCGTACTTCCCGTCGGTGTGCGGACCGGCTCCCGTCAGGAGGATCACCCCGACGCGCGGATCCTCCCGGGCGTCGAGGAAGGCCTCGTACATCTCCCGGACGGTCTCCGGGCGGAAGGCGTTGCGCCGATGGGGCCGGTTGATCGTCACCTTCGCGACGCCCCCGGTCTTGTGATAGAGGATATCCTCGAATTCCCGGACTGGTTTCCAATCGATCATGTAAGCCGTTCTAGCGAAATCCGAACCCGTTGCAACGCCCGGGATTCTTTTGGATGGCGG
>JBKHCX010000171.1:0-5232 GCA_046541615.1 Puniceicoccaceae bacterium
TCCGCTTTCCGCCGCCCGAACCTTCTGCGGATTCCGCGCCTCTTCCCGGCGACCCCTCCCACCGAAGCCCCATAAACCCAACCCCGCCCTACCCGAGGAACACCTCGCGCTCCTCACGGTTCCACACCTTGAGCTTGATGCCCAGATCCCGGCAGAGATCGATCAGCCAGTTGAGCCGCTCCTCCCGGAGACGGCAGAGAATGATCAACTCGTCCACCTTGTGCTCCCGGACGAGCTTGTCGATCTCCCGGCTCGAACCGAGAACGATGGAACCGTGGATTCTCCGGCGGCGCAGCCGGGGGTCGTCGTCGATGAACCCGACCACCCGCACCGAACCGATCATTTCGGGATGGACCAGCCGGTAGTCCTGCAGGTAGAGGTTGCCCCGGTCGCCGGCGCCGTAGAGCAGCACATTTCTCTTTGGATCCTGGTAGCCACCTTTCTGGTCCTGGACCGCCGTCAGCGTCCATTCCCGGAAGAGGTGGTTGATCGTCCGCACCCCGAAAACTCCGACTTGCGCCAGGAAAAGAAAGACGATCCCGAAAACGAGATTCTCCGCTTCGAAGCCCCGGCGAAGCAGACTGCTGACCGCGAAACCCACCAGGGCGCCGCTTCCCAATCCGATGGAGAGAAGCAGAAAATCGCGGAAGTGGGCCTGGGACCAGACCCGGTTGTAGGTTTTGGCGAAAAAGATTCCGGCGAAGGTCGGAGCCACCCAGTAGGGCACCTCCGCAAGAAACCGGCCCCACCGGGGCGGGTAGCCCGCGACCACTTCAACCAGCCAATGCGCGAGCGCGCAGGCGAAGACGAGAAACAGAAGGTCCCAGATCGGATAGACAAGCTGCACCCGGAGCGTCCGGCCCGGGTTGCGGAATCCCCGGGCGATCAGGTATCCGGTGTCCCACAGCTCGATGGCCGCGACATGCCGGACGATCACGAAAACCCCGATCAGGAACGCGATCAGGAGCAGTCCCAGGGCCGCCTGCGCCTGGAGGACGGAAACCAGCCCGACCGTGACCAGGAAGCCGTTCCCGGCGTACAGGAGGAGCGCGACCCTCCGCTGGGAGAGGCCCAGCCCGAGCAACCGGTGGTGGAGGTGGTCCTTGTCGGCCCCCATGATCCTCACCGGAACATTGCTCCCGGATTTCAGCCGGCAAAGCGCCCGCCGGGCGGACCGCCGCCAGATCGCCAGCAAGGTGTCGAAAAGAGGCACCCCGGCGGCGAGGAGGGGGATCCCGATGCTGACAAGCAGAGTCGATTTGCCGCCCGCCTGGATCGACATGGAGGCAAGGGTGAAGCCGATAAACATGCTTCCCGTGTCACCGAGGAAAATACGGGCCGGGTGGAAATTGAAACGGAGGAACCCGAGGGTCGCCCCGACCAGGGCGAGGACCAGGATGGTCTCCGCGGCCATCCCGCGGAACCCATAGACCACGATCAAGCCGGTTCCCGAAATCACCGCGAGCCCGGCGCACAGCCCGTCCATCCCGTCGATCAGGTTGAAGGCGTTGATGATCGCCAGACACCAGAAAACCGTAAGCGCCCAATCGAGCCAGAGAGGCAGCTCCATCCCGAGCAACCCGGAAACCCCGGCCCCGGAAAGGAAGACAAACACATTGACCGCCGCGAACTGCGCGAAGAGCTTGACGGGGGCCGAAATGCCCTCGCTGTCATCGTAATACCCTACGAAGGAGAGCACCCCGCTGCCCGCCAGAAAGGCGAGCCACCAGTTGAAGCCATCGCGGGACTGGAAATCGGGCCAATAGACGAAAACACACGCCGCGACCGCGAGGTGGAAAGCGAAAAACACCGCCACGCCCCCGGCCCGGGGAATCGGCCGGGTGTGGATCCGCCTCTCGTCCGGCAGGTCGATCATCCCCAGCCGGGGACCCAGGAAGATCATGACCATTGTCAGCACGTACGAGGCCGTCAGCGCCGTCAAAAAGGTGGCGACGTACTTCCAGACATCGAGAATCTCCTGGGACCAGTTCATGAGGACGAACTGCGATTGTTAGGGGGTTTCCCGGGCGGGGTCACGGTCAATCTTCCGAATGCCCGGTTTTCCCGTTCCCGGTTGGAGAGGAATGGCGACAGCCGTTTCTTGTTTGGAAACCGCCTCTCTCAACGACTTCGTCGTCGAGCGACCAACCACGCCGCTTGTAGCCCATCGGCGAAGCCGATGTGACCCGCCGTTCCAAGCCCCTTCTCTATTGAATATTCAGCCCGCCCGGAACATACATCGTCGAGTCATGCCTTCCCGCAACCTCCTCGTCCTTTCCCAGGTCTTCGTTCCCGACCCGGCCGCCGTTGGCCAGTACATGTTCGATGCGGCGGAAGCGCTCGTGAGAGAGGGCTGGCGCGTCAAGGTCTATGCCGCCGAGCGGGGCTACGACGACCCCCGCCGCAAATACCCCGTCTGCGAGAGCATCCACGGCGTCCACATCAAGCGCCTCCCGTGGTCCTCCTTCGGGAAGCAGAGCATCCCCCTGCGCCTCCTCGGCCAGCTCTCCTTCGTAGTCCAGTGTTTCCTCCGCGGGGTATTCTCACGTCGGCTCGACGCCATCCTGGTCACCACCTCGCCCCCGATGGGCGGCGTGGTCGCCTGGGCGATCGCTCTCTTCCGCCGGGTTCCCATCCATTTCTGGGTCATGGACATCAATCCGGACCAAGCGGTCAGGCTCGGGGCCTTTCCGGAAACGCATCCCTTCGTCAGGATATTCAACCTCTACATGAAGGGAATCCTGAGGAAGGCCCGAAGCGTCATCGCGCTCGACCACTACATGGCCGACCGGCTGCGGTCGAAGACGGGGGGGGGCCGAAGTCCAAAGGCAGAAGGCAGCGGGCAGTGGGCGGAGGGCAGTGGGCAGGAACAGAGGAACGACGACAGTCGTTTCTCCGACCGCAGCCAGGCCGATTCGCGCCTTTTCGTCTTACCGCCCTGGCCGATGGACGACTATCTGGAACCCGTCGCGCCGGAGGAGAACCCGTTCCGCATCAAGCACGGCCTCGGGGGGAAAACCGTATTCCTCTACTCGGGCAACCACTCCCTGGCGCACCCGATCGCCACTTTTCTCGAAGCGGCGGCGCGGCTCAAGGAAGACCCCCGGGCCGCCTTCCTTTTCGTCGGCGGCGGCAAGCGCAAGGAGGAGGTGGAAGAAGCCGCGCGCGCCCACGGAGCGGCAAACCTCCATTCGCTTCCCTACCAGCCGCTCGACCGCATCCGCTACTCCCTTTCGGCGGGAGACATCCACCTCGTCTCCATGGGCGGGGAGATGGTCGGCTGCGTCCACCCCTGCAAATTCTACTCGGCGCTCGTCCTCGGCAAACCCATCCTCTACCTCGGCCCGCGGCGCTCCCACATCGGCGATCTCCTCGCCGAACACGACATCGGCTGGCGGATCGACCACGGCGATGTCGCCGGCATGGAGGCCCTCTACCGCGAAATCCTCGCGAGCCCCCCGGAGAAATTGCAAAAAAAAGGCGCCCGGGCACGGCACCTTGTCGAAAACGGACCTTTTCAACGAGAGAAAATGCTCCGGGAGTTCGTGGAAATCGTGGAGAGCGCACCGCAGGCGCGGTGTCGAACGACGAATGCCTGACCACTCCGCAACGGGACGCCCGACCCCTGCCGCCTTGCTTCGGTCCAACCCCTTCGCTAATTCCGCGCCTCTTCCCGGCAACCCCTCCAGCCGGAAACAGATACCCCCCCACTTCCCAATCGACCCGCCGCCCTTTTCCTGCCACACACTGACCTTCCATGCGCATCTGGATCGTTAATCCGTTCGACGAGCTTCCCGGCGAGACGGACCTGCCGCAGCGCTACTGGGCGCTGTCCCGGGAACTCGCACGGCAGGGCCACGACGTGCTCTGGTGGTCGTCGGACTTTTCCCACCGCCGGAAGCAGCGCCGCGCCGAACCACCGTCGGCCGACGGCTTCCGGATCCGGCTCATACCGACCCCTCCCTACCGCCGCAACGTCGGTATCGGCCGCCTGCGCAACCACCGCGCCTTTGCGAGAGGCTTCCGCCAACAAGCCCTGGCCGCCCTGGAATCCGGCGATCTCGCTCCTCCCGACCGGATCGTCGTCTCCCTCCCCCCGCTCGAAACCGCCGGGGCGGCCTTCGCTGTCCGGGATTGGGCGGACGGGCAAAGGGCGGACGGTGGACGACGGGCCGGAGGGTTGGCAACGCGCCAGCGGAAAACGGGAAACGGGTCGAACGGCGCAGCCCGCTGCGAGGTGATTGTGGACATCATGGACGCCTGGCCCGAGACCTTTTACCGGTTGATTCCTCTGCCTGGCGCGCCGCGACAGCTCCTCGCCCGGATCCTTCTCGCGCATCTCCACCGCCGGGCCCGCGACGCTTATCGCAACGCCGACCGGATCAGCGCGGTCGGCGACCGCTACCTCGAACTCGCCCGCCGCCACGCGCCCTCCCACACCCCGATGCACCGCTGCTATCACGGAACGGACTTGGAGACCTTGGAAACGGGACCGGAGGACGACGCGGAGGAATTCCGCCGCGCGGAATCTCTCCCGCGGCCCGCCCCAATCCATCCGGCGAAGGGTGGACCGCCGACTTCTCCTTCCGCGCTTCCTCCGGCTTTGCGACTGGCCTATATCGGCGCCCTGGAGCGATCCTACGACCTGGAAACCGTCGTCGAAGGACTGCGGCGCCTGAGCCGGGACGGAGTTCCCGTCACCCTCGACATCGCGGGTGCGGGCTCGCGGGCCGGATGGATCGGGCGGCTTGCCTCCGAAACTCCGTTCATCCGCTTCCACGGACTCCTGAATCGCGCGGACTTGCGCGCCCTGCTGGCGTCTTGTCATCTCGGCGTGATCCCCCTTTCCGGCGACTCCTGGGTCGGTCTTCCCTACAAGATCGCCGACTACGCCGCCGCCGGACTGCCCGTCCTCTCCTCCCTCGACGGCGAATGCCGCCGTCTTCTAGAGACAAAAAAAGCCGGAACGTATTATCGTCCCGGCTCTGCGGAGGAATTCCGCCGCGCGGTGCGGCGTTATGTGGAAAACCCGGAGGATTTACGGGCGGCCGCCCTGAACAGCAGGAGGATGGCGGAGGATGAATTCGACCGCGCACGGATCTATCCGGCTCTCGCGGATTTTCTCACCCGGCCCCAGGCCGGCCGGTAGGCGGGATCTCCGGCCGAGGACCCGGCCAATGACTACTGTTCGGGATAGTAAAGTTCGGGCACGACCAGAAGACGGTTCATGAC
>JBKHCX010000172.1:0-5220 GCA_046541615.1 Puniceicoccaceae bacterium
CTAGGGGATAGCGGCTCATGCACGGATCTCCGAGGTGTATTCAAAGTCGGTTCGGTTGGCGGCCAATTCCTGCAGCCGACAGGCCAATTCCCGCATGAGGACGATCCGGGGTTGCGCGGCGCGGACGGACTCGTCCACTTCGCCCGTCAGCAGGTTGCCGACTCCCCGCTCAATGGCCAACTGAAGCACACGGATTTCGAATACCATGGCCATTTGCTCGCCGAACGATGGCAGAGCCACGGTCGCGGGCAGGCGGGTCAGCATAGCGGG
Organism: Puniceicoccaceae bacterium; assembly: GCA_046541615.1. Lineage (GTDB taxonomy): Bacteria > Verrucomicrobiota > Verrucomicrobiia > Opitutales > Puniceicoccaceae > Puniceicoccus. The sequence continues at coordinate 271 of JBKHCX010000172.1, forward strand.
GGTCAGTCCAAGTTTTCATGTTTCTCGTGCCGGAACCCGTCTCCTCGTCTGCGGCCAGGCGGTCAGCGCGATCGCTAGAAGGAGGCAAGAAAATTCCGTCCACCCATGAATTGGCGCTACCCGAATCCGTGCGCCCACATAGTCAAGAGCGGATCGTCGGGCACCCGAAAACAACCGGGTTCCGGGCTTCCATCCATTCCTTCCACCTCGGAAATGCTTCCGGCTCCCCCCGATGCCCCGAAAATTCGCCGCGGCTGCCGAAAAGTCCTTCCCCCTGCCCCGTGTAGGAATCCACCCCGCGCAGAAACGCCCGCCGAACGCGCCGGCTCATGCAATGACACACCCCTATTTCGTCCTTCGATACCACTGTACCGCGTGTCTGCGTCATAATGACATGAATTTTTATTCCTGTTTCTGTTTTCGCCGGGCGTCAATAAATTTCCGGAATCTCTCTGGCTGTCCCTTTCCCCTTGACATTTGTGCGAGATCGTCGGCCAATTTGTCGTTCCCGAAGACCTGCCCGCCGACGAGCAGGAAGGCTTTCTTCGCGTCAATGGCCTGAGTATCCTCTACAGCACCCTGCGGGGCATCCTCGGAAACATCACCGGATCCTTTCCCGGCGAAAGGCTTTGCCTGCCCACTATCCTCCCATTCGATATTGTGAAGTCTATCGAAATCCGGAAGAATCCAGCCAACCCCGCTGGAAAAACGGCGAAGAAAACCGCCCGGAAAAGGGTGGCAAAGAAGCAGTCCAGGAAAACCACCAGGTAAACGATCATGGCACTCTCCAATCGCGACCGCCTCAGCAAGGCACTCGACCTGCTCACCGAAGCCCTCCGCCCGTGGGTGACAGCCCAGGCGAGGACACCCTGAAGACCCCCACCGCTCGGATCTTGACACCCCTGGGCGCCCATCTTCTTCTTTCGCCCATGGCATGGCGCATTCGGGAGAACGTCCTCTCCGGCGAGATCGACAACCGGACGAAGGGCCGGGTGAGCGGATTCCTTGAGATGGCCGGGGGCGGCGGAAGAATCCTGCTCGACCTGGAGGGGAACGCTCATCCCGATCTGGCGGGGTCGCTGATCCGTTTCCGCAATCCCCGGAAGCCGACCTTTCGTTCCGGAGATTTCGAGGGGTTCGCCCGCGAGCAGAAGGGTCATGCGGGGGACATCACCGCGTCGCACCGGGTGAAAGACCTGTTGGTTTCGACGGAGGCTTTTCTGGCCATGGACGAGGAGGCCCGTTCGAATGCCTACCGCTGGGCGAACTGTCTTTATCTGGAATGGTACGGGCGGACGAACGGCCGGATCGTGATGGAGGGAATCGGGTACGAGATCGAGTGGGTCGAAGGTCCGTTGTGGCGGATGGGCGAGGAAGACTTGCGCGAACAGGCGGAACGATCCCGCCAGGCGGTCGGACGCTTCTTCGATCAGGTCTTCGGGGCGGCGGCCCTGGAGGACGCGCACAAGGCCGACGACGATGCCGAGGAGATTTCGCCGGAGGAGGCGCGTGCCGACGCGGAAGCCGCCCGGATGGATCTTCTCAACGATCGCATCGCTCGAAGAATGCGGAAGGAAGGGACGCATGACTTCGACCGTTTCTACCAAGAGGAATCCGCCCGTCTCCGCAGGGAACGGGGCGAGCCCGATCCGCCCCCGCTCACCCCGGAAGAAGAAGCCGCCCGAGCCGAATGGATCGAGGAAATGAATGCGGCGGTCGAGGAGGCCGAGGCGGAGGCGGAGGCCGGGAGCTGGAAACCGGAGGAAAGGGAATACCATCCCCTGGTGGCCGATTGCCATGAATTCTCGCTGGATTTGCGAAAAGGAGACATCCTGCCGGAGGAAGCCTCCGACGAACATCCCCTTTGGGAGATCGCCAACGGTGTCTTGTTCGCATCCGGAAAACTGGCGGGCGCCCTGAACGGCTGCATGGACGAAGAAAAATGGCCGCCCGACGAACTGAGCGCGCCCAGCGCCCTGGTGTTTCTCAAAAAGGCGAGACGTTACCTCCGGGACGCCATGCGGGGACTCGACGCGGCGGATGAAGAAAACCTCGTCGATCCGGCATGGAGAGCAGCCACCCGCGAACGGCTCTCCCGCATTCTGGCCGCCACGCAGAAACTCATCCTCGAAGCGAGAAAGGGCCTTCAGGGCGAGGCCGGATAGGCCGGGCGCTCTCCGCGGTACGCGAAATCCCGGACGACCTTCACGGCGGGCGGGCGCCCGCTTCCTGGCTCCGCGGTGGCCGAACCCCGAGGCTTCGCATCACCCCGCGGGCGGGTTCCATACCTTGGCAAATCCCATGCCGCGAAAGTCTTTTGTATTGGTTGTCGCAAACTGCGTGTCCAGTAGGCGGCGCGGCCGGGGCCGGCTTACGGGTCGCGCGGGATGGGACGGCCGCCGGACCAGGGGAAGTCCAGTTCGTCGAGCAGGCGGATTTGCTCCCGGTAGAGTTTGCCGGTGCGGCCGCGTTGCTTCTGCTGGGCGACGAAATGGGCCAGCGCGATGTCGGCCTTATACCTGCGGGGGACCGCTGAATTGCCGTGTTCGGCGTGATAGGCCTTCAGCGTGGCGTAATGATCCATCCAGTTCGCACTTGGCGTGCCGGAGGGGTCGAAGACGAAACCAACGTCGCGCAACTCTTGAATCTGTTGCTCGCTGAGTGTGCCATCGCGGTATCTCCGGCGGACGCGCGCCGCGAAGTTCGCGAGATATTTGTGTTCTTTGGTCCCGGGGATGTAACCATGGCCTTTCTCGGCGACGAAAGCACGGTGGCGCTCCAGATCGGCCTGCCACCTTTTCTGAATATCCCGCGCATAGGGCGAAACCGCGGGAGAGGCCCCGGGGTCGAGCCCGATTCGGCGGAGGGCTTCGACCTGCCACTCCTCGAGCCGTCCTTCGGCGTAGTGCCAGCGCTGGCGTTTGAACCATGTGCGGGCTTTGGGATCGATCTCGAATTCGGAACCGAACCGGCCCCCCGGTCGCCCGGCGGCCAACTTCTCCAATCGTTTGTAAACCTCCCGCCAGGGGGAAAGGTTGACCGGGCTGCGCGTCCTCTCCGCTCTTCTGACGGGTGTCTTCACGCCGAGTTCCTCCAGGGCGCGGCGCTTGTCCGGTTTGATGACCCCCTTCGCCATTCGCTCGCGCTGGTGAGCCAGCCAGCCACCGAGTTCCGGGTCTTCGGAGTAACTGGAGGGAATCCGGGGATGTCCGAATTGCCGGTAGAAGGCCAGCAGTTTCTTGTAGTTCCGCGCCCAGTCGCGATCCCACCGGTTCCTCAAGGCCGCGATACCGTCGAAGACAAAGCCCTTCTCCTTGAATGTGCGGACCAATTCGGGCGGTAGTTCGCCCTTCCCGTACATCCGGCGGACGCGTGAGATCCAGGACTTCAGGCCGGTCTCGATCAGCACCTGGGTCGGGACGGGGGTTCCGTGCCGGGCCTCGAGTTCGAGCAACTGATCGAGCCGGGCGTACCACTGGTCAAAGCCGGGCTTCGGGCGGTAGCGGATATCCCAGCGGAATCCGATTCCGTCGAGCAGCTCGATCTGCCACTTCGCGAGTTCTCCGCGCCTGCGGAGCCGGCGCTGGCGGCTCGCCCAGCGGGACGCCCTCATCCGCCGCGCCTCGTCGATCTTCGCGGGCCCGGTCTCGCCGCTTTCGCCGGGATCTCCGGAATCCCCCGGTTGGTCCGCCAGGAAAGGACTCTTCCCGTGGACCACCCGGTAATTGTCCCACCCGCTTCGCCACTGGCCGAGGCCGCGCAGGTCGTCCGATTCGCTCAAGCCGGGAAACAGGCCGCGCAATTTGGCTTCGCGCTCGCCACTCAATTTCCCTTTCAGGAGCGCCACAAGCTGACGCCGTGCCCAGAGGAACAGGTAGTCTTCAGCCTCAATGAGAGCGGCGAACGGCTCTCGCGCTCCTTCGAGTTCCGCGCGCAACTCCTCGTAGTTCCGCTCCCAACCCGAAAGAGGTCGTTCTCCGGGGGCGGGGATCCGTTGGGTCGGATCATCCCCGGAGGCCCGGGAGGTCGTTCTCTTACGGGGGGGACGAGGGGGAGGAGGCTTCCGCGGTTTCGGCGCCCTGGGAGGCCTGGGAGGCTTGGGAGGCTTCGGGACCTTTCCGGTCGTCCAATTGAAACCGATGCCATCAATCAACTCCTGTTGCCACTGGTCGAGTTTCCCTTCCTTGCGCAAGCGGAGGTAGCGCGCGAGCCAGGCCCTGTGTTTCGCCTGCGGAACGTCCTTGAGCGAGAAGGATTCGAGATCGTCCGGGAGGGTTTGCCGGAGTCTGCGGCAATAGGCATTCAATCGCGGGTAGCGGGTAATGGCATCCAACCAGGGCCGTTCCTGTTGATCGTCCGGAACCTCTTTGTCCGTTTCAGCCGCAGGCTTCGATACGGGGCCGCCGGGACCCGCGCCCGCGGCCGCGGCGGCCGAGGACCCATCCTCCTTTGAGGGCGATGTGTCTGAAGCAGGCGGAGGGGGAGATGCGTCCGGGGAGGGAGATGCGTCCGGAGGGGACGATGCGGGCGGCGCAGGCGGCGCGGGCGGAGGAGCGGGCACAGCGGGCGATGTTTCCGGCGCGGGCGGCGTTTCCGGCGTTACCGGCGCGGGCACAGGCGGCGATGCGTCCGGCGCGGACGATCGGTCCGGCAGGGGCGACGGATCCAATGGGGCCTGGGTCTTCTGCGTCTTTTCCTTGGGATCCCGGGCAATGTGGGGTTTGCGTTTCTTTGATTTTCGTCGTTTCGCCATGGCAACTTCCATTGACTATGCACCTTTTGCGGAAAAATGGAAGACCAAACGGAAGGAAAGGGTCAAACGCGAATGGAACCGGTTCCCATCGTCGCGGATCCGCACCCCGGAGAGTCAACGGCTTCGGTTGGCAGTGCCGCTGATGCCCGACCGGCGAACCCACGGCGGATCGGTCCGACGGCAAGCGCCGCCCGAGG
>JBKHCX010000173.1:0-5200 GCA_046541615.1 Puniceicoccaceae bacterium
GGCGACGGCGTCGAAAAAGGCGTCGAGTCCGATCTGTTTGAGAATGAACGGCGTGTTGCGGCTGGAGGAACCGATGGCCTGCCTGATCCCGGCCGTCCGCAAATCGTCGAGGAGGGGGCGGATGCCGGGTAGCAGGTCGTCCGGGCCGAGGTGGGCGAGGGAGTCGCGGTAGTAGCGGTTTTTCCGCTCGGCCAGGGCGTGTTTTTCTTCGGGAGTATAATCGCGGGGCGATTGTTCGAGGACGATGTCGAGGCTCTCCATGCGGCTGACGCCGCGGCAGCGTTCGAGCTGGGCGGGCGTCACGGGGATTTTCTCCTCCCCGGCGAGGCGCTGCCAGGCGCGGGCGTGGCAGTCGTCGGTGGAGACGATGACGCCGTCGAGGTCGAAGATGACGGCTTGGATGGGTTCGGGTGGGTTCATCTTTGGGTGGGATTCAAGGGGATTTCATTGGGGCCGGGTTGCAGTTCGATGGTGTGGGCGCCGATCCGGGCGGGAAGGGGGGCGGCGCCGTGGTTGGTGATCCGGGCCGCGTCGTGGCGGAGGTCGAAGCTCAGCGGTATGTCCCGCCAGCGGAAGGCGAAGCGCAGCCGCCGCCAGGCTTCGGGAAGGTTCGGGTTCAGGCGGAGGGTCCCGCCCTCCATCGCGGTGGAAAGTCCGGCGAATCCGAAGACGGCCGTCAGCCAGTTGGCGCCGGCTCCGGCGATGTGGATGCCCTGGGCGGCGCCGCCCCGCAGATCGATCCGGCTGGCCTGGAGCCAGAAGCGGTAGGCTTCCGCGGTCTTTCCCAGGCGGGCGGCGACGATGGCGTGGATCCCGGCGGAGAGCGAGGAGTCGTGCGTGGTCACGGGCAGGTAGTAATCCCAGGCGGCTTCGCGCTCGGCGTCGGTGAACTCGTGGGCGAACAGCCATTGGAGGAGGAGCACGTCCGCCTGTTTCAGGTTCTTCGAACGGTAGAGGCGTTCCTGCGGAACCTGGGCGGCGTAAACCTTTCCACGGTCCGGCCAGAGGGCGTCGAAGTCCGGATCGACTTTGCAGTGGAAGCGTTCGTCCTGGAGGACCAGTTCCGGATGGTCGGGGTGGCGCGGGACGGGGAGCTTTTCCGCCAGTTCGCGGAAGCCTTCCCGTTCGGAGGCGGAAGCGCCGCCGCGCTCGCCCAGCTCCCCGGCGGCGAGGCCGCAGGCGAACTTCACCATGCGGTTGGTGTAGGCGTTGTTGTCGACGAGGAAGGCGTATTCGTCCGGCCCCATCACCCCGAGGAGGCTCGGGTGGTCGTCCCCGGGGCGGGTGTCGCAGCGAGCCGCCCAGAAGCGGGCGGTTTCGACGATCAGCCCGGCGGACTCCTCCAGCAAGGGGTCGCCGGGGCGGTTGGCGGCGTAATGGGCGAGGGCGTAAACGATGTCGGCGGTGACGTGGATTTCGTGGTCGCGGTATTCCCAGGCGGCGCAGTTTTCGGCCCCGTCGGCGTCGGACTCCCAGGCAAAGCGGGCGCCGGGGTAGCCGAAGCGGCGGGCGTTGGCGCAGGCGCCGTCGAGGGTGCGCAGGCGGAACTCGAGGAGCTTCCGCGCGGCGGGCGGATCCGTGTAGAGGAAGAAGGGCATGAGATACATCTCGGTATCCCAGAAGAAGCGGCCGAAGTAGGCGTCGCCGGCGTAGCCCTTGGGCTCGATCGCCACCCGCGCGTCGTCGGGGTTGGAGCGCAGGAGGTGGTAGAGCGAAGCGGTGAGCGCGCGCCGGTCTTCTTCCGGGCCGTCGAGTTCGATCGCGCAACGCTCCCATTTCGCCGCCCAGGCCGCGGCGTGCCGGGCGAAAAGCCGGTCGAATCCCTCGGTTTCGGCCTCTTCGAGAATCGCCGCCGCCTTCGGCTGCTTAGGCGCATCCCGCGAGGTCGAGTAGGCGGTCAGGCGCTCGACGCGGACGGTCTTCCCGCCGGTCAGTTCCAGGGTGAGGCGGCGGCGGATGCGGCGCGGCTCGCGGAGGGTTTCGCTTTCGAGGGCGGCGTCGCAACGGAGGGCGGAGGCGATCTCCACCTCATCCCCCATATCCGTCCGGACGGCGGCGTGGAGGCGACCGTCCGCCTCATCGAGACGGCGTTCCCGGAGGTGGTCGTAGCCGCTGGTGCGCAGGTCGGTGTCGATACCGCCGCCTACGCGCAGGGTGAGATCGCGGTCCGGGGTGATCTCGAGGCTCTGGGCGATCAACCGCCGGTGCCCGCTCAGGACGAAGCGGTGGAAGCGTAGTCGGATACGGACGCCGCCGCGGGTCACCCAAGTCAGTTCGCGCCGCAGCTCGGCCCGGCGCATGTCGAGGCGGCGGTGGTGGTCTTCGATCCGGGCGCTGGCGATGTCGAGGACCTCGTCCCCGGCTTCCAGCACCAGATCGGCGGCGAAGGGGAGGTTGATCATCTGGGCGTTGAGGAGCGGGTGCTTCCCGTAAACGCCGGGGATGTAAGTGCCGAGCTTCTGGGTGGTGGCGGGGAATTTCTCCGCCGTCACATTGCCCGGCATCCGCATGTAGCCGGCGTTCTGGGGATCGTCGCCGACCGGCTCTTCGAGGCTGCCGCGCAGGTGCAGTCCCTCCGCGCCGAGGGTGAATAGGCCTTCGTCGGCGAGGAGCGAATCGAAGCTGGTTTGGTCGAGGTGGTAGCTGTCCATGGGAGTGGATCCAATCAAGCAACCACGTTGAAAGCGCCGCGACCGGGGAGGCTCAGGCGGACGAGGCCGTTGGCGTCGGGTTCCGTGAGCGCCGGGGTCCACTCTTCGCCGGAGGCGGTGGTCACGCGGGGCTTCCAGTCGGCGGGGACGCGGTCGAAGACGAGTTCCGCCGGGACGGCAGAGGCGAACTCCCATTGGCTGCTTCCGTCCTCTGCTTCGTGTGCTTCCAGCAGTTGGGCGTCGGAGAACAGAAGGCGCGGCCCGGCCGGGGAGGCCTCGTCCGCGCCGCAGGTGATTTCGATACGGTTGCGCCCGGGGCGCAGGCGCAGCTCGGGTATCTGCAAGGTGCTGCGGAACCCTTCGCCGTTCAGGGACCAGTGGGCGACCTCGCCGCCCTCGCCCGCGGTCTCGACGTCGATGGAGGCGAGCTGGTAGCGGTAGTCGCGCAGCCCGCGGGTCAGGCCGCCGGGGGCCACGGCGAGTCCCTGGGCGAGCGGGAGCAGGAGCCGCCCGGTCATGGCCGCGATGAAGCTCCCTGCGGTGAAGGGGAGGGCGCGGTGGGTGCGCGGGTTCCTGTGGTCTTCGTGCAGGGCTCCGGTCATCGGGTATTTTTCGGTCGGCGTAAGGGCCTCGGCCACTTCGTCGCGGAGGTGGTCGTCGGCTTCGCCGGGTGCGAGCAGGCGCTCGCGGTAGAGGAAGCGGTTGAGGACATTCCAGGGGCAGAGGCCGTAGCCGCGCCTTTCCCTGCGGGGCCACTGGTCGAGGATGAGCAGCCCGCCCCGGCGCTGGGCCTCCGGCAGGGGAGTGAAGGGCCCTTGCGCCTGCGCCCAGGTGTATTCCCAGCAATCGGTTTCGTTGAGGTCGAAGAGCACCTTCTCGTCGGTGCCGTCGGTGTAGAAGGCCCACAGGCTGAAGGGGCGGCCTTCGGCGTCGAGAAAGGTTTCGGCGAGGGAGCGTTGCAGCGCGTCGGCTTTTTCGCCGAATTTCCGTCCGGTGATCCGCGCGGTTTCGCCACTGTCCATGGCGGCGAGGCATTCGAGCATCCGCAGCACGTTGTAGGTGTTGACCTGGTGGTAGAACGAGGCCACGCGCTCGTAAACTTTGCCGCCGCGATCCGTGTTCGAGTGGGCCTTCTGGAGGGCGCCATTGACCACGTCGTAACTGTAGTAGGGGCTGCCCTTGAGCGATTCCTCGCCGAGGGTGTCGCTGGTCATGATCCCGCGCCCGGCGTCCCAGCATTTTTCGAGATGCGCCCCGGTGATGCGGAAGAGCCGATCGAGCGCGCCGTGGCGCAGGAGCCGGTCGTCGCCCGTGCAGCGGGTGTAGGTGAAGAGGCTCCAGACGGCGTAGAACAGACCGTCGTCCTCCGACTTGCTCCAGCGCGTGCCCACCCCTTGCCCGAATTCCTCGATGACGCGTCCGTCGTCCAGCCGGGTGTGCGAGGGGTTGGCCATGAGGAAGGGCGCCCAGGTGCGGGCGAACTCCGGGTTGCCGGCCAGAGCCAGGTGGCTGGTGGACATGGAGCCGTCGCGCACCCAGATCAGATAGTAGATGCGGTTGAGGGCGCCGAAGGCCGCGCCGCCCGCGTCGAGACCCGACCAGCAAACCCGGCGGTTCAGGTCGAAGACGCGCTGGAAACCGGCGTCCGCCAGAACGGCCGTCCCCGCGCCCAGATCCCGCGCGACGGCTGCCTCGTTGTGTCCGGCGAAGGCTTCGAAATCGAATCCATCGAATTTTCGCAGGATGCGTTCCACCTGGGCGTGGTTTTCCTCGCCGCCGATCAGGATGGGATCGTTTTCGAGGATCTGCAGGAGGTGGGCGCCGTCGTCGAGCACCCGGTAGCGGTTCTCCTCGAAGCCCCGGAAGCGGATGAAGCTGACGATGTCCTCGCCCCGGTCGCGGAAGCTCTCGGTGAGCAGTCCGTCCCGGACCTCGAAGGCATGGTGGGGGCGGAAGGCGAGGAGCAGGGGCGCGCGGGCGGTCAGCACATAGGCGTTCTCGTCGGCGAGGTTGAGCACCTGCAACTGGTTGGCGGCGCCGATCGCGTGCGCGACCCCGATCCGGGTGTGGAAGGGATCGTAGTGGAAATCGAAGGACTCCCCCGCCCGGATGTCGGGCCAGCGGAAGCCCGCGAACAGGACGGTCTGGTTGTCGCGGTTCGAAAAATTGCGGGCGCGGAAATCCTTCCGCCGAAAGGCGTTCGGCTTGTAGACGAACTCCAGCTCGGTGCCGTCGTCTTTGAGCAACAGGGTCAACCGGTTTCCGCAGCGGTTTTGGAGGATGAGGTTGTGTTTGCCCTCTTCCCAGACGGGGTCGCGATAGGTGGTTTTCATGGGGGGCGGCTTAGTTGTGGTGCGGCGGGTTCTCAAGCCTCTAATTTTCGCGGATGCACGGTGACGGCTCGGGAATGGGCACGGACAGGAGAGGATCCTCGAAGAGCCCATACCAGTAGCTGCGGCACCAGGCGCGGAAGCCGTGGACGTCGAGGTGCTGGAATCCGTATTGCTTCCAGTGCCGCCCGGCGTAATCCAGGTCGAGGACGGCCCCCG
>JBKHCX010000174.1:0-5190 GCA_046541615.1 Puniceicoccaceae bacterium
GGGAGCAGCCTGAAGGCCGGACACCATACCCGGCCCCACGGAGCACGAAGGTTCGGTGTCCGGGCTTCAGCCCGCCGCGTCGGAGTGGCCCGCCCGGGGTCGCACCACGTAGTTGGATGACTTCAGTCGTCCAACCCGGAACGCCCTGGCGGGAAGAGACCTCCCCGACGGCTCCCGGCGACGCGGCGGGCGGGCGGACAATGCGATGCCCCCCGCCGCCACGGCGAAGGGGCGCGCACGCGCTTCTCACCCGGACACCACGTACCGGTTGGTGATCGAGATGCCGCTGAGCATGGCGCCGACGATTCCGAGGAAGCCCTGGTCCGTCCCGCACAGGTAGAGGTTTTCGAACGGGGTTCTTCCGTCTTTCGACTTGCGGGAGGAGCCGTAAACCGCGCCCCCGAGGTGACCGGTGAAGCGTTCGACCGTGCGGGGGGTGAACATGTCGCGGGCGACCAGGTGCCGGGCCGGATCCTCCTTCGGCGGCGGCAGCACCCGCCCGGCCACCTCCCGCAGGCGGTCGAACCACTCCTCCTTGGCCGCCTGGTAGGCGTCGGGCGCCAGCCCGGCCCAGCGGTCGTAGTCGGCCAGGGCGGTCAGGCGGACGAGCCCCTCCTTCAATTCCCGGCCGTGGCCGTAGTCGTAGTGGTTGGGGATGCAGATGACCCCGCTGCGCGGATCGACGAGGTCTTCGGCCGGACGCCGGTAGTGGAACCGCGACCGGGTGGAGAAGAAGGTGATCGTGTCCTCCCACCCGAAACGGGCCGGATCGCACTTGTACACGGAAATGGTCTCGACGAAGGACAGCCTACCGACCGGCTCGCGCTCCTCGACCAGCCCGCAGAGCCGGTTGGTCTCGACCAGGCCCGCGCTGGAGAGAATCCGGTCCGCGCGGATTTCCGAGCCATCGTCCAACTCGAGACCGACGGCGCGGGAGGATTCGGTCACGATCCGGCGCACGCCGCAGCGCATTCTCCGCTCGCCGCCGACCTCCTTCAACTTCCGGAGCAGGGCGCGGATGATGGTGCGCACCCCCTCGACCGGACGGGAGAAGCCCTCCAGGTAGAGCGAGCGGAAAAGGATCGCGAACTGGTCCAGATCGATGTCGTCCTCGATCGCGCTGCCGTAGTAGAACACGGGACAAAGGATCATCTCGCGCAGGAGCGGATCGGGAATCCGGCTTTCGAGAAACGCGCGGGCGAGCTGCCCGCGGTCCTCGAGCGCGGTGGCGTCGCGCCCGCGGACGAACCGGACCAACCCGCGGAATCCGTCGATGCTCGCGGGGAACCGGGCGGCGACCTCCTCCTGGAGAACCTCCGGGTCGTTGGTGAAACGCAGAGCGGCCTCGGGGAAAGCGATCCGCGAGCCCTTCTGCGGGTTGAGATCGAAGGCTTCGCGCGGAATCCGCAGCTGCCGGAAAATCTTGTTCAGCGGCGCCCCCCGGCTGCCTTTCTCCGCGAAATTCGTCAAGGCGTGGAGCCCCACGTCGAAGGTGCGCCCGTCCTGGCGGTAGAAACTGTTCAGCCCCCCGGGAGCCTCGTGTTTCTCGAGCACGAGCACCGAGCGCCCCGCGAGTCCGGCCCGGATGGCCGCGGCGAGCCCGGACATGCCGGCGCCGATCACGACTACGTCGTAGCGGTCCATCCCGTCCAGCGTCCGCGGAGGCCGGTGCGGCCGGTCAGGCCGCGTTGAATTTCGGGGTCAGGTACTCCCCGCAGCTGTCGAGGGAGGCCAGCTTCGGGTAATCCTCTTCGGGCACCTCGATGCCGTGCTTCTTCCGCAATTCCATCACGATATCGAGAAAATCCATCGAATCGAGGTCGAGTTGGTCGCGAAGGCGGACGTCCGGCTTCACGTCCGACAGGTCTTCGTCGGGAGCGATTTCCTCGATGATCTCGAGAACGATTTTCTGGACTTCTTCTTTTGTCATGCTGTCGAAAGGATTATTCGGTGAAACGGGTTACGATCAGAGCGGAATTGGTGCCGAGCATCCCGAAGGAACTGTTCAGAATGGCCGCGACCGGCACACCCTCCTCCGGCTCCGAGACCACCAGGTTGGGCAGTTCGCATTCCGGGTCAAGGCTATCGATGTTAATCGTGGGGTGGACGGTCCGGTCGGCGAAGGACGGCAGATTCCCGGCCAGTTCGAGCGCGCCCGCCGCCCCCATGCAGTGGCCGATGTAGCTCTTGGTGTTGTTCACCCGCGTCGGGCCGCCGGCGGGAAACACCCCGCGGATCGCCCGGCACTCCTGGATGTCGCCCTGGGGGGTCGCTGTGGCGTGCGTGCTGACGATGCCGATGTCCGCCGGCTCCATCCGGGCCATCTCGAGGGCCTTCCGCATGCACTGCGCCTGCCGACCGGAGTCGGGCAGGACGTAGTCGGTCGCGTCGGAGTTCATGCACCAGCCGGCGATCTCTCCGTGGATGCGGGCGCGGCGCTTCCTCGCGTCGGACAGGCGCTCCAGCACGTAGAGCGCCCCGCCCTCGCTGACCACGATCCCGTTCCGGTCCCGGTCGAAGGGGCGGCTCGCCCGGTTCGGATCCTCGTGGGTGGCCAGAGCGCCCTGGCTGCGGAAGCCCGCGAAGATGCCGAAACTGCGGATGCTTTCGCTGACCCCGCCGGCGAGGGCGGCGTCCACCTCCCCCAGCAGGAGCATCTGCGCGCCCTGGATGAGCCCCGCGTTCCCGGCGGCACAGGCGGCCCCGATCGTGTAGTGGGGGCCGTGGATGCCCAGGTTGAGGGTCACCTCCCCGGCGGGATTGTTCGCCACGGTGCGGGGGTTGTGGTGGTGGGACCAGAAGCGGGTGTCGTAGTCGAACTGCGAGATGTTGTACACCTCGTTCTCGGTCTCGACGTTTCCGTGCTCGGTGGTGCCGACATACACGCCGATGCGGGCGGTATCCATCGCCTCCCAGTCGAGCCCGGAATCGGCGAGCGCCTCCCGGGCGCAGTAGATCGAGATACTGCCGGCGCGGGTGCCCACCCGGATCTCGCGCTTCTTCTGGTGCCGCAGCGGATCGAAATCGCAGATCCCGGCGGGGGCGACCCCCATGTAGCGCAAATCAACCGTCCCGATCCGGGGGCGGCATTCGAGGAGGTTCCGCCGGAACTCCCCGAGATCGTTTCCGTTCGGGGCGGTCAGGCCGATTCCGGTGATCACGATCCTGCGGTCGTCGTCCTTCATGGATTGTCTTCCTTCCCCCCGGATTTCGTTTGATTGATCCGTCCGCGCAGCGTGCTCCGGGTGAGTCCCAGCAACTCCGCCGCCTTCGAAAGATTGTTTTCACACTGGTGCATGGCGCGGTCGATCATCGCACATTCGATCTCGGCGAGCAACCGCCCGGGCGCGTTCCCGGCGAGCACGTCGAAAATGCGGTCGAAAAGGGCCCCGGTGTCCCCGGGAGCGGATCCGGACGAGGCCCCCTTTCCTCCCGTCGGGGCCGGGCGCGCCTTGGCCCCCCCGGCGTTCCGGCAATCGGACGGGAGATCATCCACCAGGATCGACGGGCCCTGGGCGACCACCGCGCTGCGGTAGATCACGTTCTCCAGCTCGCGCACGTTGCCCGGCCAGGGCTGCCGCTTCAGGATGTCCAGCGCTTCGGCGGAAATTTTCCGCGGGCGGATCTTCTTCTCCTTGGCCAGGCGCTGGAGGTGGTAATCGACGATCTCCGGGATGTCGTCGCGGCGCTCGCGCAGGGGCGGTATGCGGATCCGGAAGACGTTCAACCGGTAATAGAGATCCTCGCGGAACTCCTGCCCGGCGACCATGGCCTCGAGATCGCGGTTGGTCGCGGCGATCAGGCGGACATCGACCCGGATCGGGGTCGTGCCCCCCACCCGGTGGATCTCGCCCTCCTGGATGGCCCGGAGGATCTTCGTCTGGGTCGGGAGCGCCATGTCCCCGATCTCGTCGAGAAAGAGGGTGCCGCCGTCGCAAAGCTCGAATTTCCCCTGCCTCTGGGCGGTCGCGCCGGTGAACGATCCTTTCTCGTGGCCGAACAGCTCGCTCTCGATCAGGTTTTCGGGGATCGCGGCGCAATTGACGGCGATGAAGGTCTTTTTCGAGCGGAGGCTGTGGTCGTGGATGCAGCGGGCCACCAGTTCCTTTCCCGTTCCGCTCTCGCCGGTGATCATCACGGTGGCCTCGCTGGCGGTGACCTGGCCCACCTGCTTGAGCACAAGCTGCATCCCCTCCGAGCTGCCGACGATCCCCTCCGCGTAATCCTCCACCCTGAGCCTGGGCTCGTAGTTGCCGGAGGAGCGGCGGTCCCCGTGGGCGGCGAGAGCCCGCCCGACCAAATCCGAGATCCTGGCGGGCTCGAAGGGCTTCATCAGGTAGTCGAAGGCCCCGTACTTCATGGCCTCGATCGCCGTCTGCGTGGTGCCGTGGGCGGTCATCATGATCACGACCGATCCGCCCCCGAGCGAGCGCAGGTTCTGCAGGGTCTCCATACCGCTGATCCCGCCCATCCGGTTGTCCAGGAGAATCACCGCCGGCTTCTCCTTCTCGACCATCGCGAGCGCCTCCTCGCCGCTGGCCGCCTCGAGAAGCCGGACGTCCATCTTCCCCAGCACGCGCTTGAGGGAGTAGCGCACCTCCTTGTCGTCGTCCACGATCAGGACGGTCGCGGAAGGTTCTGAAACGGTTTCTGCCATAAACGAAAACCTCGAAAGATAGCGGACCGAAGCGCCCATGGCAAGAAGCCTGTTGGGACAATCGCGCGGGGCGGGTGCGCAAAGGCGCGGAGCTGGGATCGATGTTGTCTCGATTCCTCCGTGATCCGAAACCGCATGGGTCCACTCGCGCCGAAGCATGAACCGGCGCGCCGGGAAAACGACCGTTTTCTGGAAACCCTGAACCTCCTCCGTGACCAGGCGGTGGATTCGATTCATTTGCCGCACAGGACGGAGGCGCGGTAAGGACGATCGCGCGGTTTTCCCCCGATCAGAATTCCCCAATGGCCTTTCGTCGCGGAACTATTCCGACGAAATCAGCGCTCTGCCTTAATTTGGAAAACCTTTTCGAGTTGGATCCAGCTATCATCCGCGCACCCCCGGGAAAACGCTCAGCCCGTCCCAACCGGCGCCCTCCAACGGCTTGGGCCGGATCGGGCGTTTCCGGTGCGGCTGCAAGGGCCTCGACACCTCCCGCACGAACTCCGCGCAGCCGATGATGTACCCCTGGGTCA
>JBKHCX010000175.1:0-5157 GCA_046541615.1 Puniceicoccaceae bacterium
GCGCCGCCGCCGCCCCCGACAACCGCGGAGCTGGCCCGGGCCGCCCTGGAGGAGGGGGACGCCGCCGAGGCGACCACCCTTTTCTGGGGGGCGATCGCGGAAGATCCCGACGACGCGGAACTCTGGGCCGGCCTCTCCCGGAGCTACCTCGCCGAGGATGATCCCGAAAACGCCGAGATCGCCATCCTCGAAGCACGGAGACGCGAGCCCGACAGCCTCCAGTACACCCTGACCTACCTGAAAGTCATCCAGCGGTCCCGCTCGGAGACCCGTTTTCTCGAGGAACTCGAACGGGCCTACGAACGGATCCCGAACAGCCCCGACATCGTGCTCTCGCTCGCCCGGGCCTACGGACGAGGCGGGCGGAACCCGGCCAACGCCGCCTACTTCTACGACGAGTTTCTGGAAATGGCTCCGGGACATCCGGAGGTGCCCGCCGCCCGCCGCGAGCGGAACGCCCTGCCCTGACCCACGCCCATGCCGGTCATCTCGCGCAACACCATCGACGAAGTGCGTCGGCGGGCCAACCTCGTCGAAATCGCCGGGCGCTACACCTCGCTGAAACGCGCGGGCCGGGAGTACCGCGGTCTGAGCCCCTTCGCCGAGGAGAAGACGCCTTCCTTCTTCGTCAACCCCGACAAGAACGTTTTCTCCTGCTTCAGCACCCAGGAGGCCGGCGATGTGTTCGGCTTCGTCCAGCGCCTCGAGAACCTGACCTTCCAGGAGGCGGTCGAGCACCTCGCCGAGCGGGTCGGCGTGCCGGTCGAATACGAATCCGGCGGCCCGACCCGCCAGGAAGTGTCGCTGCGCCGGCGCCTGTTCGAGGCCAACGCCCAGGCCGCCGAATTCTTCGCCCGCTGCTTCCGCGCCGGGGACGAGGCGGGGGAGCTCATCCGCCGCTACTGGACCGGGGAGCGCCGGTTCCGGATCGAGACCGCCCGTGATCTCGGCATCGGGCTGGCCCCGGCCGACCCCGCCGCGCTGGCCGGTTTCCTGCGGGGCAAGGGCTTCGACGATCCGGTGCTCGATGCATCGGGCCTCTTCTACGAACGCCGGAGCGGCGGCGGGCATTTCTTCCCCCGGTTCCGGGGGCGGCTCATGATACCGATCCGCGACGTCCAGGAACGGGTCGTCGGCTTCACCGCCCGGGCCACGCCGCTCGTGCCCGGGGACGACAAGACCCGCGATTCGAAATACGTGAACTCCCCCGAGACGCCCCTCTTCCACAAACGGCGGATCGTTTTCGGCCTGGAGCGCGCCGGCAAGGTCGTCCGGGGGGCGGGCCGCTTCCTCCTCGTCGAGGGGCAGCTGGATGTGATCCGCTGCTGGGAGGAGGGCTTCCCCGAAGCCATCGCCCTCCAGGGCACGGCCGCCGGAGAGGAGCAGTTCCTGCTGCTCAAACGCTACGCCGACGGGGTCGATGTCCTCCTCGACGGCGACCGGGCGGGGAAAGCCGCCGCCTTCAAGCTGATCCCGATCGGGTTCCGCACGGGGCTCGATCTGCGCTTCTCCCCCCTGCCGGAGGGGACCGATCCCGACGATCTCCTGCGCGACAAAGGTGCGGAGCCCCTCGCCGCCATCCGGAAGAACGCCGAGACCCCGATCCGGTTCGCCCTCCGTTTCCTGGCCCCCGATCCGGGCGCCATGGACGCCGCCGCGCGCGCCCGGGTCGCCGAGCCGCTCTTCGAACTCGTCCGCCGGATCGAATCGGACGTGCTCCGGGGGGACTACCTCGAGGAAGCTGCCCGCCACCTGCGCGCGGATCCGCAGGCCCTGCGCAATGATTACTCGCGGTTCGTCCGCGGACACCGGCCGGCGGCCGCCGGACCGCGGACGGCGCCGGACGCCCCCTCCGCCCCCGCCTCCGAACTGCGGTTGACAGAGAACGAGGAGGTGTTACTCTTTCTTGTTTTGCAATTTTCCAGCATCCGTGAATTTTTCTCGCAAACTTCTATCTGTGAGTGGATTACAGAAGATTCTCTCGCCGCGAAGCTCCTGCGCCGTCTCGGTTCGGAGCTTCTGGAGGGGTCGTTTGTGTCCGCGGAGGAGTTCGCCAACCAGTGCGAATCCGAGGAAGAGCGTGCCTTTCTCGCCCGCCTCCTCGTCCGCGAGGTCGAAATCGAAGAGCCCGAACGCATGGCCTCCCGCAGCTTCCGCGAACTCGTCCGCGGATTTGCCTCCCGGGAAATCGCCCGTCTTGTTCGCCGCATGAACGATCTTCCGCCCGGGGATCCCGAGCTGCGCGCCCTCCAGTCCCGCCGCCGGGAACTCCGCTCTCTCATTCAGCAACCGCCCGATCCAGTCCCTCATTCCTGATGTCCGCGAAAGCACCCACCAACCCCTCCGAAGCGAAAACAACACCCGGCAAGGCCGCCGCGCGGAAAGCGCCCCCGAAAAAAGATTCCACCGCAAAGACGGTGAGGAAGGCCGCCGCCACCGGGAAGAAGAAGAAGAGCAAAGCCGCGAAAGCGGCCTCCTCCTCCGGCAAGGCCTCCGAATCCGCGCCGAAGAAGACCGCGGCGCCGAAGAAGCCTCCCGCCCCGAAGGCCGGGAAAGCTCCGTCCGCCGCCGCCCCCGGACCAGCCGGCGGGGAGTCCGCCGGCTCCCCGGCCAAGGCCTCCGCGAAAACGGCGGTCCCCCAGCCGGAAACACCGACGAAGGGCGAACTCAACGACCGCATCCGCCAGTTGATCGGCCAGGGGCGCAACCAGGGCTACCTGACCTACAAGGATCTGAACGAGGGTCTTCCCGAGAGCCTCAACAACCCGGAGGAGATCGACAACGTGATCCAGATCCTGGCGAATCTGGAAATCGAGATCCTCGACAACGAGGAGGTCGAGCGCTTCAAGGAGCGCCAGGAGAAGAACGAGACGATCTCCTCGCGCGAGGCCCAGTACGACATCCTCGACGATCCCGTCCGGATGTACCTCAAGCAGATGGGGCAGGTGCCCCTGCTCACGCGGGAGCAGGAGGTCGCCATCTCCAAGCGGATCGAGACGGCCGAGCAAAAGGCCCAGGATCTCCTGTTCTCGACCGGCCTGGCCAACATGTTCCAGATCCGGATCGCCGAGCGGCTGCTCTCCCGCGAGGAACGCTTCGACCAGGTCGTCCTCGACAAGCGGATCGACAGCCGGGAGAGCTACTTCAAGGGCCTGCCCGGATGGATCGAGAAGGCCCGCGACCTCGAGAAGAAGCTCGACCGCGCCTGGATCGACTCCTTCGACAACGAATCGCCGTCCAACCGCAAACGCTCCCGCACGCGGTTCAACAAATACCTCGCCGAACTCAAGCCGATCCACCGCAAATTGTGCTTCAAGCTCAAGGTGTTCGAGGAGTTCCTCCAGGAGATCGAGCCGTCCGTCCGCGAAGCGGAGGAGCTGGTGGAGAGCCTCGAGGTACCCGACACCCCGGGAATCCGCCGCAGAAAGGCCGCCGACCCGGAGGCCGTCGAGGCCCGGCTGCTGGAGATCTCGCGCGAGCGGCGGATCGAGGCCAGGGACATGGTGAAAGAAATCTCCGCCGTACGCCGTGCGGTCCGCGAGGCCCACAAGGCCAAGACCGAAATGGTCGAGGCGAACCTGCGCCTGGTGATCAGTATCGCCAAGAAATACACCAACCGCGGCCTCTCCTTCCTCGACCTGATCCAGGAGGGGAACATGGGCCTGATGAAGGCGGTCGAAAAGTTCGAGTACCGCCGCGGCTACAAGTTTTCGACCTACGCCACCTGGTGGATCCGCCAGGCCATCACCCGCTCGATCGCCGACCAGGCCCGCACGATCCGCATCCCCGTGCACATGATCGAGACCCTGAACAAGGTCCTGCAGATTCAAAAGCTCCTGCTCCAGGATCTCGGGCACGAGCCCACGCCCGAGGAAGTCGCCGCCGAGATGAACATGCCGGTCGAAAAGGTCAGCCAGATTCTCAAGATGGCCCAGCAGCCGGTCAGCCTCCAGAGCCCGGTCGGCGATTCCGACGACACCAACTTCGGGGATTTCATCGAGGACAAGACCGCCGAGAACCCCTACGACCAGACGGCCTACTCCCTGCTCCGGGAGAAGATCGTCGATGTCCTCGGCAGCCTCAGCGACCGCGAGAAGAAGGTTCTCTCCCTGCGTTTCGGGCTCGTGGACGGCTACAGCCGCACCCTGGAGGAGGTCGGCAAGCAGTTCAAAGTCACCCGCGAACGCATCCGGCAGATCGAAGCCAAGGCCCTCCGCAAGATGCGCCACCCGACCCGCATCCGCCAGCTGCACGGGTTCTTCGACTCGGACCAGACCCAGGAGGGCTCCAGTCCGAGCGAGTTCATGGTCGCCCCCGGAAAGGAAGCTCCCGGGAACGGGAGTTCGGAAAAATGAGGATCCCCGGGCCCGCCCTTCCCGCCCGGGCGCTCTTCGCCGGGTGTCTCTGCCTGGTCCTGGCCGCCTGTTCCTCCGGCGGATCCCGCGGGCCCGCCGGAGAGGGCGGGGATCTCGGGGAAAGCGCGGCCGCGCTGCGCTTCAACCCGAACGTCCGGATCGGCGAAGTGGTCTGGATCAACGCGGAGCGCGACTTCGTCGTCGTGCGCATGGACGCCGCCCGCGACTCCTTCGAAACGGCCTTCCTTCTCGCCCTCGACCCGACCGGAACCGGGACCACGGGTTTCCTCGTGGGCGGGGGCCCGGTGGAGGGCCGCTCCTTCGGCGCCCGGGTCCTCGAAGGCGATGTGCCGGTCGGCGCGGAGGTGCGGATGCCCGGTCCGGAGTGGACCGAGTATTTGTACAACCGCTACAACCGGAGCGAGCGCCTGCCGGGCGACGCCGGGCGGCCGCGGGGCTGAATCGCGCTTCGGCCGGACCGGCCGGAGGGGGGAAACTCCCCTGCCCGAGCATCCGGGTGTGATTCAGACTCCGGGATATCGCCAGCCCGAAGTTCCGCAGCCATTCAGGACGTTTTGCCGTAGATCAACAATTTGCGGAAAAAATATCCTTCCCGGGCCGAAAGTTGGCTTGACGCTGGCTACGTGTCTGCGACACTAATTTTATGAATATCCTTTCCAGGTCGAAATTGAGATAGTCTTTTCCTGAAAATCTGCCAAACTTAAATTATTATGAAAATGAAAAACAAAAGAAGAAGACCTCGCCTCAAACTCGGTGAAGGAACGAAAGCCTTTTACCATCT
>JBKHCX010000176.1:0-5157 GCA_046541615.1 Puniceicoccaceae bacterium
CTCATCAAATGGTAGTAGGAGAGTTCGTCAGGTTTGTATCGTTTCCTTCGCATGCCCCAAATCTCACAAATCCAAAACCCCATGGCAAGCAAAAATGGGTCATTCCCAGAATTTTTCATGTCAATAGATTAATAGGTCAGGCCCAATAGATTCGGCCCAAGATCGTTGCCGTGATCTTTCGGTGAAATGGATTTCTCCTATCCGGAATCGGACTTTCTGGACAGGTCCAGCAGGTCGCCCGGATCCCAGGCTTTCGTTCCCGCGGGTCCGGACCAAACGTAGGCGTCGGAGGAGCGGAAGGCGGGGGAGGGCGGCCAGAATCCGGCTTGTTTCCACCAACCCAGTATCTTTCCGGCCGTCGCAAGGGCGTCCTCGCCGAACGCATCGTCGAAAAGGGGCCACTCCTCGGTCTGTGCCTCGGAGGTCGCGGCGGGCAGGTGGCCGTAGGCTGCCCGGATGGGCCGACCGGGATGCTTCCGCCGGAGGGCGGCGGCGTAGAGGGGGAGTTGGAGGTTCTTCCAGCCGTGCCCGGGCGCCCCCGCCACCGGGAGCAGGGCGGGGGGCGTGAAGCTTCTTCTTCCGCGCAGATTCGTCCAGTGGGCCTCCCGGGGCGGGGTGACCTGGTTCGAGGTCTTGTAGTCGATGATGCGCAGCTCGGCGCCTCGTTCCTCGACAAGGTCGATTTTGCCGGCCAGCGGAATGCCTGCGACCGAGAGGAGTCCTTCTTCACGGAAGTTCCACTCGATGTATTTCGGTCGCCAGCCGTCCGCCCGGGCCTCCGCCCGGAGGCGGGCTCCCGCCGCGATCCGGCGGCGCAGGCCCTCCTTCTGGAGTTGCAGAACCAGGCCGGGCCGGGGACCGAACCGGCGGGCGAACCAGTCGTCGAGAATCTCGTCGGCGACCCTGCGGAGGGCTTCCGTGTCCCCCCAGTCGACCGTCTCCTCGTCTTCGTCGAGTTTCTGAAGCACGGCGTGGATCCCCGTGCCGAAGGCAGGGGTGTCCATTTCGAGCGTTTCGGATTCGACTTTCTCCATGCCCAAAATCCGCTCCAGGAAGAAGGTGAAGGGGCAGCGGATCCACGAGGCGAATTCGGTCACGGAGATGCGCGTGAGACCCGCGAGCCACCTGCCCACAGGGTCGGCGCGGTCGGGGTGGATGATGAGCGGGCGGCCATCGGGACCGCCGCCGAAGGCGTACGGCGGGTCGGCCGAGAGGAGTTTCACCCGGGCGGGGAGGTCCTTTTCGGAGGTGAAGTAAAGCAGGCGGGAGGGCGATACAACATTACCGGCCAGGTCCCGTTGCGGCACATGGATGTCGATGCGGCCCCCGCTCCGGCGCAGGCGGAAGAGCGCCTGGAGCACGTAGGCATCGCGGGCGTCGCGCTGAGGGCGCCCCGGCAGCACGAGGGCCTGGCGGAGTGTCTCCGGCAGGAGGGGGTGCGTTTCGGGCGTTCCGGGAATGGCTCCGTCGAAACCGTCCGGAATCTGAAGCCACGGGCGCTCGTCCCAGAGCAACTCGAGCCAGCCGAGCACTTCGACGGCCTCCGCCGGACGCTCCGGGTAGATGTGGAAATCCATGGCCTCGCCCACGATCCATCGGATGACGGACGGATCGCCTCCGCCCGCTCCTAGGGTTTCGATCCATTCCCTCATCCCCAGAAGAGCGTCCGCGAATTCGGCGACTCCGTTCTCGTGGCGGATGGTCGCGAGCAGAGGCTCGAAGACGGGGTCCTCGAGCAGGCCAAAGAAGTTTCCTCCGCGCCGGGCGGCTTCCCGCAGCGACGCCGTAGCAGCGAAAATCGAAGACCGGACGGGGCTTTGCCTTCCGACCGTTTCGAGAAAGCCGCCGATGGTCGAAGGGATGATGCGCTCCATCCATTCGTCGGCTTCGCGGATCCAGTCTTCGCGTTGTTCGGCGGTGTCGCGGCCCCGCATCCATCGGGCCACGAAGGGATCGCGGAACCATTCTCCGAGTTCGGTCGTCTCCTCGCCGAAGCAGACTTCGACCAAGCCGCGGAAAAAGCGACCGGCAGGGGTTGCCGAAAAGGGTTGTCCGCCCGGGTCGTGTGCCGGAATGCCACGCGTGGCCAGTTCGAAGACCAGTGCGCGGGCGGTGGCCGTTTGACCGACTCCGCAGACGCAGCCCGCCCGGGCTTCGGGGAACTTCTCAAGACGGCGAGCGATCGAGTCGTTCGCCTCGCCCGCGTCGCGGCAGATCCGCAGGCTCGCCGCGGGTATGTCGATGGCCGCATCGCCGAAGCCCGGCGGGGTCGGTCGCCCGCAGGCGTCGAAGCGGTCGGCCTCGGAGGGATCGGCGAGGATCAGGATAGAGACGGGCACCGAAGCGGCCAGGTTCTCCAGAAAGGCGCCCACCCGGGGTGGGAAGTCCGGGGTTCCGGCCACGACGAGCCTCCGTGCCGGAAACGAGGGCGCCGGGTCGGCCGCGATGCGGGCGGCGCGGTCGTCCGGGTCTTCAAGGTCGTGCCGCCCGAGAAGGCGGCGGTAGGTGCGTTCGATCGAAGCGAGGGCCCGCCATCGGTCGCGGTCGCCGATATCAAGGTGTCCGGCGAGGCTCCCGTAGTCGTGGAGGGCCTCGGCGAGGGTTTGCCGGGTTTTGAGGAAAAAGCGGGCAAGGGCTAGACGGTCGGCCGTCGTCCCGGCCGGGGCGGGGCCGAAGGCCTGGAGCCGGATGTCTTCGGGGGTGTCGGCGACCGCCCCGGCGGCGAAGAGCGTGAGGACTGCGCGCGGCGGAGCGCGGGTGGCGGGAGTCAGCGCGGTGAAGAGGGATCCGGGGGTGGCGACCGTCGGGCTGAGGACGGCCCGGCCCGATTCTCCCGCCCGGGCGGCGAGAGCGGCCCGGACCTCGCGGCCGACGTTTCGGGTGGGCAGGAGAAGGACGGTCTCCGAAAGATCGGGCACGGCTCCGTCGATTTCCTCCCGGAGAAAATCCAGGAGGCTTCGCAGGAGGGGGCGTTCGGAGCCGGTGAAGACCCTCTCCATCGCTAGAGCAGCTTGAGGAGGGCGACAAAATCCTCCTCCCCGAAGCCGGCCTCGACGGCTGCTTCGAGGCGCTCGCGGACGAGACCGAGCGCGGGAAGGCCCGGGGGCGCCGATTCGGCGGCCAGCCGCATGTCCTTGCTCATGTTCTTGATCGAAAACTGGGGGCTGTAGTCGCCCTTGCGGATCTTCGGCTCCTTCAAGGCGGCGAGACCGGACCAGGCCACGTTGTCGCGGAGAGCCTCGAAGAATTGGCCGTCGTCCAGACCCGCCTTGCGGGCCCAGGCGATCCCCTCGCAGAGCGCCTCGGTGATGGCCGAGATCTGGAGATTCATGGCCAGCTTGATGGTGGCTGCCTGCCGGGGGGTTTCGAAGCGGAAGCGCTTGCGGGAGATCACCTTCAGAAGATCATCGATCGATTCGAGGTTTCCGCGGTCCCCCCCGAGAAAGAAGACGGTCTTCTTCTCGATGGCGGCGGGCTTGCTGCCGGTGAAAGGCGCCTCGACATAGGCCGCGCCCGTCGCCCGCACGAAAGCGGCGAACTCCTCCGCGCTCTCCGGATCGATGGTGGAGGATTGCACGACCGTGCGTGCGGGGCCGAGGGCGGGCCGGATGCGATCGAGAACCTCCCGGACCGAATCCGGGTCGTAGAGGCAGAGATGTACCGCTTCGGCGGCGCGTGCGGCTGCGGCTGGGTCGCCCATCCAGCCGCCGGCCTCCGGCTGCCGCGTACGGTTCCAGCAGGCGGCCAGGACCCCGGCATCCCGGTAGTGTCCGGCCCAGATGGAGCCGATGATTCCAAGTCCTAGGACGGAGACAGTTTGCTCAGGCATGGGGAACGCTTAACAGAAACTGCGGGCGCTTGTCGAAAAAGATCGTCTTTCGGATTTCGGAACGGACAAAGCGGAGTGCGGAATTCGATGGGCGGGAGCGTCTTCCTCCCCTAGGGCGGTTGCCGGTCCGGTATCAGATTCGGAACACCGACCGGGCGTTTTCGGCCATCAGGCGGTCTCTTGCCTCGCCGGAGAGGTCCGCTTCGGCGATTTCGCCGAGGAAACGCGACCAGCCCGGGGCGCGGTCTTTCCGGGGGTGGAGGCGGAGCGGATAGTCCGAGCCGAAAAGGAGTTTCCTCGAACCGACCGACCGGTCGGCGATCGCGAAGATCGTGGAGTCGTAGAGGAGGGGGCTCGCCGAGGTGTCGTAGTAAACATTGGCGAAGCGGGGGCGGACGAAGGGGTTCAGCTCGCTCAGGAACAGGCCTCCGCCCCAGTGGGAAAGGATGATGGTCAGTTCCGGGTGGGCGTCGATGAACCGGTGGAAGTCCTCGAAGGGGGTCGCGACCCGGCCCGGGTGCGGGCGGCCGACCGGCTCGGTCACGTGAAAGTTGAAGACCAGGCCCGCTTCGGCGGACAGCGCGGCGAGTTCGTCCCAGAAGGGGTCGGACAAGGAGGAGCCCTGGACCGCCGGGAGCAGTTCCCCGAATCCGAGGAAGCCGCGGTCCAGTGCGTAGGCCACCATCTCGCGCGGAGCCGGTCCCCGCGGGTGGATCGCCGCCAGCGCGGAAAACCGCTCGGGCCGCTTTCCGATCCATCCCGCCATTTCCCGGTTGTGGATGGCGCAGGTGGCGGGATTCTCCCAGTACCAGCCAAGAAGGACGGAACGGGAGATTCCGTCGCGATCCATCGTGGAGAGAAAAACCTCTTCGTCCACCCAGCCCTGGAGAGCGGCCCTCCCCGGTGCCGGGGTCACCAGCCTGAGCCAGTGCGGTTCCCCGCGAGCTTCCGCCCACCGTTCCGGGTCCTCGACCGCCGCAGCGGGAAAGGCGTGGGTGTGGGAGTCGATAATCATATTCGAATCGGCGGTCGAATGTGGCGTGCGGGGAGATTTAGGTGATTGCCCAGGTAGAGTCCATCGGTTTTTCTCAAGCACTGTGTTGAAGGACTTAAGACAGACTGTTCATGAAGCGACCCTCCAACTTTTGGACAACGGGTTGGCGGATTGTTTTCGGGCGGACGTAAGCGGCTACGATCGCAGGCGCAGTCTCGTCGTGATCAAACCGCAGGAAGTGGACTACAGTAGCCTTGCTCCGGAGAAATACCTGGTGATTTCGACCCAGACGGGGCAGGTGGTCGAAGGGGTGGGGACGCCCTCAACCGGCTTC
>JBKHCX010000177.1:0-5124 GCA_046541615.1 Puniceicoccaceae bacterium
AAGCGGCCCTCCAGGCATCCGGCCTGCTCGACGCGTGGGTCCTGCCCGACGGTCGTATCGTCGATCCGGATACCTTGGACGCCTTCCTGCCCGCAGCTTCCGACGACCTGCCCGAACCACCCGCCGAACAAAGCCTCGCCCACTGGCTCCGCCCCGCGCTCAACCCCGATGATCCCGGCTCGGCCGCCCTCGACGAAACCAGCGTTGCGAAAATCCTCCGCCGTCTTGGCAACCGCGAATCAGCCTCCGCGTATTGGTTTTCCCACGACGGATCCTATCAACTCGGCCCGCTTCGCGGACGCTGGGTCAAGGCCGATCCGGAATACATCGGCGAGAGCAGCCGCGCCGCCGCCCGCAAACGCCGCATCGCCCAGCTCCGGCAGGAAATCGCCGAAAACGAAGAAGCCATTGCGGCGATCGACGCCCACCTCAAACGCCTCGAAGAACGCGAGTCCGCCGCCCGCCGGGAGGCTGACCGCGCACCGACGGACGACGCCCTGCGCGAACGCGGATTTCAACGCCGAGCCGCGCACAAGCAGGTCGTCGGCACAACCGAAAAGGAAGCCGAGGCACGACGCGACGCGGAGGCGGCGGCCCAGGCCGAGAAAGCGACGCGGGAGGAACGGGACCGCGCCGCCGCCGATCTGCGTCTCTCCGAGTGGGTCGATCAACTGGCGGATCTGCGCAATCGCCTGGGCGATTACAAAGCGGCTCTCGAAGCCCTCTGGCCGACGCTCTCGCGCTGGAACCGCGATCAGTCCATCGCGGCGGAAGCCGCCGCACGCGCCCGGCGGCTCGCCAACGATCTGACCGAGAAACGCCAACGTCTCGCCGAAGCCCGCAACGTAGCCGCCGCCGCCCGCCAGAAATACCAAACCCTCGAGGCAACCTCCGGCAAGGCGGCCCAGGAAATTCTCGCCAAAGTCAAAGAGGCCGAACAACAGATCGCGCAGTATAAAGACACGCTGAAACAAAACGAAACCCGGCGCAATCAGGTGTTGGTTCGCAAAACCAAGGCCGAAGACGCCGTTGCCCACGAATCCGAAAATCGTCAGCGCCACACCGAGTCGCGCCAAAAGGAAATCGATGCGTTCCGCCATTTCGTCGACGAACGACTCCTCGCCGACGCCGATCCCGCCCTGGCCGACGCGGACGCCGAGGAAGACTTCACCGCCGTCAGCCGTGCCGTCGACCTGGCCCGACGCACCGAACAGCGGCTCAATGCGGTCGAGGCGGATGACGAACAGTGGAACCGCCGGCAAAAAAGCATCTACAGCCAGATTGAAAACCTCCGTGACAATCTCGTCCCGCACGGCCATTCGCCCGAGACCCGCCCCCTCGACGACCTCATCATCATCCGCATCCCCTTCCGGGGTCGCCAGTGCTCGGTATCCGAACTCCACGACGCCTTTGCCACCGAGATCAGCGACCGCGGCCGGCTCCTCGACGAGCGTGAGCGCGAGGTCATCGAAAACCACCTCCTGAGCGAAACCGCCACCGAGATCCAGGGCCTCCTCCGCTCGGCCGAAAATTGGGTGGCCGAAACCAACCGCGAGCTGGAGAGCCGCCCCACCAGCACGGGCATGCGCCTGCGCTTCAAATGGGAGCCGGACCCCGATGGCCCCGCCGGTCTGCCCGCCGCCCGCGCCCAACTGCATCAGCGGGCCGAGATGTGGAACGAGGAACAGCGCGCCGGTCTGGCCGGCTTCTTTCAACAACTCATCGAAGCCGAGCGCACCGCCAATCCCGCCGCCTCCTGGCCCGAACTGCTCGGCACCGCGCTCGATTACCGCCGCTGGCACCGCTTCTTCATCGAGCGCGAGCAGAACAAACAATGGAAACGCCTCACCCGCCGCACCCACGGCACCGGCTCCGGCGGCGAGAAAGCGCTCGCGCTCACCCTTCCACAATTCGCGGCCGCCGCCGCCCACTACCGCAGCGCCGCCCCCCATGCGCCCAGACTCATCCTCCTCGACGAAGTGTTCGTCGGCATCGACAGCGAAATGCGGGCCAACTGCATGGAGTTGCTCGCCCAGTTCGACCTCGACTTCATCATGACCAGCGAACGCGAATGGGGCTGTTACCCCGCCTTGCCCGCGCTTTCCATTTGCCAACTCTCCACCCGCCCCGGCTTCAATGCCGTCGGCGTCACCCGCTGGCTCTGGAACGGCCGCGAAAAGAGAAGGGAGCACGGGACAAAGCGCCTTCATTCCCCGCGGTAAGCGAATCGTCACCGATCCCTTGACATAGAAACGGAAAAACGGAAATATTCTTCCATGAAATCCACGATTGATTTGCCCGATCCGCTTTTCCGGCGGGTCAAGGCAACCGCTGCCGCCAAGGGCCAATCGCTCAAAACATTTATCACCCATTCGATTGAACAACGTTTGAACCGGGAAGCCCAGGACTGGCGCGCCGTCCTCGACGACCTCCCCCATGTCGTCGATGAAACCACCGAGCAAATTACGCACACGGTTGATGCGTGGGGTCAGTCCGATCTGAAATTCCAAAAATCAGCGACAGGCGCAACGCAGTGATACTTGATACGAATGCGCTCTCCGCCTTAGGAACTGAAAACCCTGGCATCCTGGAGTTCTTGCGCCGCCCCGACACGCCGAGACCTTGTCTCTGTTTCATTTCCATAGCCGAATACCGAAAGGGATTATTCAACTCAACGCGCCCCCAAAAACCACTTGCGATGCTGGAGCGACTCTCGCGTGCGTGGGAGACCCTGCATTCCGAAGCCGGCTGAAAACATGCCCCCGCCCGACCCAGACCGCCTTGGGAACACCCTCGGACGTCCGGGTTGCGCGCGCTTGTTGCAACGCCTCCGCCAGCGCCTCGAACGGGGCCTTCCCCTCGCCGGGCGCATCACCCTCGACCGCCCGACCGCTGCGGAGCGCGCCGATATCGAAACCCTTCTCGGACGTCCGCCCGGACGCGCCAACTCCTTCGGCTTGGACCTTGAAGCACTCGAAGCCGCCGTCATCCATGCCGGACTCGCCCCGTCCCTCGAAGCCGCTGTCGTCGCCCTCACCGGCCCCGTTGAGAACCGCAAGAGCGCGGCAGCCGCCCTTGAGGCACATTGGGATCGCCTTGTCGCGGACTTCGCCCCGCCCCGCGGGAATCTTCCCCCCGACTGGCTCGCCGGGCTACGCGCCACCGGGCGGCTCAAACGCCTCGGCTCCCCGGAGACCGCCGCCCTCCGCCTCGAACAACTCTCGAAGCTCCGCAGCGCACTCCCCGCCGGCGGCCAACCGCTCGCGCAACTCGCCGCCCGGCTCTTCGGCGACAGCCACGCCCTCGACCCCGGGCAACCCCTCGCCAATACCGCCCTCCGCCTGATCCATCATCTCTACAACCGGGAAGAAGACCACGAAGCCTCCCGGGCCGACCGCCGGCGGGACACCTGGGCCGCCGCCGGAGTCCTCTGCGACGCCCTGAGCGCTCCGCCCGTCGTCCTCAACCTCCCCTCCGCCGCCGAGCACTTTCTGGGCGAAACCCTCCGCCGCGCGGCGGAAGCCGGAGAGCCCGTGCCTATCACACTGCGTCAACTCCTGCGCTATCCGCTATCCCCGGACGAAACCTTGTGCGGCACCCCGGTCTTCGTCTGCGAGAACCCCACCATCACCGCCCTCGCCGCAGACACCCTCGGCCCGCTCAGCCGCCCCTTGGTCTGCATCAACGGCGAACCCGCCACGCCCGCCCGCACCCTCCTGCGGCAACTCCGCAGCGCCGGTGCCGACATCCGCTACCACGGAGACTTCGACTGGCGCGGCGTCCAGATCGCCCGCCGGGTTTTCCGCTGTTGCGGCGCCCGCCCCTGGCGCTTCGACGCCCCCTCCTACCGGGCCGCCCCCAAACAAAAACCACTGGCCGGGAGCGCCACCGACACTCCCTGGGATCCCGGGCTTTCCAAAGCCATGCGTGCCCACGCCAAATCCGTCCACGAGGAGGCCATCGCCTCGACCCTCATCGCGGACCTCAGAACCTAACCTGAACCATGCCCTGTATGCAGAAACCAGAAAATCACAAACACGGGAACCCCTCGCTTTCATACGGGAAACAAACGCCAGGCCGCCTTGGCTGACAAGGCGGACCTCCGGGTCTTCCTTCCATCTCCACAATCCTACCCACGCCCATGGACGTTTCGGCGAACGGCAAGAGTCCGACATCGGAGAAGCGACCCGCTGCTTCCGAATCGGCCGACCTCCTCCCGGCCCGGATGCTCAACGAGTTCGTGTATTGTCCGCGCCTCTTCTACTACGAGTTTGTCGAGAATGTGTTCGTCCACAACGCCGACACCCGCGAGGGGGCCGCCCAGCATCAGCGGGTGGATTCCGGGAAAGGCGCGCTCCCCAAGGCGAAATCCGCCGGCAAGAAGGGCACGGCGGAGACGGCCGGTGCTTTCGACGAACCCGCCGCCGGGCCGGAAACCATCCACTCCCGGTCGGTGTTCCTCTATTCGGACCGGTTGCGCGTGAACGCCAAACTCGACCTGGTCGAGGGGGCGGTGGACCTCGAATCGGGCCGGATGCTGTACCAGCCGGTGGAGTACAAGAAGGGAAGACCCCGCGAGGGCGACGAGGGCAACGAGCTTTGGCCCACCGACCGAATCCAACTCGGCATCCAGATCCTCCTTCTCCGCGAGAACGGCTACGATTGCCCGGGCGGAGTGGTCTTCTACCGCGAAACCCGCCAGCGGGTGCGCTTCCACCTCGACGACGAAACCGAGGCGTGGATTCTCGCCCAGGTCCAGGCCGCCCGAACCTGCGCCGCCGGGCCGATTCCACCCCCGCTGGACGACTCGCCCAAATGCCCGCGCTGTTCCCTGGTCGGCTTCTGCCTGCCGGACGAGACACGCCTGCTCGCGGAGATGACGCGTCCGCCGACCCTCCCCGAGCCCGCGCAGATGGATTTCGAGCTGGACTTTCCGGAGGCACCCGAGCGCCTCGAACAGGGCCCCTTCCAGGATATCCCGGAAATCAAGTTGCCGGGTCTCAAGCCGGGGCAGGACGTGCGGCGCCTGATCGCTCCGGCCGAGGAAACCCGCGCGCTCTACCTCCATACGCCCGGCCTTTTCGTGGGAAAGAAAGACGCCACCCTGGTCGCGAAAGAAAAGGG
>JBKHCX010000178.1:0-5110 GCA_046541615.1 Puniceicoccaceae bacterium
ATTTTGATCCATGAATAATTCCGAATCCGTCGTTGATTACGAATCCACGAATAATTCCGAATCCATGACTGGCACGCGACTTGCGATGAATCAATTGGATCCTGCACAACCTACAAACCAACAACAACCATGCTATTCGATATTCTGTTCATTCTGATTTTCACCCTGATATTGGTGGCCCTTCTCGTGCCCGTGGGCGGCTACCGCACGTACCGGGATCGATTCGATGGCCGGCGTTTTCCGGCGGAGGAAGAACCCGCTGATCCGGCCGATGTCGGCGTCGGCGCGGGCGTCGGTCTGACCATGCTCTTTTTCTTTCTGATCCTGTTTCCCCTGATCCTGGCCGGCAGTGTTTGGGTCGGCCCGCGGGGACCCTTGTTCATGGGGGTTTCGTGGCTGCCGATCGTGGCCATCGGCGTGATCCTGGTCCTTCTGCTCGCGGCGGTTCTGCCCCGCGAATCCCGGACCGGCCGGACCCGCGGCGAGGAAGAGGATCTAAGGCGGACGGCCGCCGGGATTTTCGGCCTGTTTTTCTTTCTCCTGCTCATCGTCGCCGTCACCCTGATCGTGGTGGCATACATTTGATTGATCGATACTCCGCCGACCGGAATGTAGGGCCTCGCGCTCGCGCGATTGCCGCGATCTGGCTCGATGAACAACAAACATGCTATTCGAAATTCTATTCATTCTGTTATGACGAAAGTATGGACCCTGACCATGAACCCGTCGATCGACCTCGGTGCGGAGGTGGAGTCGGTGGTTCCGGATGTGAAGCTGCGGTGTTCGGCCCCTTCCATCGAGCCGGGCGGGGGAGGGGTCAATGTCGCCCGGGCGCTGCGCCGCGTGGAATCCGGGGCGACCGCGATTTTCCCGGAAGGAGCCGGACTGGGCGCCTTCTACCGGAGACTGATCGAGGAAGAGGGCGTGGATTGCCGGACCTTTGCGATCCATGGGTTCATGCATCGCATCAACAACCATTTCCGGGAAACCGAAAGCCGCCGCCAGTATCGCTTCAACCTTCCGGGCCCGGAGATGTGGGAATCGGAATGGAGGAGCGCTCTCGACTTGATCGAAGACTTGCTGGAGGAGAAAGACATCCTCGTCATGAGCGGAAGTCTGCCGCCGGGCGTGCCCGCGAAGTTCACCCGGCTCGTCGCCGAAACCGCCGGAAACGCCGGCGCCTTGTTCGTGCTGGACGCCCCCGGCGAGGTCCTGCTCGAGCTGAAAGGCGCCCCGGTCGGCTGGATCACGCCGAACCGGAAGGAGTTCGAGGAATGGATCGGCCGCCGGCTGGACGGGGACCGGCTGGAAGAGGAGCTGGAGTCCTCTCTCGGAGAGAGCGCCTTCGAAAACGTATTGCTCACCTTGGGCTCCGACGGAGCCGTGTGCGCCAGCGGGGAGGAAGGTGTTTCGCGCATCCGCGCGCCAGAGGTGGAGAAAGTGAGCGCCGTGGGGGCGGGCGACAGCGCGGTCGCCGGTTTGGTCCTGGGCCTGGTGAGGGGCGAGGATCACTGTACCGCCTGCGAATGGGCGGTCGCGGCCGGCTCCGCTGCCGTCATGAGCCCCGGAACCGAGCTGTTGGAGAAGGAGAATTTCCATTCCCTGTGCGGGGTTGTCGCCGGAAGCGGTGTCGCCGCCGCCGAGAAGTAGGCGAAACCGTGGCGATGGGTCAGGCAAAACAGGATTTCAAACGGCACCGCCCGCATCCGTGGCACGGGATCGAGCCGGTGGTCGAGGAGCCGGACACGGTCCGGGGGTTCATCGAAGTCACCCAGTATGACCGGATCAAGTTCGAGATGGATCCGGTCACCGGATACTTGTCTGTGGACCGCCCCCAGCGGAATTCCAGTCTGCCCCCGAATCCCTATGGCTTCATCCCCCGCACCCTGTGCGGAAGACGGACCGGCGGCTTCATGAAGCGGGGCACCCCCGGGGACGGCGACGCCCTGGACATCGTGATCCTGAGCGAACACGAAATGACCCGTGCCGAAGTCGTGCTCGACGCGCGGATCATCGGGGCGATCGAGACGCTGGACCACGACAAGGCTGATCCCAAGATCATCGCCGTTCTCAAAGGAGACCTGCTTTGGGGCGACTTCCAAGAGCTGAAGGAGGTGCCCGGCAGGCAGGTGGAACGCCTCGAACACTATTTCCGCCAGTACAAGGTCGAAAAAGGCCATGAAAACCCCGTCGTCGTGGTCGATCACTGCAACCGGGAGAAGGCCATCGAACTCTTCAGCCGCTCCCGCGGGGATTACAGCGAGGCTTTCGAACAACAGGAAACCAGATAAACCAACGGAACATCATGAACAAAGTGCGCATCCATACGATCGAATCCTTGAACCACAACGTCCGGCGGCTCGTGACGGACAAGCCGGAAGGCTACGAATTCGAGCCGGGCCAGGCCACCCTGGTGGCGGTGGACAAGGAGGGCTTCCGGGACGAGAAGCGCCCCTTCACCTTCACCTCCCTTCCGTCGGAGGAACATTTGGAATTCACCATCAAAACCTATCCCTCCCACGAAGGCGTGACGGATAAGATCGACGATCTCGCAGAGGGCGATCACCTCCTGATCGAAGATCCCTGGGGTGCGATCACTTACCAGGGAAAGGGCGTTTTCATCGCGGGAGGCGCCGGGCTCACGCCGATGCTCGCGATCCTGCGGGACCAGGCGAACCGGGGGAACGACGCCGTCGAGCTTCTGATCTTCTCCAACAGGACGGGGAAAGATCTTTTTCTGAAAGAGGACCTCGAAGCCTGCACAAACGGGAAGGTGTTGTTGACCTTCACGCAGGAAACCGTGGACGGCGCGGAAAAAGGCCGGGTCAACCGGGATTTTCTCAAGAGACACGTCGATCGTTTCGATCAATTCTTCTACGTCTGCGGGCCGCCGGAGATGGTCGATTCGGTTTCGGGCGATCTCGAGGAACTGGGCGCCGATCCCGACAGGATCGTGGTCGAAGAATCCTGATGTCATGCAGAAAATCACCATAGATCTACCCGAGGCCAACCGCCGCCTGAATCTGCCCGCGGATCAATGGAAGGCCCTCAAGCAATGGATGGAGGAAGAGCAAATCAATCATAAGGAGATGCCGCCCGATGAAACCGCTTTGAAGACGGACGAAGAAACCAGTGTCGTTTACCGGATCACCGGCAATCATCAGAAAGTTTTGGATTTTCTGGAGGACTGAATCCGGTGGAAAAAGACCGGACTGGAGATCGTTCATGAAGCCGCGGGAATTACGATTCGAACCCAATGGGGGAATTCCCAACCATCCGCACCTGCCGGTGCTGTTCTACCGCGGCGCGCTCGAAGACGCTGCGGCAGAGACATGGGAGGATCGCTTCAGGGATAACGGGTGGGGCGGCGCCTGGCGATGGAGTGTGTTCGACTACCACCACTTTCACCCCGACGCGCACGAAGCGCTCGGAGTCGCCTCGGGATCGGCCGACCTCCGCCTCGGAGGCCCGGAGGGGAAGACCGTCCATGTCGAAGCGGGCGACCTGGTCGTCCTGCCGGCGGGCACCGGCCACAAGAAAGAGACGGCCTCGGCTGACTTCCAGGTGGTGGGCGCTTATCCGCCGGGCCAGGAAAAGTATTCGGTCGTCCGCGCCTCCCCCGGTCGGGAGGAAGAGCACCTAGCAGGAATTGCGGATGTGCCGCCGCCGGAAAGTGATCCGGCGTTCGGGGCAAACGGTCCTCTTTCGCAAGCGTGGCGGGGGTGAACGAAAGCGTGTCCGAAGCGGCCCTACGAGGATTTCGAATCCACGAAGGATTCCGAAATCACACCAAATTTGTAGGGCCTCGCGCTCGCGCGATGGCCGCGGCGCGGCTATGGAGGTCACGGGCACGCGGCCCTGCGAATGATAGGAAAGCGGACGGCGGAATCCGGAATCCAACGCGCCAACGGCGCGGCTCAAACGTAGCCTCGGGGCATCGCCCCAGGTTGCTGTTGCTCACCTTCCCCCGTCACCGCAGGGTGAGAAGGCCTGCCTCAATCCGCTTCCGTGCCGTCGAATTCAAGGTTGCTGTAAATGCCCAGGAATGGATTCATCAGGTTATGTTTCAAGGCGGATGCACCCGCCTCGGTCACGATGCGTCCGAAGTTGGACTTCGGCTCTTCCAGATTGCCCCAGAGCCGAAAGCGAAAGCCCCGCCAATAGCCGTTTTCGAGCCGTTCTTTCCCGAGCAGGGCGAGCCCGCTGAGGATGCCTGCCATGTTTCCGCGTGCGTCTAATTCCGCCGTCAAGTCCATGCGCTGGCGGACAAGATCGACCCCTTCCTCATAAAGGATCCCTCCCCTGCCTTGAATCAGAATCTGCGAGCTGCGCACCATCATGTCCTTAATGTGGACGTTCAGATCCGTTTCCCGGACAATCCTCAAGGCGATGCGGTTGTAGGGGATTTCACGCATTGCGTTGACCAGACGGGAGAACGCCCCGATGGCGAGCCCCGCCGTGGGTGTCCACGAAAGGAGGGCTCCGGCTCTGGCGGCAGCCTCGGAGGAGCGCCGGGCAAGCGGGCTGTCGGGTGGAATGGCACGGAAAAGCCCCTCCAGGCTTTCGAGATCGAAGAAAAAACGAAGATGGTTCGGGGCGGCCCGCAGCGAGGGGAATGCTCCCTCCGCGTGGGCCGTCATCCGGAAAATCCCCTCCACGCGGGCCTCCCCGCCTTCCGCCAGATCCGAGAAAAAGGCGTCCAGGTCGAAGTCGCTGACGTTGAGTTCCATGTCCAGATCGTAAGGCTTCGTGGATGCCTCCGTATCCCAATCCAAAGCTCCGGAGGCCGTGATCCCGGACTCATGAAAGGAGGCCTCGAAGCGCTCCAAAGCAATCCGTTGCGGATGGAATGTGATTTCACCCGCGAGATCGGTGAATTTGAGGTAGTCGGTGTGGATCGCCTCATTCAGACTGAAGCCAAGGTCAAGCTCCCCCGGCAAGCCCTCCCAGAAGGGAACACCGTCGGGCTCCGACACCTCCGGAGCTTCCGCCGCATCCGCCAAGGCATCGAAATCGATCTCCTCGGGCGGCTCCTCCCACCGGGGTTCGGCCTCATCGGCCTCATCGGCCTCATCGGCCTCATCGGCCTCATCGGCCTCATCGGCCTCAT
>JBKHCX010000179.1:0-5051 GCA_046541615.1 Puniceicoccaceae bacterium
GGATCTCCGGAGCGTCGAGAGATCCGATTCACGTTCTCATCTCCAATTCCGACCGGGTTAATATTGTATTTGACGCAACCGAAGCCGTGTCAAGATAGAATTCGACCGGGGATAGAAATTTTCGAATACAACTATTTTTTGACCCGGGTGCTTAAGGGCAGGGGTCGCTTTCTTCCGCGAGATTGGATGGCGGTAGGAAATCGTGGATTTTTTTGGGTTGTAAAACTTCGTCCCGGTGAGAGCCTCGACCGGTGCGTGCGGTGTGGTCCGGCCGGGGTCCGCCGGGGACCATCCCTTCGGTTCCGCGCCATCCCAGCCATTTCCGCGTCATCCGACCGCTTTCCGCACCATCCCATCCATTTCCGCACCATCCCACTGTTCATGCCCTGTCTCTACGAAACCTGGACCTTCGCCGAACCGAAACCTGATCTCGCACGCGCCATCCGGACCCGGACGGGACTCGGCGGGCTGGCGGCGGATGTTCTCTCGGAGAAGGCCGGTCCGGATCCGGCGGCCGCGGAGAAGTGGATCAATCCGCGGCTCGACGAGATCGTTGATCCGGATGAGCTGATCCACTGCCGCGAGGGTGCCGCGCGGATCGCGGAGGCGATCGAGAACAACCGCCGGATCGGTGTCTTCACCGACTACGACGTCGATGGCATCAGCAGCGCGGCCCTGCTCTCCCGGGTCGTCGAAGGCCTCGGCGGACATTGCGGCGCCTTCGTCCCCCACCGGATGGAGGAGGGCTACGGACTGAGCCGCGCCGCCCTGGAGAGAGCGTTCACCGAGGAAGCCCCGCCCGATCTTCTGGTCGTCCTCGACTGCGGAACCCGTTCGGAGAAGGAGTTGGCCTGGGTCTCCTCGCGGGGAATCCCCACCCTGGTGGTGGACCACCACGCCCGGGAGGACGTGCCGCGGCTGCCCGGCGACTGCCTGCTGATCAACCCGCACCTGCGGGACCGGGCCCAGGACCGCTTCCGCAACCACTGCACGGCCGGCCTGGTTTTCAAGCTCGTCCACTCCCTGGTCCGCATTCTCGAGGACCGCTCGGGAAACGCCCGCGAACGGGTGCATCTCCGCGAATTCCTGGACTTGGTCGCGCTCGGGACCGTGGCCGACCTGGTCCCCATTCTCGGGGAGAACCGGATCTTCGTCCGGCACGGTCTGCGCCAGCTCGGGCGGACGACCAACCACGGGCTGCGCGCCCTGCTCCAGGTGGCCGACGTCGATACCACGAGTCCGCTCTCCCCGACCGACATCGGCTTCCGGCTCGGACCGCGGATCAACGCGGGCGGCCGGATCGAGACCGGTCTCCTTGGGCTCGACCTTCTGCGGACGGCGGACAACCGGCTCGCCTTCGACCTCGCCCGCAAGCTCGACGCGGTGAACCGGGAGAGGCAGTCGATCGAGCGCAAGGTTTGCGAGGAGGCGCTGGAGCGGATCGGGGACGCCCCGCCGCCCGGGATCGTCGTGGGTGACGAAGGCTGGCATCCGGGCGTGGTCGGAATCGTGGCCGGGCGCCTGTCGCGCAAGTTCCACCGGCCGGCCATCGTGCTGGGTTGGGACGGCGCGGCCTGGAAAGGATCGGGGCGCGGAATCGCCGGCCTCGACCTCCTTGCGGTGATGGAGCGGTGCGCGGTCCGCCCGCCGAAATGGGGCGGCCACCCGATGGCGATGGGCCTCAGCCTCGGACCGGGGGATCTGAGCCCGTTCGCGGAGGCGTTTTCGGCGGCGGTGCAATCCGCCTGCGGGGGTGTTCTGCCCGGGAAGACACTCCGGATCGACGCTTCGGCCACCTGCGAGTCGATCGACCGCCAGACCGTGCTCGAACTGGAGTCGATCGGACCGTTCGGCCAGGGCAACCCGGCACCGGTCATCGCGGTCGCGAACGCGCGGCTCTCCTCGGCGCCTCTTCCGATGGGGCGGGAGCACATCCGCTTCCGGCTCGAGGCGAATCCGGCGCTGGGGATCGTGGGTTGGCGGATGGCCCGGAACCCTCCGCCGGCGGGACGCCCCGTGGACCTGGCCCTGCGCCTGAGCCGCTCCTGGTGGCGGGGCAGGGAGTCGCTGCGCGGGGAGTTGGTCGATTGGCGGCCGGCCGCGGCTGGTCGATGATTCGCCCGACCGCATCGCCGAGACCACGGGCGGTACGAAGCCGGTGGAATCCGAACCGGACCGGTGCCGCCCGCGGTCGGCCGCCGCAGCGCGGGTTCGGATGAACCGCGCCCCCCGGGCGCGGGCGCCCTGTGTCGGCGGGCGCGGTTTTTTCCCGCCGCGCAAGGATTTGTTCTTTCCCCGGCGGGAATTCAAGCGTATTGGTGTCAGCCGCGAACATCGTCCTTTCCACTTCTCAACCACTCCCAGCCATGCCAGCAGAAAAAAAAGCCACGAAGAAAACCGCCGCGAAGACCGCCAAGAAGGCCGCCAGGAAGGCGGTCAAAAAGACGGTCGCGAAAAAAGCCGCTCCCGCGAAGAAGACGGCCGGTCGGCCCGCCGCCGTGAGGCCCCCCCGCCCGAAGCCGGTGACCCGGATCATCGCGCGCGTGGACGTGCGGTTCGGGAACTCTCTTTTCATCCGCGGCGAAGGCGGCGGTCTCAGCTGGACCGAAGGCACTCCGATGGAGAACATTTCCTCCGACGAGTGGAAATGGGAGACGGAGGAAGCCGACAGCGGCATCGTCTTCAAGTTCCTGGTCAACGACGAAATCTGGTCGAAGGGGGAGGACCAGACCGTAGCCGCGGGAGGCACCTCGATCTCCACGCCCACCTTCTACTGACTGCGGGGAGGGCCTCTCTCTTCCGGAGTCCAATCGGCACTGGGGAATTGACTCCGGCGGCCGGAGGCGGATCATCTCAGCGGAATGAGCCGGGTCCCCCGCACGCCAACGACACTTGATTTTTCGAACCTCGGAGACGGGGACGTGCGCGCCCTCCTCCGCGGGCACCACCTCTCGCTGACTCCGGACGAGGCGCGCCAGATCCAGGACCGGATACTCGGGAGGCCCCCCACCCTGGCCGAGTGCGTGCTGTGGTCGATCCAAGGCTCCGAGCACTGCTCCTACAAGAGCAGCCGCAACCACCTGAAGAAGTTTCCGACGGACGGCCCCGGCGTGATCCTCGGCCCGTCCGAGGACGCGGGTATCGTCGAGATCGCCCGCGACCGCAACGGCCTGCGCCACGGGCTGGCGGTGAGCCACGAGTCGCACAACCACCCCTCGCAGGTGGTCCCCTACGAGGGCGCGGCGACGGGGGTCGGCGGCAACGTCCGCGACGTCTGCTGCATGGGGGCGAAGGTGGTCGCCGTCGGCGACGCGCTTCGTTTCGGGGATTCGAAGCTGCCGAAGACCAAATGGATCGCCGAAGGGGTGGTCGCCGGGATCGCCGGGTACGGCAACCCTCTGGGGATCCCCAACGTCTGCGGGGATCTCTATTTCGACCCGGGCTACAACGACAACTGCCTCGTGACGGTGCTCACCCTCGGGGCGATCGCCGAGAACGCGGTTCTCCACTCCCACGCCCCGGCCGACGCGGCCGGGCACTCCCTGGTCCTGGTCGGAAAACCCACGGACAACAGCGGCTTCGGGGGGGCCAGCTTCGCCTCCGGGGAGCTGGACGAGGACCAGAAGGAGAAAAACAAGGGCGCCGTCCAGGAGCCCAACGCCTTTCTCGAACGCCACCTGCTCAAGGCCACCTACGCCCTGCACCGGATCCTCCTCGAAAACGGGGACATCGGCCGGGTCGGCTTCAAGGATCTCGGGGCGGGGGGGATCGCCTGCGCGAGCGTCGAGCTGGCCGATTCCGCGGGCTATGGCGCGGAGGTCGAGGTCGAGCGCGTGCCGGTCGGCATGGAGGGACTTCCGCCGCACGTGATCCTCTGTTCGGAGACCCAGGAGCGCTTCATG
Organism: Puniceicoccaceae bacterium; assembly: GCA_046541615.1. Taxonomy (GTDB): domain Bacteria; phylum Verrucomicrobiota; class Verrucomicrobiia; order Opitutales; family Puniceicoccaceae; genus Puniceicoccus. Next base: position 3,903 of record JBKHCX010000179.1, read on the forward strand.
TGGGTCGCGCCCGACGATCTCGTTCCGCTCATCCTCTCCCACTACAACGAGATCTTCGCCCTGCCGGAGGTCTCCGGCGGCGCGTGCGCGGCGGTCGTGGGCCGCATCCGGGAGGACGGCCTCTACCGGGTCACCTGGAACGGCGAGGTTCTCGTCGAAGCCCCGGCCGCCGAGGTCACGAAGGGGCTCGTTTACGACCGCCCGTTCGATGTGCCCGAGCGCCCGGCGGCGGCCGGGCCGGAAACGGATTCCGCCGGAGCGGACGACGCCGGGGAGGCGCTGGCGGCGCTGCTGGCCCACCCCAACATCGCCTCGCGCAAGCCGGTCTTCGAGTCCTACGACAAGCAGGTGCAGGGGGCGACCCAGCTGGAGGCCGGCCGGGGCGACGCGGGGGTTTTCCGCCCGTTCGAGGATCCGGTCTGGCCGGAGGAGATCCGCAGCACGGGGGCGGTCGTCAGCCTCGACCAGAATCCCCGCCACAACCGGATCGATCCGGAGAGGGGCGCGGCCTGGGCGGCGGCCGAGGCCTACCGAAACGTCTGCGCCGTCGGCGGCCGACCGGTCGCCTTCACCGACTGCCTCTGCTACGGAAACCCGGAGAAGCCGCGCCAGATGGGCGAATTCGTCGCCGGGGTGGACGGGGTGGCGGCGGCGGCCCGCTCCCTGCACGTGCCCGACCATCCCGGTTCGCCCGTGCCGATCATCGCCGGCAACGTCTCGCTCTACAACGAAACCCAGGGCCGGGGCATCCCCCCGAGCCCGATGATGGCCTGCATCGGCGCCATGCCGGACGCCGCGCGCGCGGTCGGATTCGGATTCCGCGGCGAGGGCTCGCCCGTCTATCTGATCGGGGAGTTTCCGGACACCCTGGCCGGATCGCTTTACCTGGAGTGGAAGGGGATCGCCTCCGGCGGAATCCCCGCTCCCGATTTCGCGTCCATCGAGGCCGGGTGCCTCGCCGTGATCGAGGCGGTGGAAGCCGGGTCCGTCCTCGCCTGCCACGACATCTCCGACGGCGGCCTGGCCGTCGCCCTGGCCGAGTGCGCCATCGACGGGGGAAAGGGTCTGGACGCCGCGGACGCCCCGATCCCCGCCGAAAGACCCGCCGCCGCCCTCTTCGGCGAATTCGGCGGATTCGTCGCGGAGGTC
>JBKHCX010000180.1:0-4938 GCA_046541615.1 Puniceicoccaceae bacterium
CCAAGGCCTCGCGCATGATCCCGTGCAGTTCCTGGTTCTTGATGAAAGCCGGCATCCCCTCGATCCCAGGGCCAAGTGCGAGAAGTTCCACACACTCGGCGGTATGGTTGTTCGATGTCCATCCGACCCCCGTCAATGCCAGCAACTTCCCGGCGAAGAGCCGCGTGATCAGCCGGTTCAGGAGTTTCGTATCGGTTTCGAGGGCGAGCTGTAATTCGGTGCTCTGTTCCGGCGCGGGACGGATTCCGGTCTTCGCCTCGAAGTGGTCCGGATCGAATCGGCCGATGCTCCGGTAGTGCCTTTCCAACGCTTCGAAGCTGTCGGTAAAGGCGTTGATGCGGTCGAGCGCGGGGCCGCTGTCGTTGTTGCGGACGCCCCAGCCGTTCAACTGGCAGCCGCCGGTGCCGTGATCGGTCGTCAGGATAAGCAGTGTGTCCGGATGCTTGCGCAGGAAGCGTTCCGCCACCGCGATGCAGCGGTCGAACTCGAGCTGCTCGCGGAGGATGGCGGCCGGGTCGTTGTCGTGGCCCGCGTGGTCCACGCGCCCGGCCTCGACCTGCAGGACGAAGCCGTTTTCGCTTCCGGCCAGGGACGCAAGGGCGGTCTCGAACATTGGAACCAGCCCGGGGATGGAACCCAGCCGCTCGTCGTTCTCGCGATCAATGGCGTACGGGAGGTGGCCCGGCGTGAACAATCCGAGAATCCTGCGCTTCCCCTTCGCTGCGCGGAGTTCTTCGGCGTCCCGCGCCAGATGATAGCCCTTCTTTTCAAAACCGGGCAGGAGGTCCCGCCCGGGGTTTTTGAAGTGGCGCAGGCCGCCGCCCAGAAGGACGTCGATCTCCCGCTCCAGATACTGGCCGGCGATGGCATCCTCGCGGTCCCGGTCCGCCACATTAGCGGCGAAGGCGGCCGACGTGGCATGGGTGATCCGGCAGGTGGAGACCAGGCCGGTCGCCTTGCCGGCCTCTCTGGCATGGGTCCACAGCGGCGTGAGCGCTTTCCCATCCGCGGTCACATTGATGGCGCCGTTGGGGATGCGCTGGCCGCCGCCCCACGCGCTGCCGGCGGCGGCGGAATCGGTGACCGGCGAACTCGCCGAGGCCGTATCCTGCAGCGAGGTGACCACCCCGGGGAGGCCGTAGAACCGGGTCCAGTTCGAGGGCGAGTCCTTGTGGCGGAGGTGCCAATGGTGCGCCAGGGAAAGCGTGCCGGTCCCCATCCCGTCCACCACCAGAAAAATCAAATTCCTGGCTTTTGCGCGGGGCGCGGCCCGCTCAGGACCGGCGGCCGCGGCCGTGTGGGAGCCGAGGAACAGACCGGACGCGCCGATCGCCCCGGCCCCTTTCAAAAACTCGCGGCGGGAAGGCAATTGTGGCTTCATGCGGTCGTGACTACCCGAGGCCGGGCTTCAAGGGAAGGCGAAAATTGCGCCGGACGAGGTTTGGCAGACGAGGTTGGGGACACCCATGAGGGATCCGGGCGGCTGCGTCCCGCGGGCGATTCGGTGGAAGGGGGCTGCGGAAGCGGCGCTTTCTCAGGGGAGGATGGGTGTCCCCGAGGTTTCGGTCCCCTGGTTTCTTTCTCGGGTTCGGCGCAGCAGGACAAGCGCCCATTCGCCGTCGAAACGGATTTCCGGCGGGGCGGAGGCGGGCGGGCGTCCCGGGGCATTTTCCAACTCTTGTTCGAATGTCCGGGCGACGCGCTCGGCTTCGGGCCGGAGGATGCCGCTGAGGGCGAGCCGGCCCCCGGGTTTGACGGCCGCGCAGAGTTCCCCGGCGTAGAGGCACAGGATGTTGGACTGGATGTTGGCCAGGACCAGGTCGGCGCTTCGTCCGGCGAGGCCGTCCCCGATGCCCGATTCGGCGAGCGTGAATGCTCCGCCGCCGATTCCGTTGGCGGCGGCGTTCTCGGCCGTGACCCGGACGGCCTCGGGGTCGTTGTCGAAGGCGTGGACCGGGGCGAAGCCGAGTTTGACAGCCGAGAGGGCGAGGATGCCGCTGCCGCAGCCGGCGTCGATGACCGAGGCGCCGGGTCCGTTCGCCAGGAAATACTCGACCAGGGCGGTGGCACAGAGGCGGGTGGTCTCGTGGCTGCCGGTGCCGAAGGCCAGGCCGGAATCGAGATAGACGGCCGCGCTCCCCTCCGGGACCGGAAAGGTTCCGCGCTCCCACTCCGGCACCCATTGCAGGGGACCCCGCGACCAGGGATGAAGGTGCAGTTTGTAGGACTCCATCCAGTCCTCGTCGCGGACGGATTCGCTGGCCGGCGCATCCGGCACATCGGGAAAGTGGCGGCGCAGCTCGGACCAGGCCGCGCGGCCGGCCGCCTCGGTCTCGAAATACCCGTGGAGGGCGACCTCGTCCTCCGGGCGCGGGTGGACGATGGACCAGGGGGAGAGGGTCTCGCAGAAATGGTCTTCGAGCGGAGCGACCAAACCGGCGGGGATGGGGGAATGGAGACGGATCATACGGAGGGCGGCTGCGGCGGGGGGGCTGGACGGTTCAAAAGGCTTCCTTGATCCGCCGGATCAGGCCGGTGGTGCTGAAGCCCTCGAGGAAGGGAAGGAAACGAAACGACGCGCCCGCCTCTTCCAGGGCGGCCCGCTCGTCCGGGTCGAGGCTCCCGAGCGAGTAGTCGCCGGCCTTGGCGTAGATGTCGGGCCGCAGGAGGCGGATCTCGTCGGCCAGGCGCGGGTTGGGAAAGACGAAGACGGCCGCCACGCAGGCGAGGGAGGAGAGGGCGAACGCGCGCGCTTCTTCGTCCAGCACGGGCCGGGCCGGACCCTTGAGGGCGCGGACCCCGGCGTCTCCGTTCACGCCGACCCACAGTTCGTCGCCGAGGGCGGCGGCCGCGCGCAGGAAGCAGAGGTGGCCCGGATGGAGCAGGTCGAAGCAGCCGTTGGTCAGGACGAGGGACTTCCCGGCCCGCCGCAGTTCCTCCCGGCGGGCGACGAGGTCTCCGGCGGACGGAGGGTGGGGGAGCGGGCCCGCCATGGCGGCTACTTGAAAATGCCCTTGAAGAAGCCGCCGGAGGTGGAATCGGTCTCGTCCCCGCAGGCTCTGGCGAAATTCTCGAGGGCGGCCCGTTGCTCGGCGTTGAGTTTCTTCGGGACATCGATGGCCACCTTGACCATCTGGTCCCCGGTGCCGGAACCCCGCAGGTGGGGCATGCCCTTGCCCTTGAGCCGGAAGGTCGTGCCGCTCTGGGTTCCCGGGGGCACTTTGATCGAGCCCTTGCCGCCGAGGGTCGGAACCTCGAGGGTGCCTCCCAGGGTGGCGAGGGTGAAGGGGATCTTCAGATCCAGGTGGAGGTTGTCGTTCCGGCGTTCGAACAGGCCGTGTTCCTTGACGTGGATGACGATGTAGAGGTCGCCCGACTGGCCGCCGCGGATGCCGGCCTCCCCCTTGCCGGCGGAGCGCAGGCGCGATCCGGTGTCCACCCCGGCGGGGATGCGCACCTTGAGGCTGCTCGTCTCGGTCACGCGGCCCTCGCCGCCGCACTTCGCGCAGGGTTTCTCGATGACCGACCCCGTGCCGCCGCAGGTCGGGCAGACCTGGCGGAAGCTGATGAATCCGCGCGAGGAAGTGACCTGGCCGACTCCGCCGCAGGTCGGGCAGGTGGTCTTGCCCGAGCCGGGCTCGGCGCCGTTTCCGTTGCACCGGTCGCAGACGACGGGCCGCCGGTAGCGGATCTCCTTTTCCGCGCCCGAGGCCGCTTCTTCGAGGGTGATTTCGAGGTCGAAGCGCAGATCCGCCCCGTCCTCGCCCTCGGCGCCGCCTCCGCCGCCAGCCCCGCCGCCGAAGAATTCCTCGAAGATGCCCCCGGCGCCTCCGCCGCCCCGGCGGGTCCCGCCGCCGCCCCCGCCGCCCCCGAAGACCTCGCGGAAGATGTCGAACGGATCGTGGAATCCGCCGCCGCCCGCCGCGGAGCGGCCCGCACCGGCGCCGCCGGGGGCGAAGGCCGCGTGCCCGTAGCGGTCGTAGGCGGCCTTTTTCTCGGGATCCTTGAGCACCTCGTAGGCTTCCGAGATCTCCTTGAACTTCGCCTCCGCCTCCGGGTTGCCGGGGTTCTTGTCGGGGTGCCATTTGACCGCCATCTTGCGGTAGGCCTTCTTGATCTCCTCGGCCGATGCGTCGCGGCCGACCCCCAGGAGCTGGTAGTAGTCTTCTTTCGCCATCGGTCTCCTTTGCGCCTACTGTTCCTCTTCCTTTGCGGGAGGTCCGCTCGAAACGACGACGGACGCGGGGCGGAGCAAGCGCTTGCGGAGGCGGAAACCCGGACGGACGGTCTGGACGACCACGCCCTCGGGAATCTCGTCGTGAGGCTCGTGCGCCATGCAGTCGTGGAGATTCGGGTCGAAGGTCCCGCCGGTCGGCGACTCCTCCTCGAGCCCGAAGGATTCGAGCGCCTTGCGGAGCTGACCGGCCACCATGCGGAACCCCTCGGCCACGTCCCTGGCCTCGGGGTGGTTGTCGGCGGCCCGGAGACCCAGCCGGAGATTGTCCATGGCCGGCAGCAGTTCCTCGATGACCGATGCGACGGCCATCTCGCGCAGGTCATCGCGCTCCTTCGCCATCCGGCGGCGGAAATTCTCCAGATCGGCGACCGTGCGGAGGTATTTCTCCCGGTGGATGCGCGCCGATTCCTCCGCCTCGTTCAGCCGCTTGAGCAACTCGGTCGGGGGGTTCTCCCCGTCCGCAGGTTCCCCGGTCCCGTCCGCAGGTTCCCCCGCCTCTTCCGCGAGGGGTCCGGCGTCCGCGACCGCCTTCTCCGGTTCGTTTTCTTCCTGTTCGTGCTTGTCCATTTGTCGATTCGTCAAAGTTGATAAACAGTCGATGTTGAAACATCTCTTCGTTCGGTTCAACCCCGCATCCTGTGTTTCGGATCACCCGGGGCCGCAGGACTTCAGTCGTGCGACCCCCGGCGGTCCGGGACTGG
>JBKHCX010000181.1:0-4929 GCA_046541615.1 Puniceicoccaceae bacterium
ACCGCCCTCCGCCGGCACCGGTGGCGCCACCCCGGAAGCGGAGACATCCCCGGCCGATCCGGCGGCCCTCCGCCCCCTGCCGGCGAAGCCGCCGATCATCGTCCGCGATTTCGCGGGGCTTCTCGGGCTGAAACCGTTCCAGCTTCTCTCGGACCTGATGGACCGGGGCATCTTCGCCTCGATGAACCAGACCGTGGAGGAGGACGTGGCCTCCAAGATCGCCGAGGCCCACGGGTTCCGGCTGGAAATCCGCCACCGCGGCGGAGCCGCCGAACCCGGCGACTCCAGGAAGAAGGAGGAGGAGGAGGACGAATCGGCCGCGCTCGAACCCCGGCCCCCGGTCGTCTGCATCCTCGGGCACGTCGATCACGGCAAGACCACCCTCCTCGACACCATCCGCAAGACCAAGATCGCCGAGGGCGAGGTCGGCGGCATCACCCAGCACATCGGCGCCTACCAGGTCGATTGCGGGGGCGAGAAGATCTCCTTTCTCGACACTCCGGGCCACGCGGCTTTCGCGCGGATCCGCGAGCGGGGCGCCTCGACCACCGACATCGCCGTGCTGGTCGTGGCGGCCGACGACGGCTTCAAACCCCAGACCGACGAGGCCCTCCTGTTCGCGAAAAAGGCCCAGTCCTCCCTCATCGTGGCCATCAACAAGATCGACACGAAGGGCGCGAACATCGACCGGGTGAAACAGCAGATGCAGGAGCGCGGCATCCCCCCCGAGGATCTCGGCGGCGAGGTGATCACCGTGCCCGTGTCCGCGCTCAAGGGCGAGGGGATCGACCAACTGCTCGAGATGATCCGTCTTCAGGCCGAGATCATGGAACTCAAGGCGGTCGCCACCGGGCGCGCCTCGGGGGTGATCATCGAATCGCGCATCGAGCAGGGCCGCGGGCCGACGGCCACGGTTCTGGTCCAGAAAGGCCTTCTCAAGGTCGGCGACTCCATCGTTTGCGGAACGTGCTCGTGCAAGGTCAAGGCCATGCACGACGACTCGGGCAGGACGGTCAAACAGGCCCCGCCGTCCACCCCTGTCAAGGTGATCGGCTGGAGCGAAGCGCCCCGGTCGGGGGCGGCGTTCCGGACCGTCAAGAACGAGCGGGAGGCCAAGCGGATCGCCGGGGAAACCCTCGACGAGCGCAGAAAAGAGGAGGAAGCCCGGCGCATGGAGGCCAGATCCGGCGGCTCCAGCCTCGACGATTTGTTCTCCGCCATCGAAAGCACGCGCAAGACGAGCTTCCGCGTCATCCTCAAGGCCGACGCCCACGGCTCCCTCGAGGCCCTGGAGGAAATGCTCGGCGAACTGCCCACCGAAAAGATCGAACTCGAAATCGTCGGCCGGAACGTGGGCATGGTCACGAAAAAGGACATCGAACTGGCCGACGCGGCCGACGCCACCGTCGTCGGCTTCAACGTGAAGCTGGAGACCGGGGTCCAGGGGCACGCGAAACACCTGCAGGTCGATATCCTCCAGGACAGCATCATCTACCGGCTGATCGACCTGGTCCGCGATTCGATGGCCGATCTGCTCGAGCCGGAACTCCGGGAGAAGAAGATCGGCGTCGCCGAGGTCCGGGCGGTGTTCCCCCTCGGCAAGGGCTTCGTGGCCGGATGCATGGTGACGGAGGGCCGGATCCAGCGCGACGCGAACACCCGCCTGCTCCGCAAGGGCGAGATCGTCCACGAGGGCAGGATCGCCACGCTCAAACGCTTCAAGGACGACGCGAACGAGGTCCGGGCCGGTTTCGAATGCGGGATCGGGGTCGGCGGTTTCAACGGCTACGAGGAGGGGGACTCCATCGAGTGCTTCGAGGTCGAGAAGATCCGGCCCACCCTCTGATCCACCGGACCGGTGCCGAAACGCAAACTCAGAGTGGACGAACTGATCCGCCGGGAGATCAGTCTCATCCTCCACACGGACTATCGCTCGGAGGCCGTCTTCACCACGGTCACCCAGGTCGATGTGGCGCCCGACCTGCGCCACGCCCGCGTGTTTTACTCGGTGCTCGGCGGCAGGGAGCGCGAGCGCGAGGCCGAATCGCTCTTCCGGGTCCGGGCCTCCGAAATCCGCCGGAAAGTCGGTCGCAAGGTGATCCTGAAATACCTTCCTTTCTTCGATTTCATCCGCGACAATTCCCTTGAACGTGGCTTCGGCCTGATCGAAAAACTCGACGAACTCGATGACGAACATGAGTGATCTCCCCCTCAGCCCGCTCTTCCACCGGGAAACCTTCCGGAAGATACTCGCCTCGTGGAAAGGCAGAAAGCTCGCCGTGTGCGGCCACCTCCGGCCCGACGGCGACTGCATCGGCTCGCAGGTCGCCTTCTGCCGGTTTCTCAACGACGAAGGGATCGAGGCCGTCGCGGTCAACGCCGACCCGGTCCCGAAAAACCTGCGGGATTTCATCGGGGACACCCCCTTCGCCCGAGCCGACGAATTCGACGCGGAGGGCTGGGAGGCCGTCACCGTCGATTGCGCGGACGCCGTCCGCATCGGCAAGAACCTGAGGGAACGGCTCCCGAACACCCTGTTCAATGTGGATCACCACATTTCCAACCCGGAATACGCCGAGCACAACCTGGTCGTCCCCCACTCCAGCGCCACGGCCGAGATCCTGGCCGAGCTGTTCCTCTCGCTCGGCTACGAACCCGACGCCACCACCGCCAACGCCCTCTACGTGGGGATCGCCACCGACACCGGGCAGTTCCGCTTCCCCTCGACCACCACCCGCACCTTCGAAATCTGCTGCCACCTCTGCGAGTTCGGCGCGGCGCCCGCCAAGGTGGCCACCATCCTCTACGAACAGGAATCCCTCGGCCGGATGCAGCTTCTGCAGGCCTTCCTCGCCACGCTCCGGCTCGAGCTGGGCGGCACGGTCTGCACCGGCTTCATCCGCGACGGCGAGTACGAACGCACCGGCACCACCAACGAGGACTCGGAGGGATTCGTCGATTACGCCCGCTCGGTCGAGGGGGTGCGCATCGGTGTCTTCCTCGAAGAGAACAAAGGCCGGATCAAGGGAAGCCTGCGGTCGAAGGATCCCGTTTACCGGGTCGATACCATCGCCCGCAGGTTCGACGGAGGCGGTCACGCCTGCGCGGCCGGATTCCGCGTGGACGACACCATCGACGAGTTCTATCCCCGCCTGGTGAGCATTCTCCAAGCCCATCTCCGCGAAAAGAAAACAGCGAAAACCAATTCCGATGGAGAATCCTAACAGCCGCCTCGAAGGCCTGCTCTTCGTGGACAAACCACCCGGGCTCACCTCCCACGACGTGGTGGCCCGGATCCGGCGGATCTACCGGATCAAAAAGGTCGGTCACGCCGGAACCCTCGATCCCATGGCGACCGGCCTCCTCATCATTCTCGTCGGCCGGGCCACCAAGGCCTCCAACTTCCTGATGAGCCGGGCGAAAACCTACGAGGGCACCTTCCGCCTCGGCACGATCACCGATTCGCAGGACGCGGACGGCGAAGTGCTCGAGCAACGGGAGGTTCCCCCGGTCACGGAGCAGGAGATGAAGGATCTGTTCACGGCCTTTCTCGGGGACCAGTACCAGACTCCGCCGATGTTCTCGGCGAAAAAGATCAAGGGCGTGCCCCTCTACAAGCTGGCCCGGAAGGGCGAGGAGGTGGAACGCGAGCCCCGGTTCATCTCGATCCAATCGTTCGAACTGCTCGGGATGGATCTGCCCGACGTGACCTTCCGGATCGACGTCAGCAAGGGGACCTACGTCCGCACCGTCGCCCACGACCTCGGAGGCAGACTCGGCTGCGGGGCCTACCTCACGAGCCTCCGCCGGACCGCCATCGACGACATCGGCGTGGAAAGGGCCGTCACCCTCGGCACCCTCGAAGACACGCCGCCCTCGCAGCTCGGCCGTTTCCTGGTCCCCGTCCACCAGCACGTGCCGAGCCACGTGCTCTGAACAAGCCGCCCGGAACCGCCTCAGAACGAGAGGCTGGCGAAGAGACCGAAAGCCGGGTTGTCCCCGATGTCCTCCCCGGTCCGGTCCTCCTCCTTGTCGATGTCCTCCAGGGCGAAGGCATATGCGGCGTATCCGCCGACGGCGAAGTTCCCGGTGAGCGCGTACGCGGCATCGACGCCGACCTGGAAATGGTTGAAACCGTCGTACGCCTCGGTGCGGTAGCCGAAGTCGAGGCCCAGCAGAACATAGGGGGCCAGTTCCAGATCCGCGGCCGGTTCGAGCGGTGCGGCGAGGGCCAGTTCGACGAATGAACCCTCCGATTCGAACGAGTAAACGTAATCGGCCGCCGCCTCGAGGTAGCCCCCGATCGCATAGGACGCTCCCGCGCCGATCTCCCGGTCCTCCGATTTGTCCCCCTCTTCGAAAAAGGCCAGATAGGTGAACCCCGCGTAAACGGACAACTCCTCCGTCAAGGCGAAGCCCAGCTCGCCGAACAGATTCCACTCGTTGTAGTCCACCTCCGTTCCGTCGGCATACCACGCCCCGACCGCAAGAGGCCCGGCCTCGCCCGCGAATCCCGCCGTGTAAAGACCGCCGTCCTCCAGATCGTCGCGCCCTTCCGCCAGATAGATGCTGTCCCAGCCGAAGGTCGCCGCCCCCGAGGACTCCAGCTCGTCGAGAAACGCCAGCGGCGATTCCTTCTCCATGTCCGCCAACTCCGCCATGCCCTGTGCGCCAAGCACGCCGGCAAGAGACAGAAACGCTCCGCTAATCACTGCAAGATTGAGTCTTGATTTCATTTTCATCGGGTCGAAATTGGGCCGTTTCCCCACCGCGGGCAATCGAATTTTTCGTCTTCTCTTCTCAAAATCCGCGGCCCTGAAAATCCAGATCTTCCACCGTCGAGGCAGGACCGGCATGAAAAACCCGGCACCGGTCCCGCCGCGCGGCGCGCCGGGTCGCGCCCATCCCGTAGTCGCAAAACAAATTGAG
>JBKHCX010000182.1:0-4918 GCA_046541615.1 Puniceicoccaceae bacterium
TGCGTTTCGGGCCTTCATCGGCGGCGCACGTAGTCGCATGACTTCAGTCGTGCGACCGGGCGGCCCCCCGGGCGCGCCGGCCATCCGGACGGTTTCAGAGCGCCCGTTGCGTTTCGGGCCTTCATCGGCGGCGCACGTAGTCGCATGACTTCAGTCGTGCGATCCGTCGGAGCCCGCCGGCGCGCCGCCCATCCGCAATGCCCGCCCATCCCGCCGGGCGCTGCTCCACTGTGACACACCGGGGCAACCGGGACATCAGTGAGACAGAATGGCGTCTCATCGGGAGCTTCCCGGTGGCCCTCTTTCGATCATGGAATTTCTTTGTTTTTGATCTCAAACAGGATAGGAAATCGGGCCAATCCTGGCACCATTCCCGCAAAGGGATTGGCATGAGCAAGATAATTGGAATCGATCTGGGAACGACCAACTCCTGCGTCGCCATCATGGAAGGGGGCGAGCCCAAAGTCATCGAGAACTCCGAAGGTGCGCGGACCACGCCTTCGGTGGTCGCGTTTTCCAAGAGCGGCGAGCGGCTGGTCGGCCAGGCGGCCAAGCGCCAGGCGATCACGAATCCGCAGAACACGATTTTTTCGGCCAAGCGGCTGATCGGGCGGAAGTTCAGCGAGGTCCAGGAGGAGGCCCGCAGCCTTCCCTATGAAGTCGTGGAAGGCAAAAACGGCGACGCCTACATCCGCTGCAAGGTCGGCGACAAGACCGAGGACTTTTCCCCCGAGCAGATCTCGGCGATGGTTTTGGGCAAGCTGAAGGCCGACGCCGAGTCTTACCTCGGCGAGCCGGTCACGAAGGCCGTCATCACCGTACCCGCCTACTTCAACGACGCCCAGCGACAGGCCACCAAGGACGCGGGCACGATCGCCGGCCTCGAGGTGGAGCGGATCATCAACGAGCCTACGGCCGCTTCCCTCGCCTACGGCCTCGACAAGAAAAACGACCACACGATCTCGGTCTTCGACCTGGGCGGAGGCACCTTCGACGTGTCGGTTCTCGAAATCGGGGACGGCGTTTTCGAGGTCAAGGCCACCAACGGCGACACCCACCTCGGAGGCGACAACTGGGACACGGCGCTCATCCAATGGCTGGCCGATGAATTCAAGAAGGAGAACGGGATCGACCTGTTGAGCGATCCGATGGCGAAGCAGCGGCTCAAGGAAGAGGCCGAGAAGGCGAAGATCGCCCTCTCCTCGACCCAGTCCACCGACATCAACCTCCCCTTCATCACCGCCGACGCATCCGGCCCGAAGCACTTGAACGTGACCCTGAACCGGGCGAAGCTCGAGCAGATCACCGATTCGCTCTTCCAGCGGATCAAGGGACCTTTCGAAGCCTGCATGAAGGACGCCGGCCTGACCTCCTCCGAGGTGAACGACCTCGTTCTGGTCGGGGGGATGACCCGCAACCCGAAAGTCATCCAGATCGCCCGCGATCTGGCCGGCAAGGAGCCCCACAAGGGCGTGAACCCGGACGAGGTCGTGGCCATCGGCGCGGCCATCCAGGGAGCCGTCCTCCAGGGCGACATGCGCGACGTGCTGCTTCTGGACGTGACCCCGCTGACCCTCGGCATCGAAACCGCCGGCGGCGTTTCCACGCCCATGATCGAGCGCAACACGACGATCCCGACCAAGAAGAGCCAGATCTTCTCCACCTACGCGGACAACCAGACCGCCGTCGATGTGAAGGTCCTCCAGGGCGAGCGCCCGATGGCGGCCGACAACAAGATGCTCGGCAATTTCCGCCTCGAAGGCATCCCCTCCGCCCCGCGCGGCGTGCCGCAGATCGAAGTCACCTTCGACATCGACGCCAACGGCATCCTGCACGTCACCGCGAAGGACCAGGGCACCGGGAAGGATCAGAAGATCACCATCTCGGGATCGTCCGGTCTGGACAAGGACGAGATCGAGCGTCTCAAGAAAGAGGCCGAACTCCACGCCGACGAGGACAAGAAGCGCAAGGAGGCGGTCGAGAACCGCAACGAACTCGACAACCTCTGCTACCAGGCGGAGAAACAAATTTCGGAACTGGGAGACAAGCTTCCCGGGGACAGGAAGAACGCCGTCGAACTGGCGGTTTCCGAGGGTCGCAAGATTCTCGAGAACCAGTCGGCCACGATCGAGGAGCTCAAAGGCGCCAAAGAGAAGATCACCGGCATCCTCACGCAGATCGGCCAGGAGATTTACAGCCAGGCCGGCGCGGAAGGGGCGGGTGAGACCGCCGGCGGCGGCGAAGGTTCCCCCGGTCCGGGCGAATCCTCCGGTTCCGGAAAAGACGATGTCGTGGACGCCGATTTCGAGGTCGTCGACGAAGAAGACAAGAAGAAGGACTGACCTCGTTCGGGGCTCCACAGTTCCACAATCCAACCAGAAACCAAAACCACCTACATGAAAGTAAACATAAAACCACTCGGAGATCGTGTTCTCGTAAAGCACATCGAAGAAGATGAACAAGTGCGCGGTGGCATCATCATTCCTGATTCGGCGAAAGAAAAGCCGCAGGAAGCTGAAGTCATCGCACTGGGCACCGGCAAGACCGACGAAAAGGGCAAGAAAAGCACCTTTGAAGTCAAGGTCGGCGACCGCGTGCTCGTCAGCAAATACGGAGGCACGGAAGTCAAGCTCGATGGCGACACCTATACGCTGATGCGTGAGGACGACATCCTTGGCGTCATTGGATAATCAACCGAAACCCAACCAAAGAAAAGTAAAAGAAATGGCCAAACAACTACTGTTTGACGAATCGGGTCGCAAGAAGATCCTGCGCGGCGTGGAGACTCTCTCCAAGGCCGTCAAGGTGACCCTCGGCCCGAAAGGACGCAACGTAATCATCGACAAGAAATTCGGCTCGCCGACCGTCACGAAGGACGGGGTCACGGTGGCCAAGGAGATCGAACTCGAGGATCCGTATGAAAACATGGGCGCCCAGATGGTGAAGGAAGTCGCTTCGAAGACTTCCGACGCCGCGGGGGATGGCACGACGACCGCGACGGTCCTCGCCGAAGCGATCTACCGCGAGGGGCTGAAGAACGTCGCCGCCGGAGCGAATCCGGTGTACCTCAAGCGGGGCATCGACAAAGCCGTCGCCGCCGCCGTCGGCGAGTTCGCCAAGAACGCCAAAAAGGTCAGCACCCGCGACGAGGTCCGCCAGGTGGCGACCGTCTCGGCCAACTGGGATCTGGAAATCGGCGACATCATCGCCGACGCGATGGACAAGGTGGGCAAGGACGGCACGATCACCGTCGAGGAGAACAAGTCCATCGAGACGACTCTCGAAGTGGTCGAGGGGATGCAGTTCGACAAGGGCTACCTCAGCCCCTACTTCGCGACCGACCAGGAGTCCATGGAGTGTGTCCTCGAGGACGCCTACATCCTGATCCACGAGAAGAAGATCTCGAACCTCAACGACATCCTCCCGCTCCTCCAGAACGTGGCGAAGCAGGGCAAGCCCTTTGTCCTCATCGCCGAGGACGTCGAAGGGGAGGCGCTCGCGGCCCTCGTGGTCAACAAGCTGCGCGGCACCCTCAACGTCTGCGCCGTCAAGGCCCCCGGCTTCGGTGACCGCCGCAAGGCCATGCTCGAGGACATCGCCGTCCTCACCGGCGGGCGTTGCATCACCGAGGATCTCGGCATCAAGCTCGAGAACGTCCAGATCAGCGATCTCGGAAAGGCGAAGCGGGTCTCCATCGACAAGGAGAGCACGACCATCGTCGAAGGGGGCGGCAAGTCCTCCGACATCCAGGGCCGGGTCAAGCAGATCCGCCGCCAGATCGAGGAAACCTCGTCCGACTACGACCGCGAAAAACTGCAGGAACGCCTGGCGAAGCTCGCCGGCGGGGTGGCCGTCATCAACGTCGGTGCGGCGACCGAGCCCGAGATGAAGGAAAAGAAGGCCCGCGTCGAGGACGCCCTTCACGCGACCCGCGCGGCCGTCGAAGAGGGAATCCTGCCGGGGGGTGGTGTCGCTCTTCTCAACGCCGCGAAGGCGATCGAGGGAGTGCAGCTCGAAGGCGACGAAGCCATCGGTGCGACGATCGTCCGGAAGGCGATCGAGTTTCCGCTCCGCCAGCTCTGCATGAACGCCGGCGTGGAAGGCTCCATCGTCGTGCAGCAGGTGCTCAAGAGCGCGAGCACGAAGGGCTACAACGTCGCCACCGGCGAATACGAGGACCTCGTGAAAGCGGGCGTCGTCGATCCGGCCAAGGTCACCCGCACCGCGTTGCAGAACGCCGGTTCGGTCGCCGGCCTGCTCCTGACCACCGAGTGCATGATCACCGACATTCCTGAGAAGGAGAAGCCCGCTCCGGGCGGCGGTGACATGGGCGGCATGGGCGGCATGGGCGGCATGATGTAAGCCGCTCCGTCCGGAGGAACCACGCAAACCGTGTGATTTGACAAGGGCCGCCCCGGCAGGGGCGGCCCTTTTTTTTCGCAACGGGGAAGTTTCCTCCCGAGATTGCTTGCTTTCCGGTGCGGGCTCTGTTTGTCTTCCCTCTTTCCCGACGGGATGTAGCTCAGTCTGGCAGAGCGCTGCGTTCGGGACGCAGAGGTCGCTGGTTCGAATCCAGTCATCCCGACACCCCTCCTGTGTGCGGCGGCCGCACCGCACGCCCGTAGGCCTGCTGCAAGGCCGGCGGCCGGTCTCCCGTCATGTTTCTCCGCAAGCCCTCCCGGCCGGCCGGGACGCCCGTACGACCGGCCTGTGCCGACATGGCCCCCGGCGCGACAACGCGTGGGTCGCGAATTCAATCGCCCCCCGCTATCCGATCAAGCGATCAAGGTATCGAAAATGCCCGGCAACAGATAGAGAATAGGTCACCGAGAGAAGGAGTAAGAAACCCCCGCCATAAAGGAAGAAGGCGAGTGTCCTGGTCTGGGGCCTAGTCGCATGACTTCAGTCGTGCGACCCC
>JBKHCX010000183.1:0-4757 GCA_046541615.1 Puniceicoccaceae bacterium
CCCTGGTCCGCCGCGCAGGAGAATCCCTTCATCCCGACTGAAGCCAACAGTTGGGTGCCGGATCTCTCCGGCCCGCTCGACGCCGAAAGCCCCATCGATCTGCGCGCGCTCAATGAGACGGCTGCGGGCGAGCACGGCTTTCTGCGCCTCTCCGAAGATGGGCGCAGCTTTGTGCGCGGCGACGGCGAGCCGATCCGCTTCTGGGCCGTCCACGCCAGCACGTATCCGAAGAACTGGTCGGACGATGACCACCGCGATTACGCGCGCGGCCTGGCCCGCATGGGCGTAAACCTGGCCCTCGCCGGTGCCCTGCCCAGGCCTGCGCCCGATCAGGACGACCCCACGAAGGTCGATCCCAAGGTGCTTGACGACCTCTGGAAACGCGTCGCTGTCCTCAAAGACCAGGGCATTTATTCCACCGTTCGCGGGACGTGGTTCTATGGGTTCGAGAAATTTGAGATGGGCATCGAGGGCTACGCGCCCGGCGCGAAAATGACCAACGTCGTCTTTTTCTCCCCCCGCCTCCAGGAAATCTACAAAGCCTGGGTGCGCCAGATGCTGACCCTTGAGAACCCCTATACCGGGGTCCCCCTGGCCGAGGAGACCGCCGTGGCCAGCTTCACCTTTTTCAACGAGGACAGCCCGCTCTTTTTCACGCTTGCGAGTTTAAAAGGCGAACCCCTGCGCAATGCCCAAACCCTGTTTGGCACATGGGCCGCCGCCGAATACGGCAGCCTGGAGAAAGCCATCGACGCCTGGGGCGGCACGTCCGCCGAGGGCGATGACCTCGCCGCCGGACGCCTCGGTCTGCTTAACTGGTGGTTTGCCTCGGAGGAGGGACGAAAGAGCGCCCCCGGGAACCTCCCCCGCATCCGCGCCCAAGCCAGGTTCATCGCCGAACACCAGCGTGACTTCTATGCGGAGATGACGCGCTGGCTGCGGGAAGACATCGGGGCAAAACAGCTCATCCTCACTTCCAACTTCCGCCCCGCCGTCCCGGAAACCATGACCGATCTCGAACAGTGGGTGAAGGCGCAGGCGGATGTCATCGCCGGAAACAGCTATCCGGGCTCGTCCACCCTAATCGGCAAAAACAAGGGCTGGCAGGTTTCCGAAGGCCAGTTCATGCAGTTCGAATCCATCACCCGCGCCCCGCTGGAGATGCCCCAGGTCCAGCGGCAAGTCGCCGGGCATCCCTTCTGGATCTCTGAAACCCTCTGGCCGCACCCGCACGAATACGCCAACGAGGGTCCGCTGCTCTCCGCCATCTACGCCAATGTCACCGGGCAAACCGCCGCCTCCTTCGCCGGGCCGCGCGCCGTGCGCTGGGATGGCGATTCCCTGTTTTTGCCCTTTAACCGCGCCCTCATGTCGCGATGGAATTGCTCCGAGCCCGCGCAGATGGGCGCTTTCCCCGCCGCCGCCCTCATCGCCCGCTTCGGTTACGGCAGCCAGGACCGCCCGGCCGTGGTCGAGCACCGTTCCTTCGATGAAATCACCTCGCTCAAGCCGCCCCTGCTCGCCCCCGGCGCGGACTTTGATCCCAATCAGGATGGCGGTGATGGCACCCATCTTGCCGATGCCGCCGGAGCGCTGCCACCCGAAGCCTTCCTCATGGGAGCCGTCCTCGCCGACTTTTCAGAGGGCGAGACCACCGTCGCCCCCGAAGTCCGCGCCTACGACGGCGGCGACCTCATCGCTTCCCTCGACGGCACGGTGCGCTGTGATCGCAAGACCGGCATCATCACCCTCGACACCCCCGAAGCGCAGTCCGTCGTTGGCTTCCTCAAAAACGCCGGGCGCGTCACCCTGAGCACCCTCTCGGTCGAATCCGCCAACGAGCACCTCGGCATCACCGCCATCGCGCTCGACCGGAAGCCGCTCGCCGAATCCGGCAAAATCTTTGTGCAGATTTCCCCCCGCGCTCGCCCCACCGGCTGGAAGCTGGAGGCGGCAACGCATCAGGAGAAAGACGGCCCAACCCTGCAAGGCTGGCGCATCACCGATACCGGCGAAGCCCCCTTCCGCCTCGAAACCATCCAAGGCCGCATCGCAATCAACAACCCCGGCCTCACCACCGCCACAGCGCTCGACCCCCTCGGCCAGCCCGGCGACAAGCTCCCCCTCAAGCGCGACGGCGCGACCGCATCCCTCACATTGCCAACTAGCGCAATCTATCTGATTCTGGATTAGCCCGGCGTGGAGCGTGGCGGCAGCCCGAAGGAGGGGGGATCCGATAACAAAACAGCAAATACACGATTGAATCGAGCGCTCTTTTTACATGGATCGGGTCCGGCCTTTCATCGGCCAGCTCCTCGAATGGAGTAGAAACACTCACCGCTCGCCGTCGGAGAGCAGCAGGTAGAGGGCGTCCGGCGGTAGGTCGAAGGCGATCCGGTCGCCCTCGCGCTCCACGGGCAAGTCCTCGATCAATGCGCCCCCGGAGTCGAGATGGGCAACGCGGGTGATCGTGGGATTGTTCAGGACGAGGCGGCCCCGAGCAGTCCTCATCCGCCACGGCAGTTCCCCCGTTTTCACAATGCGGAAGCCCTCCACCGCAACCCCGTCGATTTCGCGGCTGTCGGCTGCCACCTCCCATCCGGTCGGACGAACGGCGGCCCCGAACTGCACCAGAATCTTCCGGCTGGCGCTGAGCGGGCGGCCATCCATGCTGACGGCGACGATGGAGGCGTAATCGTTTCCACTGGTGATCTCTAGATCGGGCAATCTGAACGTCCCCCCCGCCTCCGCGAGAAATCCGACCACGCCCTGGGCGGAGGGTGCCTGAATCGTCAACAGACCGGTTTCCCGGTCGAGCACCAACTGATCGTGCGTCGTCCGAATCTCCGAGCCATTTTCGCCCAGGTAGGGTTTCAGTTCGGTGGCGACGGACCGCGCGGGATCGCCCTCGTAAACCGTTTCCACCCTACCGATCAAAAAGGCCTCCGGCTTCACCGTCTGCTGCAGGTCCCGCCGTTCGGCGGGCACTTCGGATACGAATTCGGCCGGTTGATACTCCATATCCTGGGCGAGCAACGGAGGCACCCGCCGGATCATCTCCTCGAACGTGCGCTCCTCATGGACGACCGTGGCCGCCGGATCCACCAACTGCTGGCGGAAGATCAGCGCCGCCGCCGGAAACTGGCTGAGCAATCCCGGATGGCTGAGGCTCCATTTGTGGATGGGGTGCTCGCCCGCCTTGCCCGCCCAGTTCATGAAGGGCTGCTCGTGATAGCCGGGTGCCGTGGCCGCGAACCAGAAAAAACCGTCGATCCCGTTCATCGAGGCGTAGCTGGCGGCGATCAAGGGACCCTCGGCCGTGTAAAGATTGGGAAGCAGCCACGTGGTCGAACTGAGGTTCATCGGCTTGCCGACCACCAGCTTGCGGATTTGCGGGATGCCGGGGTCGCGGGTCGCGCTCCGAACGGTGAAAAAATGCCCCGGTTCGATTTTCCAGGCGCTTCCCTTGCCCTTGTGGACGACGTTGTAGAAATTGTTTCGCTCAATGGCGTCCCCGGCGGTCCATATCCAGCGCTGGAGATCTCCCAGGCGCACGGGGTCGCTCGGCCCGAAATTGCTCGCGGTGACCAATTGCCCGGCCCCCAGATCCTCTTTGATGTAGCGGATCATCTCTTCGTAAAACGCGCGCTCGGTGCGGGCGAGAAACTCGACCTGATCCTGGTAGCGCCGACTGAGTTCCGGTGTCTGCGGCTGGTGCAACTCATGGATCGGAAAAAGCGCAAGCCGTCCCTCACCGGGCGCGTCATCCTCCAGAGTCCGGTTGTCCCAGACCTCGAGCGCGCTTTCGAGGGAACCGTAGCGCCGGATCGCCCAGTCCGCGAACTGGCGCTCCAGCTCGCGGCGCGGCCCGCCGTGAATGCTATTGAACCAGTAGAACAAAAGGGTGTCCTCGCTGACGATCTGCAGAATGGCGAAGGCCGGATCGTCCTTCAACGGAATCCCGGTGTAGGGATTGGGTTCGGTCAGGAGAATCTTCATCCAGTTCTTGAAAGCCGCCTGCAGGCGCGGCTCGAAGAAAACGAGCGCGTTCAACCGGTCGCCGCTTTGGTAGCCTTCCAGCCCCCAGTCCGGGTTGATGTATTTGACCGATCCGTGATCCCAGAAAGCGGAGAAACGCGTGTAGATGCCCTCCTTTTTCATCGCGGCCACCGTCCGCCAGACCTTGTCCAGCTCGGCGCGGCTGGGTTCGTCCAGCGGCGCCCCCTCTTCCTGCGGCACGAGTCCGGCGTTGGCGCCCCCCACCCGCACGACGTTGCAGCCCATGCGGGCGAGGAACCGGGCGTGGGCGGCGAGATCCGCCTCCGTTTGCTTTTCCGCCGGTTGGGCGTGGGCCGCCACCCCCCACAGGCGCAGGGGCGAGCCGTCGCCCCGCACATAGCCCTCGCCGTCGTCGCTGAGCCGGATAAAACCGCTTTCGCCGGCCACGGATTCATTCAGAGACCGCAAGTCGAGAAGGCCCTCGGCGAAAGGATCCACCTGGACGGGGAAAGGACGGGATTCGCCGCTTTCGGCGGCCCAGGGATTCTCAGCGGCAACTACGCCGACCGCAAGCAAGGCGGGACACAAGCGCAACGCCAACACCATGAGACATCGGCGAGTGGCGGGGGAGGAATTCGAAACCGTAAATTTGAGTTTGGGATGTAACATTCTCTCTCCATAGCACATCGACCTTCTGAATTCAATCTCCGAATCTTCTTGATATTCCGAATCGGACTGGCAATTTCCAGAATCATGGG
>JBKHCX010000184.1:0-4683 GCA_046541615.1 Puniceicoccaceae bacterium
CGGACAAGCCGGGCTATGGCCGTCAAGAGCACGCGGCCCTACCAGTTTTTCGAAAGGCAACGATAAAATCGGACTTTGTCTTTATGTAGGGCCTCGTGCTCTTGACTCGGCGGAGCTCGAAGAGCGAAGACGGTTGCCGCGATGGCCGCGAATCAACTGGAAAATCGGAAAAAAACCTTTGATCACTCCACGCACTTGTGGTCACACCCGGTCGTCCTCCGTTCATGGATCCAACCTTGCAAGCGGCGCCGCTATCCCGATAATCCATCCCCCATGGAATACCGCGATTTCGGACGCACGGGAGTCCAGGTCTCCCCCCTTTGCCTCGGCACCATGATGTTCGGCGGCAAGGCCTCGGAAGAGGACTCCTTCCGCATGATCGACCGGGCGCTCGACGCGGGGATCAATTTCATCGACACCGCCAACGTGTACGCCGGCATGCGCTCGGAGGACATCGTCGGGCGGGCCTTGGAACGCGACGGGCGGCGCGACCGCGTGGTGCTGGCCACCAAGGCCCATTTCCCGGTGGATCGGGACGACCCGAACGCGCGGGGCAACTCGCGCCGACACCTCATCCGCGCCTGCGAGGATTCCTTGAAACGCCTGCGCACCGACCATGTCGATCTCTATCAAATCCACCGTCCGCAATCCGACGTGCCCATCGACGAAACCCTCGCCGCGCTCGACCTGCTGGTGCGTCAGGGCAAGGTGCGCTACACCGGCACCTCCACCTTCGCCGCCTGGCAGTGCATGGAGGCGCTGATGGTCGCGCGGGAGCGCGGCTTCACGCCCTTTTCCTGCGAGCAGCCGCCCTACAACCTGCTCGACCGCCGCATCGAGCGCGAGCTGGTTCCCTTTTGCCAGACCTACGGCATCGCCATCATCCCCTGGAGCCCGCTGGCGGGCGGACTCCTCACCGGGGCCTACTCCTCGGCCAACCCCGCCCCCGAAGGCAAACGCTTCGAGCGCGACGCCAACGAAAAGAAAACCTCCCGCAACAACCCCGTCACCCTCGCGGTGGTCGATCGGTTCGTCGCTTTCGCCCGGGAGCGGGACGTCCCGCCCTCCCAATACGCTCTGGCCTGGAACATGGCCCAGCCCGGCATCACCAGTTCGATCATCGGCCCCCGCACCATGGAACAGCTCGAAGACAACCTCGGCGCCCTCGCGGTGGAGGTCACCGAGGCCGACCGGGAGATCATCGACCGCGACATCGCGCCGCCCGGCCGCATGACCACCCATTACTATCAGGCCGATTTCGGCCCGCACCGCCACGCGCTCTAAGCACCTGAAAAAATCCTCTTATGAAGAAGAAGCCCAACATCCTCGTCATCGTCACCGACCAGCAGCGCGCCGACACCATCGGCGCTCTCGGAAATCCCGTGATCAAGACCCCGGTACTCGACGGCCTTTGCGAGAGCGGCACCGCCTTCACCCGGGCCTACACCCCGGCACCGATCTGCTCGCCCGCCCGCGTGGCCATGGCGACCGGGATCGAGCCGCACCGCCACCGCTTCACCGACCACGACTGGTGGCACTGGGAGCCGGAGGACGGCCCCCGGATGCCCAGCCCGCACGACCCCTCCTTCATGACCCTCCTCAACCAGGCGGGCTACCAGACCTTCTGGACGGGCAAGGTGCACCACCACGGACGCGGCTGGCTCTTCGACGGCGTCGAGGAGTTCACCGGCGGGGAAAAGCCCATGCCCGCCAGCGTCAAAATCCTGCCGAGCTACGGCGAGTTCTGCGACGGGCACGGCTACCCGCCCTACAACCGGCCCAGCATGAACCTCGGCAGCGAGTATTACATGATCCCGCACGCCACCAACGCCCCGGTCGAGCACACCCAGCCCGAGTGGCTGGCCGACCAGTGCATCGACTTCCTCGGGCGCCGCGACGCGGACCGCCCCTTCCTCCTGCACTGCCACTTCCCGGAGCCGCACCCGCCGATCACCAATCCCATGCCCTTCCACTTCCTCTACCGCAACGTCGAGGTGGACAACCCGTATCGGCCGGACGACTACAAGGACTACCAGTCCCGCACCAACCGCTACCAGCTCCGCTACAAAGGCCGCGACACCGCCCAGGAGGACGACACCGGCTGGCGCACCATCAAGGCCGCCTACTACGGCAACATCTCGCTCATCGACCACTCCGTCGGACGCATCCTCGACGCCCTCGGGCCGGAGCGCGACAACACCCTGATCGTCTTCACCTCCGACCACGGCGAGATGATGGGCGACTACGGCTGCGCGGGCAAACGCTGCATGCTCGAGGCCTCCTTCCGCGTGCCCATGGTCGCCGCCTGGGCCGGGCGCATTCCCGCCGGGCGGACCTGCGACACCCCCGTCAGCCTGCTCGACTTCTTCGAGACCTTCACCACCGCCGCCGGGGTGGAAGCGGAAAAACGCAGCCCGGAGACCGCCGATATCGTCGAGCTGGCCAACCGCCCCTCCGCCGCCGGCGGGCGCCTCGTCTTCAGCCAGTTCTCCCACGGCTGGTGCGGCCAATACGGCGTCAGCGACGGCCGGTGGAAATACCTCTACTCCGCGCCCGACAACAAGGAATGGCTCTTCCAAGTCGACGGCCGCCTGGTGGACGGCGAGAACCGCATCGGCGACCCCGCCGCCGCCGCGCACGAAAGCCGGCTCAAGAGCGCCCTCCTCGAGCGCCACGATCCGTCGAACGACCCCTGGAGCGACGCCGTCGAGAACGGCGCCTGGAAGGTCCACCCGACACCGCCCGAGAACTGGCACGACGACCCGGCCTACGGCATCCTCAACCAGGACCACGGCCCCAGGGAACTCCAGGCCCACCTCGACGAGAATTACCCGGCCTACGCCAAGCCCGTCATCCACCTCCAGCGCGGCAGCCTGCACCACGACCACGCCGTCCAGGGCGGCAAGTCGCCCTTCCCCGAACCGTGGAACAGCTAGGGGTCTGCGACACCGATCGTGTCGTTCCGGCTTTCGGGTGAAGGGGCGCTTTTCCGTGAGCTTCCCATCATCCGTGCCAGCCGCCGTTCACCCGCGCCATAGCGCGGATTCGGCGCCGGCGGAGGCGGGAAATGCAAGGACGCGGACCTCGCCGGCAAACCGAGGGACGACTTCGACGGCGGCACGATCCCGAGAGCCACTGCGCCGGGATCATCGCCAACCCCCACCCCGGCCCGCCTTTCCGCCGTATCTTGACACGCCCCCGTGATTGTTTCAATAAAACCGGTCATGAGAAACACCGCCCGACTCCTACTCCCGGCCTCCCTTTTCCTGGGAGCGCTCCTGCCGATCCCCTTGCCCGCTCAAAGCGATGCGTCAACCGAGCCGTCCAACCTCTCGCTGAAGTTGGAGACCGCCCAGGCGATGACGCGCGCGCTCCGATGGCTCGAAGACCAACAGGAACCGGCGGGCAACTGGTCCACCCCCGACCACCCGGCGATCACCGCGCTCGTCGTGCGGGCCATGCTCCAATCGCCCGCTCCTCCCGAAGTCGGCCGGGAGAATCCCACCATCGGGCCGGCCCTGGAGTTCATCCTCTCCCGCGTGCAGCCCGACGGCGGGATCTACACGCCCGACCATGGCCTGGCGAACTACAACACTTCCATCTCCCTCATGGCGCTGGCCGCCGCCGGCAACCCCGACCACTCGGAGATCATCGAGCGCGCCCGCGCGTTCGTCATCCGCGGCCAACAGTTCTTCGAGCCCGGATCCGAAAACGAGCGCTTCTCCGGAGGCGTCGGCTACGGCAACTCCTATTCCCACTCCGATATGTCCAACACGATGTTCGCTCTGCAATCCCTGGCGGAAACGCGCACGCTGTTTCCGGGTTCGGCGGACGAGGACGCGCCCGAGCTGGATTGGGAGGCGGCGGTGCAGTTCCTGTCCCGCTGCCAGAATCTGGAGGAAACCAACGACACCGGTCTCGCCAGCGACGATCCCGCCAACCGCGGCGGATTCTACTACTTCCCGGGCAAATCCCAGGCCGGGGAAATGGAGCTGCCCGACGGCCGCGTCGCCCTCCGATCCTACGGCAGCATCAGCTACGCCGGCCTCCTCAGCTATGCCTACGCCGACCTCGAGCCGGAAGATCCCCGCGTGCGGGGCGTGATCGAATGGCTGGAGAAGAACTTCACGCTCGAGGAGAACCCGGGCATGGGGCAGCAGGGCCGGTTCTTCTACTTCATGACCATGGCGACAGCCCTCGATGTCGCTGGCATCGAACAGCTCGCCACCCCCGGGGATCCGGATCTCGACTGGCGCGAGGCTCTGGTCCTCCAGTTGCTCGACCTGCAGGATGCGAGCGGTTTCTGGGTCAACACCCACGGCCGCTGGATGGAGAAAGACCCCGTCCTCGTCACGGCCTACACTCTCCTGGCGCTCAACCGCATCCACGACGACCTTTAAGCGCCGCGCCCCTTCATTCCCCCGGGAATCTCCAAACCAGCGAGCGCGCACAGAGCCCACCCCTCCGGATACTCCACGCCCGCCGCGGCGGGGATCGTGGGGACGATGTCGGAGATGTGCGGACGGCTCCCATCGAAGCCGACAAGTTCGAGGTTGGGCCGGACAGGGAAGAACGGAAGCCACCGGAAGAAGCTTTCCCCGGTCTCCCGGAGTGGGAGCGGGCGCGCGGAGGCGGCGACCGTTTACCGCGACGCCGCCGCCGTCTTTTCCGGCGAGATGCACT
>JBKHCX010000185.1:0-4656 GCA_046541615.1 Puniceicoccaceae bacterium
TGGTAGGCCGTCGGGGACTCGAACCCCGAACCAATTGATTAAAAGTCAACTGCTCTACCGATTGAGCTAACGGCCCGTGATGGAAGAAGAAGAAGGATCGCATGGCAGGGCCGGGCCGGTCAAGACGATGATGGCCCCGGCGGACGATTTTCCCGATGGCCGAATCGAAAGGTTGCATTCTCCGCCCCTGCGGTTGATGATTACGACAGTAGATTGGAATTCCCATGATCGAGAAAAAATTCAAATCCTTGGTTGGGTCTTTCCTTCTGGGGGAAATCAGTCCGGCCGAAACAGAGTGGATGGTGGAGGATTTGCGGGAGAAGCGGGAGCGGCGCGATCTTTTCATCGAACAGGTCGAGGAATATTTGGAGCGGTGTTCCTCCGGTGTCGCGGATCCGTGCGCCGAGCATCTGCGTGAGCTTCTTCTCAAGGATCTCTCCCGGGTGGGTGTTCGGGATGTCGAGCGGGCGACGCCGCGGCAGCGCAGGCCCATTCCAGCGAGGGAGATCGAGGAACACCGCCAGCGCCCGGAGACCGGATGGGAGCTGGACGAAGGATCGGCGCGGGACCGCAAGAGGGTGTTTTCGGGCGGGAACCAGCCTGTCGAAGAGCCCCGGGTCTTGGGGGCGGATCGCTCCTACGTTCTGCCGGTGCTGGGTATCCTGATCATGGTCGCCACGTTTGTTTTCATGGTTCGGTTCTCCTCACTCGAGACCCGGGACGAGGAACAGGAGGATCCGGGCGATCCGATCTCGGCGGCGATCCGCGAGGGTCTTTCCGATTCCGAAGCCGTGCGGAGAGCCAACGAATTTCTCGAGGAAAGGAGCGAGGAGGCCGAGACCGCGGAGGAAGAATCGGGCGGCGATGCTGCCGCCGGGCCTCTGGATCCTGTCATGGCTCCGCCCGTATCTCTCGCCGAGTTGATCGGTCTTCCGAAGGGGGGGGCGGGTTCGTCCCCGGGTGTGTCCGCCG
Organism: Puniceicoccaceae bacterium; assembly: GCA_046541615.1. Classification (GTDB taxonomy): domain Bacteria; phylum Verrucomicrobiota; class Verrucomicrobiia; order Opitutales; family Puniceicoccaceae; genus Puniceicoccus. The sequence goes on from JBKHCX010000185.1 coordinate 973, forward strand.
GAGTGGACGACGGGTTTCTGATCCGGGTGCCCGCCGACGAGGAGGTTATCACCGATTCCGACCTGGAATCGCCGGTTACCGATCCCTGAGAAAGGAATCAAGAGCCGCCCCGAAGCGTTTCTCCAGATCGGAGTAAACTTCCGCCAGACCCTCGCGCGGAACTCTGCGGGAGCCCGGGACCACCGATGAGAGCTTCCGCTCGATCGCGTCGGCGCTGCCTCCCAGGGCTTTCGCCGCGCGGATGACCGCGCCGATCGCCACCGAGCCGGATGCGGCCAGCCGGTCGACCGGCGCCCCCATCACGTCGGCCAGCGTTTGCGCGATGCCATCGTTCCGGGATGCGCCTCCGGTCAGCAGAATCACCTCGGGCTCGATTCCGATCCACCGGGTCTCCCGCCGTACGTTGATGAACTGGCCTTCGAGGCAGGCCCGGATCAGCTGGCCGGCGGAGGGGTTCGTCCGGAATGCCTCCGAACCGAACCGCAACGGCTTTCCGAGGTTGACCCGCGGCGTGATCTCCGGCCCGAAGAACGGAACCATCCCGTTGCCGTCGTTGCCCGGGGGCGTCCGGGAGAGGCCTTCTTCGCCGAAGGCCGCCCAATCGACGCCCAGCTCGTCCCGGAGAGCCTCGCGGGCGAGCGATCCGTTCCGGAAACAGGCCAGGGCCATGAAACCGCCGAGAGGATTGCCGAAGACATGGCCGTATCCGTTCGGATCGAAGGTGGGGCGGGGGAGCGCCGCGAAAAACGTGTCGCTGGTTCCTAGGCTGACGACCGCCGTGCCGGGCGAGGCCGCGCCCATGCCGATCAGGCTGCTCGGATTGTCCCCGGTGAAGGCGACGACCTTCGCCGTCGGCTGGAAGCCGTATTTGAATTGAAAATACGGCGAGACCGGCCCGATGACGGTCGCGGACGGGGCCGGGGCGGGGAGCTTGTCCCGGAGGTCCGGAGCGGTCGCCTCGAGCAGGGCGGGATCCCACTCCAGCGTCTCCAAATCGAGCAGGTTCATACCGGTGCCGTCCCCGTGGTCCACCGGCGCGTCGGTTCCGGCGAGGATGCTCGCGAAAAAGGAGCTGACCAGGTGGATCCGCGCCGTGCGGCGGTAGGACTCCGGGTCGGTCTTGTGGAACCGGCGGATCTGCGGTCCGCTGAACCGTTCGATGGCGACGGACCCGCTCCTCCGGCACACCTCGGAAGGGCCGCCGACGGCGTCCGCGATCTCCGCGCATTCCGCCCCGGTGGAGACATCCATCCAGATCGGAGCGGTCTTCCGGGTCAGGGCCGGAGCGATCCCGGAGGAGAGGCCCCGGGCCGGGTCGAGGCGGGCGAGAGCGTCCGTCCAGCCCCGCCCCAGGTAAACGGTGCCGTGCTGCTGGCCGGCGCCCGAGATTCCGGAAACAGCCGAGAAGTCGCATCCGGCGGCCCTCATGCGGCCGAGGCACAGGTCCAGCGCGTCGAGCCACATGAGCGGGTCGGCGTGGACTTCGCCGGGGGCGCCGCCTTCGACGAAGCCCTGCGGAGCCCCGTAGGCCGGCAGGTCGCGCCCGAAGTTGACGGTCTCCTCGCGGAGGGTTCGACCGGAATCATCGACCAGCAGGGCGGTCACGCTCTGGGTCGATGCGTCGATGCCGAGCCAGGCGCTCATCGGATGAGATCGTTGATGAGGTTCTCCAGCATCTCCTGGCGGCCGGAGGCCAGGACCGGCTCGCCCCCCTGCAGGGCGGCCTGCTCCAGTTCATCGAACGAGCATTCGCCTTTCTCCACCCTGGCCCCGATGCCCTCGTCGAACGAGGAATAGCGCTCGCGGACGAACCCGGCGAGCCGTCCGTCGGCCCGGATCGCGGCGGCCACCTTGAGCCCCCGGGCGAACGTGTCCATGCCGCCGATGTGCGCGTGGATCAGATCCTCGGGCTCGTGCGATTCGCGCCGGCGCTTCGCGTCGAAGTTGAGCCCCCCGGTCTGGAATCCGCCCATCCCCAGCACGACCAGCATGACCTGGGTCGTGTTGTAGAGGTCGGTCGGGAACTGGTCCGTGTCCCAGCCGAGAAGAAGATCCCCGCGGTTGGCGTCGATGCTCCCGAGCATGCCCGCTCCCGCGGCGACCGTCAGCTCGTGTTCCATGGAGTGCCCGGCTAGGGTGGCGTGGTTGGTCTCGATGTTCAGCCGGAACCGGTCCATCAGGTCGTATTCGCGCAGGAAATTGAGGCAGGCGGCGGCGTCCGAGTCGTACTGGTGGGTGGAGGGCTCGCGCGGCTTGGGCTCGATGTAGAACGGCCCGTCGAAGCCGATCTTCTTCGCGTGATCGACGGCCATGTGGAGGAATGCGGCGAGGTGGTCGAGTTCCCGCTTCATGTCCGTGTTGAGCAGGGTTCCGTAGCCCTCGCGTCCCCCCCAGAAGGTGTAGCCGAGCCCGTCCAATTCCTTGGTGCATTCGAGGGCCTTCTTCACCTGGGCGGCGGCGTAGGCGAAAACACGGGCGTCCGGGCTGGTGGCAGCTCCGTGGGCGTAGCGGGGGTGGTTGAAGAGGCAGGCCGTCCCCCAGAGCAGGGTTTTCCCCGTCTCGGCCTGCTTCTCCTTGATTTTCGCGACGACGGTATCAAGGGCCTGGTTGCTCGCCGCCAGATCGTTCAGTTCCGGGGCGATGTCCCGGTCGTGCCAGCAGTAGAAGTCGATGTCCATCTTTTCGAGGAATTCGAAAAAGACATCGACGCGGCGGAGCGCGTTGTCCACCGCATCGCTCCCGTCGTCCCATGGCATGAGCGCCGTGCCCGCTCCGAAGGGATCCGCCAGCTGGTTGCGCATGACGTGCCAGTAGGGGGCCGCGAAGCGCAGGTGCTCGCGCATGGTCTTCCCCTCGACGGTTTCGTCGGGGTTGTAGTGCTTGAAAGCGAAGGGGTTCTTCGAATCGGGGCCTTCGTATCGAATCTTTGGCGTCGGGAAGTATTCTTTCATAGGGAGGGCAGACTACCCGAAACAGCCTTGTTTGTGTACCGGAAATTGAGTGGATGCGCCCGCAAGTATGCCAATTCCAATTCCAATTTGCGACCGGGCAATAAAAAAGTTGCCTGAACCTTCGTCCCCCCGATCGTCGTTAGCGAAGTGAATGGAACGGGGTCCCGGGTCGATTTCCGGATTTCCCGACTGTAGCCCGGGCCAGTCGGAAGTGCCTCCATGGCCGGGAGAGGCTTCAGATCCACCTGGGAGGGATCAAAAGTGGAGGTTTTCCTGCGTTTTGCCAGTTTTGACGCATGGTCCGGACAGCATGAAGCCCGGCGCGAGGGCACCTGCGATCATTTCCGGCCTTTCGAAAACCTCCTGACGGTCTATCCCGGGGCGGCGTTGCGGTAGAGGCGGTTGTTTTCGAGCAAATCCCCGATGAAACTACGCCACCAGCAGCACACCCAGCCGACCGGAGCCTAGAAACAGGCCTTGAGCTGGCGGGCGTGTTTCTTGATTTCGAGCAGCGATTTGAGTGCTTCGTCCTCGTCCAGCCTTTCCGCATCGGCCAGAGAAGCCCCGCTGTTGGTGAAATTGAAAATCAGCGCTCCAATCACCACCTCCGGGTCGTAGCCCTTGCCCTCGTGCGTCCAGGTCAATATCCCGCTTGATGCGCTCCCACAGTCCGAACTCTTCGGCCAAGGCGTTGACGGCCACTTGCTCGCCGTGGACGGTGGCTTGCTCGCCG
>JBKHCX010000186.1:0-4580 GCA_046541615.1 Puniceicoccaceae bacterium
TCGGGTCGGGTTTGGGTGCGGCCGATCCGGCCGGTGCCTTCGGGTCGGGGGAGAGGTCCGGTTTCGGTGTGGCGGGGGCGGGGGCCAGGGGCGCGGGTTTCTCCGCCGGTTCGTTCTTTGCGGCGGGTTCCGGCGCGGGCGCGGGCGCCGGAGTTCTCGATTCGGGCGGGCTCTGGTTCAAATCGATCTTCCGGGGGGTGGACGCGGCCCGTATGCCGGTGACGAGGATCTCGATCTTTCCGAGTTTCTCGACGCCGAGATTGTTCTCGAGGGCGTCCTTCAGGTGGGTCTGCAGGTAGGAGGCGGTGTCCCTCAGGTGGGCGGACCCGTCCACGCGGATCCGCACGGACAGGTTCACCCTCCTGCGGCCCCGCACTTTGACCGAAGGCTTGCGGACTTCGGGAAGCTGCTCGCAGGCGGAATGGACGAGCCCGAGCAGGGCGTGGCGGGAGATTTCGACGTACCCCGTTTCTCCCTGGAACGCCCGGATGCGCGAGGGCGGCCGGAGCCTGAGCAACAGGAGAATCAACAGCAGGCCGAGAACGATCGCGCCCAGCAGCAGAAAGCCGTCCTGCGAAAGATAGCTGAAATCCGCTTCGCGGATCGTGTTCAGATAGGAGTTCAGTGTGTTCATAATGGTTCTCATCCGCTCCACTGGCCGGGCTCGCGATCAGGCTCGCGATCGGGCCCGCCCTCGGGCACATGCACGCTGTCGATCACGATGTCCACGCGGGCGACGTCCTTGCTGGTCATTTTGGAAACCTCGTCACGGATGGCCTGCTGGATCTGGCCTCCGGTCTTCGCCAGCTCGACGCCGTAGTCGAGGATGACCCGCACGTCGATTTCGTAGGTGCCTCCCTCGTCCTCGCTCACCCGGACGCCGCGTTCGCCCTCGCGCTTTCCGAACAAGTCCGTGATGCCCTCGAAGCGTCCGCCGCCGACGGCGTGGACTCCGGGTACGTTCAGGGTGGCGATTCTGACGATATTGGCCACCACGCTGTGGTTGATGCGGATTTCTCCGAAGGCGGAGTCCTCCTCGGCGGCGAATGGCACGGTGGATTCGGATTGGTTCGATGGTTCCATGGTTTCAGGTGTTGTCGGGTCGGGTGGGAGTGAGAAGGTAGCGCGGGGTGCGGGCGAGGAACTCCTCGACGTAGCGGGTGGTCGTCTGCCCCTGGCGGAAAACGGGATCGCTCACGATGGCCTGGAGGAAAGGGATGTTGGTGTGGATCCCCCGGACGAGATACTCCTTGAGGGAGCGGTTCATATGGACGATCGCCTCGTCCCGGGTCTCGCCGTAGGTGATCAGTTTGCCGATCAGGGAGTCGTAGTGCGAGGGCACGGGGTAGCCGGAGTAGGCGTGCGAATCGACCCGCACCCCCGGTCCTCCGGGCGGAAAATACACGCCGATCAGACCCGGTGAGGGCGCGAAATTCCGGCTGGGATCCTCCGCGCAGATCCGGCACTCGATGGCGTGGCCGGAAACGCGGATCTGTTTCTGCTCCAAGCCGAGAGGTTCGCCCGAGGCGATCTGGATTTGTTTCTTGATCAGGTCGATGCCGGTCACGATCTCCGTGACGGGATGCTCCACCTGTATCCGGGTGTTCATTTCGATGAAGTAGAAATCTCCCTCCCTGTCCACGAGGAACTCGATCGTCCCCGCGTTCGAGTAATTCGCCGCCTCGGCCGCCTTGACCGCCGCCCGTCCCATCCGCCGCCGCTGGTCGGCGCTCAGAAAGGGCGAGGGGGCTTCCTCGATCACCTTCTGGTGGCGCCGCTGCACGGAGCAGTCCCGCTCGCCGAGGTGTACGATCTTGCCGTGCTCGTCGGCCAGAATCTGGAACTCGATGTGCCGCGGATCCTGGATGAACTTTTCCACGTAAACGGAGGGATCCCCGAAAGCCTTGTCGGCCTCGCTGCGGGCCGTCTCGAACTCCCGCTGGAAGGCGACGGCGTTGTGGGCCACCCTCATGCCCCGGCCGCCCCCGCCGGAGACGGCCTTGATGATGACGGGGAAGCCGATCTCCTTCGCGAGTTTCAGCGCCTCCTTGTCGTCCGAGATCGCTCCCTGGCTTCCGGGGATGACCGGCACCTTCGCCGCCTTCACCGTCTCGCGGGCGAGCGCCTTGTCCCCCATCATGCGGATGGTCGCCGAGGCCGGTCCGATGAACTTGATGTTGCAGCTCTCGCACTGCTCCGCGAAATCGGCGTTCTCCGCCAGGAAGCCGTAGCCGGGGTGGATCGCGTCCACGTTCGCCAGCTCGGCCGCGCTCAGGATGCGATCCGCCTTCAGGTAGCTCTGTCCGCTGGAGGCCGGGCCGATGCAGATCGCGTCGTCGGCGACCTGGCAGTGGATGGACTGTTCGTCGGCTTCGGAATAGACGGCCAGCGTCTCGATGCCCATCTCCCGGCAGGCCCGTATGATCCGCAGCGCGATTTCGCCCCGGTTCGCGATAAGGATTTTCTTCAGCATGCTCCCGGTGCTCAACCTTCCTTCACTTTCATCAACGACTGGCCGAACTCGACCGGCTCCCCGTTCTCGACGAGAATCTCGAGCACCTTGCCACTGACCTCCGATTGGATTTCGTTCATGACCTTCATCGCCTCGATGATGCAGACCACCGAGTCGGCCCTGACCTTGCCCCCTTCCTCGACGAAGGGCGGACTCTCGGGCGAGGCGGCCCGGTAGAACGTTCCCACCATCGGCGATTTCACATAGACGATTCCCTGCTCGTCCGGCGGGGGCGATCCCGCCGCCGATTCGGGCGCGGGCGCGGGAACGGAGGCGGGCGCCGCCGGAGCGGAGTAGCCCGGTCCGCCCGATCCGTGGATGGCGACGATTTCCTTCTCGCGGGCCAGCCGGATTCGGAAGGTTTCCTCCTCGATCTCCATGGAGGAGAGGTCGCTGTCCTTCATGATCTCGACGAGCTTCTCGATCTGCTCAATATTCAAAGCGGTTTCTGGGTTGGGCTTTTTTTCCATATGCGGTTTTCGGGAAATCGTTGAAAAGGCGTATGGTAGGGACCTTCCCCGCGACCCTGCAACCCAAGATTTCGGCCCGGGCGGGTCCGGAACGCGAAGTTTCCGCTGCGCGGGGCCATGCCCCGGACATCCCGCGGCGACCGTCCGCGCCGGGGCAGCGGAGCGGCTGCCCAGCGATCGTGCCGATTCCGCCTTCATTCCCGCGGATCTCCTTGGTTCCCCGGCGCACGGGATTTTCTTGCCTGATCCCCCGGGTTCGGTCTTACTGTTCATCATGCCCTCTCTGCGTTTTCCGCTCGGTCTTTGTGGTTTGCTTGTTTCGATGAGCGTCTCGGCGGGCGGGGATTACTTTCTGGCCGACAGGCCCGCCCAGCTCCACCGTGCGGACGGGGGCGCGGATTCGGCCCGGCGACTGACGAGCGACGGGGAGGGCCGCCCCGCTGACGCCGCCGTACTCGATTTCGCCGTATCGCGGGACGGGGCCGTCGCGGTTTTGTCGGCGGCCACCAATCTGGCGCCGGGTGTCGAGGCATGGGATGGCCCGCAGGTCTTTTTGAAGGAATCCGGTGGAGACTGGGAGTTGATCAGCCGCGATCCGGAAAGCGGCCGGGCCTGCGGAGCTTTCGCACCGCTTCTTTTTCTGGATTCGAATGGCGACGGCATGCAGGAGCTGATCTTCGAGGCCGGGCCGAGCTTCGAGCAGAACGGGAGCGTGGCACCGCATTTGCGCGGCTACGTCGGCCCGATCGCCTACGACCGCGCCGGTGCCGCCTACGCCGCCTTTCTCCCGGGCGACGCGGATTCCCCGCAGGCCTCGCTCGCCGTCGAAACCCGCGGGGGCGGGATCCTCATCCGTTCCGCCTCCGCCGCCGTGGCCTCCGCCGCCGGCCTGCCCGGGGAGCCGGGCGACCGCTGGTATCGCCGCGACGGCGGGGGCGCCTGGACCTACCTGGAGGAGGCGGGGCCGGGCGGCCCAGGGTTCGCTTTCTGGCGCGCGCACCTTTCGGGCTTTTCCGAGGACCAGCTAAACGACGACGCCATCTCCGGCCCGGAAGCCGATCCGGACGGGGACGCCGTGGTCAACGCCATCGAAGCCGCCACCGGGGGCGACGCCCTGGTTCGCGACGCCCGGCCCCTCCGCCTGCTGCCGGATGGGGATTCCTTGCGCCTGCTCGTGCGCCAGCCCCCGGCCGGCGCCGCCGCCCGGTTGCTGGACTCGGACGATCTGGCGGATTGGTGGCCGACCGCCGGGCAGGGCGTCGATGCCTCGCCCCGCTGGCACGCAGGCGCGCGCTGGCTCGAATACCGCCTCTCTCTCCCGGGCGATGATCCCCGCTGGTTCTTCCGTCTGCAAGCCCCATGAAACATTTGCTTCTCCCCGCCCTTTCCGGCCTCGCTTGTTGCCTCGGTCCGGGCTCCGCCGCCGCTTCCCCGGATGCGGACTACCGCGCCCGCCGCAACGCGCTCGAAGGCCTGGAGGTCGCAATCGCCCAGATCCAGACGCACCTTGGGGCGGACCAGCGCGTCAGCGTCCCGGCCGCCACGGTGTATCCGGAAAAAGATGTCGTCCGCGCCACCGGCCCCCTCTTCGACGATCC
>JBKHCX010000187.1:0-4545 GCA_046541615.1 Puniceicoccaceae bacterium
TCTCTCAACGACTTCGTCGTCGAGCTACGAAGAGCGTCGCTTGTAGCACATTGGCGAATGCCGATGTGATGAGGGATTCCAAACCGCCTCTCTCTAACGGCCTTCGCCGTCCATCCCTTCGGCCGGGTTCCCGCGTCCCGAATTCGCCACCAGATCGACTACGGTTGCGAGAACTTCATCGCGGTGGCGGCTGTTGAGGGCCATGGCGATCTGGGCCTGGAGGAGACCGAAACGCGCCTCGAGGTCGAAACGCCGGCCGCGGACGGCGAAGCCGTGGAGGGGGTGCTCGGCGATCCACAGGGAGAGGGCGTCGGTGAGGTTGGCGGGGCGGCCGGGTGCCGCGGCCCCGATGGCGCGGCGCAGGAAGGGAAAGAAGGCCGCCGGGAGGAGGTGGATGCCGAAGAAGCAGTAGTAGAAACCCGCTTTGAGGCCGGAAACAAAGAGTTCCTGCTCGGCGACGGTCGGGGTGGGCTTCTCGATCATGCGCTCGACGCGGATGGTGTCGCTCCGGCCTTCGACCCGCTCGCCGGCGACCGTGCCAAAACGGGTGATCTCGTTCTCGCGGGTGGGCTGGAGCGCGGAGACGGGGCCTCCGAGGCCGCGGGAGGCTTCGATGACCTGCTCGAAGCAGTTGCGCCCGGGATCGGCCGAGACGAAGAGATGATCGCCGACGGAGAGAATGAAGTCGTCGCGGGAGACGAAGTCTTCAGCCAGGGCCACCGCATGGCCGAACCCCAGCGGCTCCTCCTGCGGAAGAAACGCCAGGCGGGAGGCGAGATCGCCCGCGGATTCACGGAAGAGTTCGGTGTCGCCCGGATTGACGACCACCCCGACTTCTTCGACGCCGGCGGCGGCGAGTTCCTGGATCTGGACCCGGAGCAGGCTCGTCGGATACCCGCGGGCGTCCGTGACCGTTTGCAGGGGAAGGTGGCGGTGCTCGCGACCGGCGGCTGTGATTACGGCTTTCATGGCGGTTTGGCGGTTTATCGGGTGGGCGGTTGGGGGAGCGGCGGGGACGGGCGGGCACCCGGCCCTGCCGGAAGATCAATCCGCCTCTGAAGCATTGCGGGCCCTGGTGCCCGCGCGGTGGCCGCGGATCGACTCGTCGGGAAACGAGCACAACCCGTTCACATGCTCGTGTCCGCCGTCGCGGTACCAGGTGTCGAGCTGGGCGGGATCCTTGAGCTGGCGCCCGCGGGCGCGCGGAACGCGGAGGAAGCCGCAGTCGATTTCGGGCAGGGCGGTCATGTCGCCCCAAAGACGCTCGAACTGGAGGACCGGGAAGACGTCCTCCTGGCCGCGGCCCCACCGTTTCTTGACCTCTTTGAGGGTGATGTACACCGGGAGCCGCTCGGCGAAGGCGGCGACCCGCTCCCGGACGAAGGCTTCGTCGCCGAGCCGGCCGGAGGGAATGCCGAAGAGGTCCAGGAGCCGGTCGATGTCGATCCAGGTGGTGAGGGTGCTGTAGAAACGGAGCCGGAACTCGTCCTCCTCCGTGGGAAGGGCCAGCCCCTCGACAAGACGGAGGCGGCCGTCAACCCTGGCGAGCCCGCCGCCGACGTCTTCGAAACGGCGGGTGATGACCTCGTAGGAGAGCGCGGTCCGATCGCGGAGATGGCGGCCGAGGACGGCGGGGTCCAGGGTGGCCCCGAGGGTGTCGATGTTGTGGAGCAGCAGATGTCCGAGGCCGGGGTGTTCGCGCCGGAGAGCGGCGAGAGTGCCGTTGAGAAGGAGGTTGGGCACCTCGTACCAATGGCCGACGGGGTGCAGGCACTGTTCGGGAAGGTTGTCGCGGTAGTCGGCGGCCTCTCCGGTGGCGGCGGCCCAGCGCATGAGCGCCTGGCGGACGCTGTGCCGCATTTTCTGCGCCTGCTCGTCGAGCTTCTCCTGCGGGGTCTCCTCCCAGGCGAAGCGCAGGTCGCGCACGGTGGGAACGAGACGGAGCCCGACCGAGCGCCCGCGGGAGAGGCGGATGTCGCAGTCGGGGTCGGCGGGAGCCTCTTCGAACCAGTCGGCGATGGCCCGGTGGGTGAGGTGGCTGGTGGTGAAGACGTGGGGGATGCGGACGCCTGCGGCACGCGCGCTGCGCCGGGTCTTGGCGAGATGGACTTCGAGGAAGTTGCGGTAGCGCCCCTCGAATGGCGCGAAGGGATGCAGGGCTTTGACCACGCCGGCCCCCTGGGTCCAGCGGCTGCCCGCTCCGGCGGCCAGCGTGACGACCCCGGCCCGCCCGGAGCGGAGGGCCTCCTCCCCGGCCGCGCGGTCGTCCGGGTCGGCCCCGGGGACCGCGAGATCGTCGTCGGAGGGATCTTCGATCCAGGTGCCGGCGGGAAGGCGGTTCTGGGCGAGGCCGATGCGCCCCTCGCGGAGGCGGGCGCGGATGGACTCGTGCTGGGCCGGGTCGAACCCATTCTCGGCGAGCCGGTCGTCGAGCCGACCGCCGGCGCAGCGGCCGTTCGTTCCGCCTCCGACCGCCGGCAGAAGTCCCCGGAGCCAATCCAGGGCCACCGCGGGCGAAGGTCCGGTGGCGCCGCCGGAAAACCCCTCCCCCACCATCTGGATGTCGCGGCGGTCGGTGAGAGAGAAGTCGGCCGGCTTCTTCCGGAGAATGGCGGGCAGCCGGAGGCGGTAATAGGATTCCGGCAGGGCGGGTTCGCCGAAGTCCGCGCGGCTGCCGTCGTCGTTGATGGCGAATTCGTAGAGGACCGGATCGATCGCGAAGGGAAGGGAGTGGGCGAAGCGTTTGCGGAGGCGGAGCAGGATCGCGGCGATGCGCTCTTCGGCCTCGGCCCGGCGGGCGGGATCGACGATGAGGCCCATGCCCCCGCCCGACATGCCCCCGAGCATCCAGAACCCCCAGTAAGCGTCGCCGAGGGCGGACGAAACCTGGTCCACGAGGGCCTCGGTGAAGGCGTTGCTGGCCCAGGGAATGATTGTCTTGAGCGGTCCGAAGAAATGCCGGGTGGTGCGCCCGGCGAGGAGGCGGATGTCCCCGGCCCGGAGGGCCTCGAGGATGCCGTCGGTGAGGGCGAGGGATTCCAGCCGGGCCTCCCACTCGACCGCCGAGCGGGTGAGGTAGCGTTCGGTGACCATCTCGAGGATGGGGCCCACGTTCTGGGCGAGCCCGCCGTGGACGAGGATGAGCGATTCCTGCAGTTTCGCGCGGGTGGCGGCGGGAATGGAGTCCGCCCCGAGGACCGTGTGGCGCGGAACCAGGCGCCCGTTGCTGACCCCGTGTTCCGGATCCCCGGGCCGGGCCCGGCACCCCTCGATGAGCTTGATGCCCGGCCAGACGCCACCGGAGTCCTGCCATCCGCCGCCGGATCCGCCCAGCCACTCGCCGAGAATGGCGCGCGCGGCGAGCATGCTCCGTTCCGACCCGGTCAGGCCGCCTTCGAGGGCGGAAATCTGCCGGGTCGCCCGCATGCAAACAGCGACGAGCGCGGCGAGGAGATTGGTGGAGACGGCGAGCCGGGAGCCCTTGGGGATGTTGTTGACGTTGCTGACCAGCTCGATCCCGCGGCCTTCGCCGACGAGGCGCTCCAGGAGTTCGTCGAGGCGGGCCCCGCTGCCCTCGAGCCCGGGAGGAACGATTCCGGAAGCAATGAGAGCCGCTTTGAGAAGGCCCAGGTGATCGCGCCCGAAGTCGAAAATCTCGGGGAAATTGTCGATGACCGCGACCTGGCCGAGATCGACGCTGACGAGGCGGACAACCGGCTCGTCGATCACCCGGAACCAGGCTTCCACCGGGGGCCGGGGGCCGTCCGTGTCGCCCCGGAGGCAGAGGTCGATGGAGACGTTGACCACGCGGGCGAATTCCGGGCGGTCCATGGCGAGGAAGAAAATGTCGCTCCAGGAGCTGTGCGAAAGGTCCATGCGGACGGCGGTCTTTTCGACCAGGAGCGGAAAACCGCCGCCGGAGAGGGGGGCGAGGAGTTCGGGGCGGACGGAAAGCGGGAAGTCGGAGGGATGCCCGGTCCGGAACATCCATCGGTTTCCCGGCACGTTGCGCACACAGGTGCGGACCTGGTCGGCGAGGAATTGCAGGCCGAGCTGGTGGTAGGCGCGGGCGAACCCGCTGGCCAGGGTGTCGCTGCGGCGCGGGGCGGGGGCGGCCCGGCGCAGATCCATGAGGGCGTGGGCGAAACGCCGCGACCAGAATTTCTCCTGAACGGCGAGCGGAATGGGACCGAAGTCCGGGCAAAGACCGCGGCCGGGCAGGACAAACTGGTGGATGGCCGCGAGAAAGAAGAGCGCGCGCACCCGGTGGTATAGGTTGTCGGTCTCCGGCCAGAATCGGTCCAACTCCTCGCAGGCGGCGAGCAGGGCGTCGTCACCGAGTTCCGCGCAGGCGGCGAAAAGAGACCGGTCGCGCACGGCGGGATCTTCGCTGGTTATCAGGAGAAGCATATTGGAAAGACCGGAAGTCGGAAAAGGGCGAAACGCGGCCCGTAGCACATTGGCGAACGCCGATGTGAGGATCGATTCGAAACGGGTTCTCTCAACGACTTCGTCGTCGAGCTACGGGAAGCACCGCCCGTAGCA
>JBKHCX010000188.1:0-4542 GCA_046541615.1 Puniceicoccaceae bacterium
AATGCGGTCGCCCTCGACGGGCTCGCCGTCCACCGTCAGCGAACGCAGCCCCTTGGAGCGCCCGTCGGGGTTCTCGACGCGGATGTGGTAGGTGGCTCCCCGGAAGTGGCGGGTCGCCTCGAAGCCGGGCCAGGCGGCGGGGATGCAGGGGTCGATGCGGAGGCCGTGGTAGTCGGGCTTGATCCCGAGGATGGCGGTGGTCATGGCGACGTAGTTCCAGACGGCCGAGCCGGAGAGCCAGGAGACGCGGCCCGCGCCGTAGCGGGGGCTGAAGCGGCTGTGGGTGCTCTGGCAGACGGCGTAGGGCTCGACCTCGCGGATCTCGGCGATCTCGTTGAAGCGGGCGGGCATGACGTTGCGCATGTATGCGTAGGCGCGGTCGCCCATTCCCAGCTCGGCGGCGGCCATCACCGCCCAGCCCTGGGTGTGGTTGAAGATGCCGCCGTTCTCCTTGGTGCCGGGATTGAAGAGGCGCCCGAGGCAGACCTGCGGGTCGGTGGTCACGTAGGGCGGCGTGCAGAGCATGATGCCGTATTCGGTGTTCAGATGCTCGTGCATGGCGTCCATGATCTGCCTGGCGCGTTCGCCGGTGGCGGCGCCGCCGAGCACCGCCCAGGTCTGCGGATTCATGAAGATTTTGCCCTCCGCGCACTCGCGGGAGCCGAACTTGAGGCCGTCGTAGCGGTAGGCCCGCAGATACCATTCGCCGTCCCAGGCGTGGGCCTCGAGATTCGCGTCGAGTTCGGCCAGGCGGGCCTCGGCCCAGGCCTTTTCGGCCGGTTCCTCCAGCAGACCGCAGATAGCGATGTATTCGCGCAGGCCGTAGCGCAGCTGCATGGCCACGAAGACGGTTTCGCCCTTCTCCCCGAGCCGGATGCAGTCGTTCCAGTCGGCGTGGAGGCCGCAGGGCAGGCCGTGCGCGCCGGAACGTTCGAGGTTGAACTCGATCGCCTTGCGCAGGTGGCCGAGCACACCGGCCTCGCCGGCGTCGGCGTAGGGCAGCGTCTTGCGGTAGAAATCGAGATCGCCCGTCTCCTTCACGTAGGCCGGGACCGCGTTGAAGAACCACATCCCGTCGTCGGCCCGGAAGTGATCCGGCTGCGCCTCCCGGCCGGGCTTGTGGTTGAAGGGCTGGACGACCGGCTTGCAGCCGCCGTGGGCGTATTGCCCGGTGAGCATCAGCTCGAGGCGCTCGCGCGTCTCTTCGGTCACGAGGGCCGCCGCGCCGACAAAGTCCTGCAAGGTGTCGCGGAAGCCGAGGCCGTCGCGCTCGCCCGCATACACGAGGCTGGCCGTGCGCGACCAGTAAAAGGTCATGAGGTTGTTGAAGGGCGCCCAGGTGTTGACCATGGCGTCGAACTCCGCATCCGGAGTCTCGACCGACAGCGTGTCCAGGCGGCCGTGCCAGTAGCCTCGCGCCGCGTCCAGCGCGGCATCGACGGCGGCGGGATCCCGCATTGCCGCGACGGCCGTCCGCCCCGCCGTGCCCGCCGCGCCCACGCCGAAGACGACGGCGAAGGAACGGGACTCGCCCGGTGCGAGGTCGAGCGCGATCTCGAAGGCGGCGGCGGGCATGTCGCCCGAGGCGGTGGAGCCCCGGCAGGCGCCCGCCTCGACCGCCGCCGGGCGGGAGAGGTTGCCGTAAGGGCCGAAGAAGGACGCCAGATCGCTGTCGAAGCTGTCGGCCTGGATCCCGGCGAGGCCGAAAAAGGTATGGCGCTTCTGGTCTTTGTTGGTGAAGTTTTCCGGATCTTCCGGCATGTTCACGTTGCTGCCGATGTCGATGATGCCGTCCACCAAAGCGGTCTGCGTGATGTATTGGTTGTATTGCAGGTTCTTGGTGTCGTCCTCCGCGTTCCAGTTGCACTGCGGCTCGACGAAGGGGAAGAGCTTCAGCCGGCGGGGTTCCGTGCCGCCGTTGGTGACCACGACTTTCCAGACCTCAAACAGCTCCCCCGGAGGCGCGAAGTAGGTGACCGTGCTTTCGATCTCCCGGTAGCGGGAGCGGATGGCGGTGTAGCCGGTGCCGTGTCGGCACTCGCTCTCGAAGCGGTCGAGCGGCTTGCCCACCGGCATCCAGGAGTTCGTCCAGAAGTCGCCGTCGGCCTCGTCCCGCAGGTAGAGGAAGCGCCCCTTCAGGTCCGCGGGCATCGCGTTGAACTGATAGCGGGTCAGCCGCCCCTGGGCCGCCGAGCGGTAAAAGGTGTAGCCTGCGGCGTTGTTCGTGACCACGCCGCCGAACTCGGCGCTGCCGATGTAGTTGCTCCACGGTCGCGGGGTGTCCGGGCGCGTGATCACGTATTCGCGGGCGGGTTGGTCGAAGTGTCCGTATTGCATGGGAAATAATCTACTGTTTATCGACAAGCCGCTGGAGAGCTTCGCCGGTTTCTCTGTCCGGGCCTTCCACATGAATATAAAATTCTTTCGCTGGAAGCGCCCGGAACAGACGCTTCAATGCCTCTGCATCCGGCGGAAAGCAAAGCAAAATCACCTTGCGCCCGCCTTCAATGATCGTGCGGTAAAGTTCAAACCAGCACTCGTCGTGAACATCCGGTTTGCCCGCACCGGGAGTCCACTGCACCCCATGAACTTCCGGAACTTCAAACACGTAGGGCAGATGTCCCTGCATGGCGGGGCCGTCCAGATGAAAGACGGCTCTTCCCAGCCCCGCACCGATGCGTTGAAGGGACGGGCGCACAAACTCGTTAAACATTTCCGGCGAAATGAGCGCTCCAAAGTCGCATTGCAGTGGATAGAAGGGCTTTTCCGATAGAATCTGCATCCAGGCGCCCCGGCAGGAAGATGAGGATTCCGAGATCATTTGGTCGAAACTTGCATACCATTGCAGCCACTGCGCATCGAGTTTTTTCAGACTTTCGTGAACCATATCTGGTTCGTCAACCAGATCCATGAGCAAATCCTGGGCGCCTCTCAGTGCCGCCAGTGTATCCAGATTACCCCCGAGATCCGTCATCGAAACCGGAATCTTGCCCACGAAGCGCCGATTGGACCGCTGCATGATCTCGGTGATGATTTCGATGATTTTCCGCCCCCGGCTTTCATCCAAAGAGGGAATCTCCTCCAGTTCGAAACCAGGCTGGTGAGTTCCGAGTTCATACCAGATATCGCCCTTGTTGGCCAGAACGAAGCCGGAACTAAAAGCGGATAAACAGCCAGGGCCGCAATTCGGAAAGACCCGCGGGAATCCACATCCTAAAAAACGCTCTTCCGATTGTTGCAACGCGATGACCTCCAATAAGGCATCAATCTCAGCGTAGTCTCCGCCGTCCAGCAGGTGGCCGAACAGCCAAGGCATGCCCGCCCAGTTTCCATCGAAATCTCCCGGAGGCATCCATGCTCGGCGCAATCGCTCCGGAACGCGGTTTTGCTTCGGATACTGATAACCAAAAAGAGCTTGGTCGTTTTCGTTTCGCCACCAGTTCTCGAATAAAGAGATTACTTCTGATCGCAGGTGTTCCATGGCATTGGGGGTTCTTGTTTGTATTAGAATGATTTAACAACCGGCGCGTCGTAAACGCGCAGGATGATTTCGAGGTGCTTGCGGGCCAGTTCCAGCGGAAGGAGCGGCTCGGCCGCGCCGGTCAGCACGTCCACGAAGTGCTCCATCAGCTCGGCCTGGTCGTCCCCGTGCGCCGACATGTCGACCGTGATGGTCTTCTCGCGGGCCTTGCCCCGCCCCTCGTCGCCGACGTCAAAACAAACGATCTCCGGCGAATCCCAGGAGCAGTAGCCGAAACGCAGCCCTCCCTTCGTTCCGTAAACGCGGGTTTCGTTGGGGATTTCCATGTGGGCGTTGGAGCCGCGCTCCCAGTGCATCTTCAGTCCGTTCTTGAACTCGAGGATGGCCGCGCCGTGCTCCTCGACGTCGAAAATCTCCGCGCCGGGATCGACCTGATCGAGGCCGTTGCGCAGGAAAAGCGTGTCCGCGCGCGCCAGCTCGGGCGTGTCGCCGAGGATGCCGAGGTGGAAGGAGAGATCGTAAACACCCCAGTCGAAGAGCGGCCCGCCGCCGGCGATGGCCTTGTTGAGGAACCACTTCGCCGTGGGGTTGTATTCGATGCCGCCGCGGCTCTGCCGGAAGACGCAGTTGTGGTGGATGTAGTAGATCTCACCCAGCTCGCCGGATTCGATCAACGAGCGGATCAAGCGGAACTTCGGCTGCAGGCGGGCGTGCCGGGCGGAGGCGTCCATCGCGATCAGCTCCGGGTGAGCGGCGGCCGCCTCCAGCATCGCGTCCGCGTCGGCCAGAGTCATCGCCACCGGCTTTTCCACCAGGCAGTGTTTGCCCGCTTCGAGGGCTTCGATAAAAATCTGACGGTGGGTGTTGGGCGGCGTGCAGACCACCACCGCGTCCACCGCGTCCGAGGCCAGCACCTCGCGGTAGTCCGTGGTGAGGTTCGGGATGCCCTTGGCCGCACCGACGCTTTGGAGCACCTCGTCGCGCACTTCGGCCAGCCAGGTGACCTCCGCGCGTCCGCCCGCTTGCAGGTTGTCGAGGTGGGTGTTGGCGATCATGCCGCC
>JBKHCX010000189.1:0-4522 GCA_046541615.1 Puniceicoccaceae bacterium
TGAGACAACCCGTTCCGAATCACTCCTCACATCGGCGTTCGCCAATGTGCTACAGGCGGCGCCGTAGCTCGACGGCGAACGCCGTTGAGACCCTCCCCCCCGGGGTTCCCGGGTCTCAGAAGAGCGCCCCGGTCGCCACGCCCACGGCCGAGATCGGGCCGGCGTCGTCGATGCTGTCGAGGGTGCGGTTCGCCTTGCGGATCACCGACTGGACCTCGAAGTAGATCTCGTCGTCGCCCAGCAGGCGCCCGATGGTGGAATCCGGGTTGTTGAGGCGGTCGGAAAAGTCCTTCACGTTCGAGAGAGTGGCCTTGAGTTCCTGCGCGATGGCTTCGCCGTAGAGCAGTTCGCCCAGGGAGCCCTCGCCGCTCTTGACGTGATCGACGACCGACTGGACCGAGCCGAGCATCCGGTCGGCCTGCCCGGCGGCCGAGCGGATCTCTCCGACCGCCCCCATCAGCTCGTTGTATGCGGCATCGTCGTAAAGGAGCTTGCCGACCGTGCCCTCGCCCTCGCGCAGGCGGGTGGTGATCGCTTCGATGTTCTCGAGGGAGTTGCCGATGCGGGAACGGTTATCGGTGACCAGCGCCTCCACCTCCGCGAACAGGCCGCCCCCGTCCTCCCCGCCGAACATGCTGCCGAGGTCGGAAAGCGTCGTGTCGATGCGGTTGGCGACCTCGCCCACCTCCTCGAAAATCTGGTTGATATCCACCGATTTGCGGGTCCCGATCGAATCCCCCTCCTTCAGGAAATCCGAACGATCCCCGCCCATCTCGATCGCGACGAAATTGGTCCCGAGCAGGCCCGCCATTGAAATCGAGGCTTCGGAGTCGGCCGGAATCTTGTATTGGTCGCGCACGGAGAGCCCCGCGACCGCCTTGCCCTCTTCGAGGCTCGTCGAGACCACCACGCCGATCTTGACCCCGGACATCCGCACGTCGTCCCCCACGCGGAGCTGGAGTATGTCGTTGAAGGGGGCGTCGATGGTGTAGGCGTTGGCGTCGCCCGTCCCCATTTCCGAAAGGGACGTGTAGACGAAATACGTGATCACCAGGCCGATGATGAAGAACAGCCCGACCCCGCTGTATTGTGCTTTGTCGCTCATGGTTCAACCTCCGTTAGTAAGCTTGCGGAACCGGGGATTCTCAAGATCGATTTTCGGTCTGAAAAACTCCCGGATCTCCTCGGAATCCTCCGACATGATCGTCTCCGCCGTGCCCGAGGCCCGGATGATCCCCTCCTTCAGGACGATCATGCGGTCCGATATGTTCTCCGCCAGATCGCGGTCGTGGGAGACGACGATGCTCGTGACGTTCAGCTCCTCGCGCAGGGTCGCGATGACCTCGCTGATCGTCGCGCCCATCGTCGGATCCAGTTCCGAGGTCGGTTCGTCGTAGAGCAGGAGCTGCGGCTCCATGACGAGCGCGCGGGCGATGGCCACCCGTTTGCGCATCCCCCCGCTCAGCTCGGCCGGAATCTTTTCCGCCGCGTCCTTGAGGGAAAGCATCTCGAGCGCCTCCTCCACCTTCGAGCGGATGTCCTTTTCGGAGGCCAGCCGGTGTTCCCTCGGATAGAAGGCCAGGTTGTCGAAAACCGTCAGACTGTTGAAGAGAGCGCCCGCCTGGAAGACCATGGCCGTTTTCACCTTCTCGTGCGTGCGGGGATCGCTCGCGTCCAGGTCGCCGATCAGGACCCGGCCGGAGGTCGGTTTGAGCAGGCCGATCAGCGTGCGCAGCAGAACCGACTTTCCCGAGCCGCTCGGGCCCATGATCACGAAAATCTCGCCGGAATCGACTTTGAAACTCACGTCGGAGAGCACCTGCGCTTCCCCGAAGCGCACGCCGATCTTATCGACGGTGACGCAAACGGAACCTTTCTCGGAACAAATCGCCATGGGGTTACAGAAGGGCCTTCGTGATGAAGTAGTCGCTGAAGAGAATGAAAATCATGGACAAGACGACCGCCCGGGTGACCGAGAACCCGATCTCGCGGGGGCCTCCGGCGGTGTTCAACCCCTGGGCGCACGAGATCAGGATCACGAAGAAGCCGAAAATCTGCCCCTTGATGATGCCGTCGGTCACGTCGGCGGTGCCGACGAAATCCATCATGCCCCGCCAGTAGATCGTCGGCGAAAGCGAGATGAAATCCACGTACTTCGAAACCACCATCCCTCCGAACCAGCCGATGAAGATCGAAAACATCGTCAGGATGGGCATGATGAAGAAGACGGCGACCAGACGCGGCATGACGAGGATGCGTTCGGGCGAGATGCTCATCGTCTGCAGGGCGTCGATTTCCTGGTACACCTTCATGGAGGCCAGCTCGGCCGTGGTCGCCGATCCGACCCGTCCGGCCAGCAGGAACGCCGTCATGACCGGGGCCAGCTCGCGGCACAGGGAGAGCCCGACGATGGCGCCGATGAACGACTGGGCGCCGACCTGCTGGAGGGCGAACCCCGTCTGGAGGGCGAGCACCGCGCCGATGAAGAAGCTCAGGATCGCCACGATGGGAAAGGTCTTGTAGCCCATCTCGAAGCAATAGAGCAGCACCCGTTGGAGCTGGCGCGGCAGGGCGGGGAGCTGGCGGGCGGCACCGCCCAGCAACACGACGTGGTAGCCCACTTCGTCCAGATATTTTTTCAACCGGTTCACCATCCTGCCTCCGCATCGTGCCCGGAAAACGCCCCGCGTTCAATTCCGATCGCCTTGTTCTTCTTCATAGCTTGAACCAGAACAGCCGCCAGTGGGTTTCCCCTTTCTCGCGGCCCCTGCCGAAAAGGCCGTGGAGAACCGAGAATCCGCCCTCGTCCCCGCCGGTCCGCACGTCGAGGAGCGGTCCGAGCGTGAGCCGCCGCCCCGACTCCTGTTTCTCGACCGTGATCAGGTTGAAGAGGAAATCGCGCCGCCAGGTGGCGGATGCCTCGTCCCCCTGGTAGCGGTAGAGGGCGAAAAGGGGGGAGTAGAGATCGCGGACCACCTCGTTGTGCTTGAACCAGGGCGCCAGCGGAGCCAGCAACTGGAACTGCTCTTCCCCCCGGCCGCCGTCCCAGTGGCTGAACAACGGCCAGACGAAGGTCTTCGAAGCTTCGAAATCGGCCGATTCGTCCAGCGCGGTCTGCTTCTGGCTCCAGTAGAGGACGTAGAGGAAGCTCCAGGTGCGCACGTGCAGGCGGGGGGTGTCGAAGGCCTTGCGCTTCAGGAGGGGCCACAGGAACCATTTCTTGTCCACTCCGTTGCGGATCGAATGGGTGTAGAACGGCCCCCACCGGTTCACGTAGGGGGTCCCGCGCCCCTGCACCAGAAACGGCCAGAAGTAGCGGGTCTCCCGGTAATACGGCTCCTCGCGGTCGGTGTACCCGAAGAACGGCCACAGGAAGCTCTCCGAGACCATCCCCCCCGGACCCTCGTCGTAGGTGTAGAAGGGCAGGAATCCGTGCTGGCGCAGCGGCTCCTCCCGGTCCAGCCCGCTCTCCCTGTCGTAGATCAGCGGCCAGAGCAGGTAGCGGTAGCGGTAGTGGCCGGGCCGTTCGAATCCGCCGAAGAGCGGCCAGAGGGCGAATCCGCCGCTCCCGTTGCCCGTGCGGTAGCGGACGAAGGGCCAGGGGGTGCCGTAGGTGGTCTCGCCGTTGTTCTCCCAGCCGGTGTACAGGGGGAACAAGGTCCAGAAGATGCGGTCCTGGAAAAGGCGGCCCTTCACCTCGCCGTGGAACGGAAGGAACCCCCGGTAGGAAAGCTCGGGAACGCGGTGGTTTTCGTGGTCGAAGTAGAAGGGGAAAATCTCGAAATCCTCGCTTTCGACCTCTCCGCCGGTCCGGTACTCGGATCCGCGGATAAGATAGAAGACATTCCAGTAGTAGCCCGGATCGGTCGCCCGGTAGCTGAAAAGCGGGTAGAGCACGTAGAGGCTGCGCGGATTCAGCGGGGCATGCTCGTCGTAGCGGATCCAGAGGGGGCGCGCGGCGGTCCAGTCCTGGTCCGGCGCCGAGTACCGTTCGATGAAAGGGCCGAGCATTTCCCGGCTCCGGCGCTCGCCCTCCTGCGAATCGACGGAGAGCGGCCAGAAATTCTCTCCCACCTTCCATACCCCGGAAGCCGGCGAGACAAACCACCCCAGGAGAAGAAGGGGCAGCGCTCCGCGGAAAACGGTTCGGACTGTGACAAAAAAAGACATCGTAAGCCCCTCCCGCCGCGGGTGGCGGAAACTCCACCCGCGCGGGAAGACGGAAACTCTCCAATAAGTGGCATTCCCATCCTCTTTGCAAATCCGGAATCCGCGCCCGGGCGTCGCCGGTGCGGGTTCGGTGCGACGATCGCTCCGAAGATCCCGGCACCGTGGCTGCCGCTCCACCGTATCATCCAACTACGTAGCCGCATGACTTCAGTCGTGCGGTTCAGAGCGGCGGTCCGGCCCGCCCTGTCCACGCGCTCGCCGCGTCGCCCGAAGCCCCCGGGGAGGTCTTCTCCCTCCGCCGTTTCGGGTTGGACGACTGAAGTCATCCAACCACGTAGCCGCATGACTTCAG
>JBKHCX010000190.1:0-4514 GCA_046541615.1 Puniceicoccaceae bacterium
CGCTTTCCTCCGGCGCGTCCGGGAAGAGCACCCGCAGCTCACCCTCGAGCACGAGCGTGACGGCATAGACCTCGCGCGCCTGCCTCCCGGCCTCGCTGAACTCCATCGGCAGCAGCAGCTCGTGCTCCGGGCGGGTGCCACCGCCGCCGTCCCAGCGCCGGAAGACTGCCGTCACCCAGCCGCCCGGGTGGGGGCTTGTCAGTTCGCGCCCGTTCGAGTGAAAGGATTGCCGCAAGTGCGCCGGAAGAATCTCGAGAATAGGGGAGGGCATCGGGACCACGACGCAATCTGTGGGCGCGTTGGCCGGAATGGCAAGAACGGAGACTGGGGCCAGACCGTACGGGTGAATCTGGAAACTCTCCCCCTTTGGCTGGTCTTTTGAAAAAAATCGTCGATTCGAAATTTTTTTCTGTTCAAGGCGCCCGAAACTCTCCAATCTCACCGTTTTTCTTCACGCAAATCTGTCGAATCATGCCACGAATTTTAGGAGTTGATATTCCCGGAAACAAGAAACTTCCGTACGCCTTGCGCTATGTGTACGGAATCGGTCCGACGCTGTCCGCCCGGATCGTGGCGGAGTCCGGTCTCGATCCCGATCTCCGCGCCCACCAGCTCACGGAGGAGCAGCTGAACCAGCTCGCCTCCATCGTGGCCGAGCGGCAGTATGTCGTGGAGGGGGACCTGCGCCGCGAGGTCGCCGGAAACATCAAGCGTCTCCAGGCGATCCGCTCGAACCGGGG
Organism: Puniceicoccaceae bacterium; assembly: GCA_046541615.1. Taxonomy (GTDB): domain Bacteria; phylum Verrucomicrobiota; class Verrucomicrobiia; order Opitutales; family Puniceicoccaceae; genus Puniceicoccus. Next base: position 741 of record JBKHCX010000190.1, read on the forward strand.
TATCCGCCACCAGCGGGGTCTGCCGGTCCGCGGGCAACGCACCAGCACCAACGCGCGCACCCGCAAGGGCGGCCCGAAGACGGTCGGCGTGGTCCGCAAGAAGTAAAGGCAGCCAACCCATTTTCCAATGAGCGAAGAGAATATCAAAGAAGAAAAGAAGGAAGAGGCGTCCGCGGCCGGAGCGGCCGTCGCCGATTCCGCTGGCAGGGAGGAAAAACCCGCCAAGCAGGAGGAGACGGCGGCCGATCTCCTCAAGAGCGATCTCGGGGATCTCAAGATCCGCAAGGCGAAGGGGAGCAAGAACGTCACCGTCGGCGTCTGCCACGTCCTCGCCACCTTCAACAACACGAAGGTGACCTTCGCCGACGCCAAGGGCAATGTGATTTCGTGGGCCAGCGCCGGGAAATGCAATTTCCGCGGCTCGCGGAAGTCCACCGCCTACGCATCCCAGGTGGTCACCCAGACCGCCGGGCGGGTGGCCATGTCCCACGGGCTCAAGGAGGTCGTGGTCAAGCTCAAGGGCCCCGGCATGGGCCGCGATTCCGCGGTCCGCGCACTCCAGGCACTCGGGCTCATCGTGACCGACATCGTCGATGTCACCCCCGTCCCGCACAACGGCTGCCGCGCGCCGAAGCGCCGCCGCGTTTGATCCTTTCCCACCCGCGAACCCACCCAGGACTTTTCAGAATGGCTCGATACACAGGACCCGTCACCCGCATCAACCGCCGCTTCGGCCAGGCGCTCTTCCCCTCGAACCGGGCGTTTGAGAACAAGCCATACCCCCCGGGCCAGCACGGCCCCCGCCTCCGCCGCAAGAAAAGCGACTACGCCCTCGGTCTCGACGAGAAGCAGAAGCTGCGTTTTCTCTTCGGGCTCACCGAGAAACAGTTCCGGATCACCTTCGCCAAGGCGAAGAGCAAGCGGGGGGTCACCGGCGAAATCTTCCTCCAGTTGCTGGAATCGCGCCTCGACAGCGTCGTGTACACAATGGGCCTGGCCCGGACCCGCCGCGCGGCCCGGCAGTTCGTCAACCACGGCCACGTTCTGGTCAATGGCCGAAAGGTCGATATTTCCAGCTTCCAGGTCAGCCCCGGCGACAGGATTTCCGTCCGCGAGGCCACCTCCTCCCGCGCCCTCGCCACCCAGAACCTCGCCGACAGCCAGTTCCGCGCCGTCCCCCAGTGGCTCACGGTCAACGCCGACGCCCTCGAGGCCACCATCAACCGGGTTCCAAACCGGGACGAGATGGAACACAGCATCAACGAGCAGCTCATCGTCGAGTTCTACAGCCGCTGACCGATCTGCCCCCCAACGATACACGGAGACTTCCAACATGCCCAAGAGACTAGCGAAATTCGAACTGCCCAAGCGCCTCATCAAGGTCGAGGAATCGGCCACCGAGACCTACGCCATGTTCCATGCCGAGCCCTTCGAGACCGGATACGGCCATACGATCGGCAACTCCCTCCGGCGCGTTCTGCTCAGTTCCATCGAGGGGGCCGCGATTTCCTCGGTCAAAATCGATGGGGTGCAGCACGAGTTCCAGACCATCGACGGCGTCGTCGAGGACGTGACCGATATCGTCCTGAACCTGAAGCGCGTTCTCATCGTTTCCCATTCCAGGGAGCCGGTCAACCTGCTGATCTCGGCGGACAAGGAAGGCCCGGTCACGGCGGCCGACATCCAGAAGGACGCCAACATCGAAATCCTTAATCCCGATCTGGTCATCTGCAACCTCGACCGTAAAATAGCCTTCCGTGCCGAGATCGAAATCAAGGTCGGCCGCGGTTACTGCACCGGCGAGGAAAACAAGAAGGACGACCAGCCCATCGGCGTCATCCCGATCGACTCCCTCTTCAGCCCGGTCCGCCGGGTCAAATACACCGTCGAAAACACCCGTGTCGGCCAGATGACCGATTACGACAAGCTGATTCTCGAAATCACTACCGACGGCCGGATCTCTCCGGACGACGCCCTGAAACAGACCGCGGCGATCCTCCGGCACCATCTGGACGTCTTCAACGAGGTGTCCGACGAGGAGATCGAGTTCGAGAGCGAGTCGAGCGAAGTGAGCGAAGAGCAGAACCGTCTCCGCAAGCTTTTGAACATGAGTGTCAACGAGATCGAGCTGTCGGTCCGGGCGGCCAACTGCCTGAACAACGCCAACATCACGACCGTCGGCGAACTTTCCATGAAAAACGAGCAGGAAATGCTCAAGTACCGCAATTTCGGCAAGAAGTCGCTCAACGAGATCAAGGCCAAGCTGGAGCAGCTCGGCCTCTCCCTCGGGATGAAGATCGACGAGCGTCTTCTGGACAAGAAAAAGGATTGATCAACCGGCCCAGCCGTCCGGACCAGGAGTAGAATTCCATGCGCCATTTGAAACACCGCCACAAGCTCGGAGTGAAGACCCCCCATCGGGCCGCTTTGCTCGCGAACCTTTCCGCCAGCCTGTTCCTGCACAAGCGGATCAGGACCACCCTTGCGAAAGCGAAGGCCCTGCGTCCCTTCGCCGAGCAGGTCGTGACCCTCGCGAAAAAGGCCCGCCTCGCGGAGGATCCCGCCCGCAAGCTGCACTACCGCCGGCTGGCCGTCTCCAAGGTCAGGGACCAGGAGGCTGTCGCCCTGCTGTTCAACGAGCGGGTGGAGGAATTCCTCGAGCGCTCCGGCGGCTACACCCGGATCTACAAGCTGGTTCCCCGCAAGGGCGATGCGGCCGGCATGGCCATCATCGAGCTGATCGACGCCGACGACGAAGGCTACCCCAAGTCCAGGAAGGGCGGCCGCCGCCGCTCGCGCCGTCCGGCGAAGAAGGCAGCCGGCCCCGCGGCGGAAGCCGTGGAAGAGACCGCCGGCGCGGAATCCGCCGGCCCGGAGGGCCAAGAGACGGCGGAGGAATCCGAAGCCCGGGCGGCCGAATCCACCGGGGAACCCGAGAACGCCGGCCCCTCGGAAACGATCGAAGGATCCGAGGAACCCCCTCCGGGCAAGCAATAACCCGGTTTTTCCGCTTCAGCGGAATCAAGCGAAGACCCCGATCACAACGGTTATTGCAGCCAGACAACTTAAAAATTGACACAAGTCGGAGTCCCATAGTTGCCAGACAATTTAATCCTTGACCGAAGTCCAGGTTCCAGATTGATTCAGATTGATTATAGCAGTCGGACAACTTAATGCTTGACCGAAGGTGGATACGTTGTCGGACAATTTTGGGCTTGACCTGGGGGTGGTTTTGGGGGATTCTGCCGGGATGGATGATAAAGTTGGCAAATATTCGGGGTTGAAACGGCGGCATCGGTTGAGGCTGAAGATGGGGGAAGGGGTTCGGGCCTACTACCACCTGATGAGCCGGACGGTGAACGGGGAGAAGTGGTTCGGGCCGCGGGAGAAGGAGTATCTGCGGAAGCTGATCTGGCAGGTGGCCGAGTTTTCCGGGGTGCGGGTGGTGACCTACGCGGTGATGGACAACCATTTCCATGTCCTGGCGGAGGTGCCGCCCGAGCGGGTGGTGTCCGACGGGGAGATCGTCCGGCGGTTCGCCGTGCTCTATCCCGAAAGCACGCCCTGGCAGCCGCTTTCGGCGGAGGACCTGGCCAAGGCTCTCGCGGATAACGACATCCGTGGGCAGGAGCTGCGGGAGGAGCTGCTCAGGCGCATGCACGACGTGTCGTGGATGATGAAGACGATCAAGCAGCGCTTCGCGGTCTGGTTCAACAAGTCGCGGGAGCGGTTCGGGCCGGTCTGGTCGGAGCGGTTCAGGAGCGTGCTGGTGGA
>JBKHCX010000191.1:0-4495 GCA_046541615.1 Puniceicoccaceae bacterium
TAAGACATGTTTTTTATCAATCACGACATTCTTTTCAGCGGTCAAATGAAGTATGCTCTTCCCAATGTTAAAACTTCCTTGGCGAGTGGGCGTTTGTTCGCCCGAACAAAGTCCAGGCTGCTTCCCGGCCTCCGGCTGACGACGACCCACTGAATCCAGGCAATGAAACACAAAATCCCCGATGAACTTATCTTCTGGACCTCTAGCCGGAAAGTCAGCCCTCGTGACGGGTGCCTCCTCGGGCATCGGCAAAGCCATCGCCATCCGCCTGGGAGCGGAGGGTGCTTTCGTGTGGATCAACTTTTCGCTTTCTCAAACTGGAAACAGGCGGCATCAGCCCGCTCATTCGCGGGATCCGGGAGAGCACGGGCGGTCACGTCGAAGTCCTTACCGGCTGGGGCGGGATTTTTCTCCTCGAGCTGGCGCGGGCCGGTGTCGCCGGAGTTGTGCCGGGCATGTCCCTGATCAGCAGGTTTACCAGGATCTGGAACTTGATCGAGAAAGAAGCTTGGGCCGAGGCCGATGCCCTGTTCGCCGAGGTGCTTCCGTTTATTGTAGTCTCATGAATACCCTTCCGGAGCTTGACGATCGTTGCACGCCAGGCGAAAACCAATGATAGGATTCACACGATGAGTTTTCCACATCCTGTCTCCGGGGTTTACTGCCCCAATCTTGTGCCGTTTGATGAAAGCGGACGGATCAACGAATCCGAATTGCGCAAAATCGTTTCCTGGCTGATCGACCAGGGCATCGACGGACTCTACCCCAATGGAAGCACGGGCCAGTTTATCCACCTCGATTTCGAAGAACGCATGCGCGTGGTCGAGATCGTCGCCGACGAAGCCGCCGGGCGGGTTCCGGTGCTCGCCGGAGCCGCCGAAGGCAACCTCCAGTTGACGCTCCAGGCGGCTTCCCGCTATGCGGAACTCGGCTGCGTGGCCATCTCCGTCACCGGCCCTTACTACTACAAAGTCTCCGCCGAGAGCGTCGAATACTACTTTCGGGAACTGGCACGGAACTGCCCGATTGACATCCTGCTTTACAACATACCCCAATTTGCCAACGAAATCCCCATCTCCTGCATCGAGCGACTCGCGGGCGACTATGCCCGGATCATTGGAATCAAGGATAGCTCGCGCGATATGCCGCGCTTTCTCAGCACTCTGAACCGCACGAAGGCTATCCGGCAGGACTTCACCTGCTTCATCGGTTGCGAGGAAATCCTCTTTCCGGCGCTGATGATGGGCGCGGACGGAGGCACGCTCGCCTCCTCGGGGGTTGTCCCCGAAGCACTGGTCAAGCTCTATCGCGCCTTTTTACAAGGAGATTGGAACACCTGTAGAGCGATCCAGTTCAAGCTGCTCGAACTCATCGAAGCGATGCTCTCAACGGGCAATTTCCCCGACGGCTTTCGCGTGGGTGCCGGTTTGCGGGGCTTTGCGATGGGCGAATCCCGCCAGCCGCTTGGTCCGTCCGGCAAATCCGGTATCGAAGACATGCGCGGCCGCATCGCCTGTATCCTGGAAACTTGTGGATACGGCAATGACCTGACCGCACGATCCTGCCATTCCCGAAATCCTTTGGATAAGGATCTCGCTGAGTCCATTGATCAAACCGTCAGCGCCGTCGTCCAGAGAATGCGCGCCTGAGCTTAAATGCCTTTCCACCTCAAGACCGATACCTGCGAAATCGAATAAGATGACCCTCCCACACCCGCTCCCCACCGATCCGCCCCTTCAACTCCGCGCCTGCTGGCTGTGGCCGGACTATCCGGGCGGCGATCTGATCAATGCCTGGGCGCAGTTCCGCAAGGTCTTCGATCTGCCGGAGGTGCCCGCCGCCGCCTGCCCGGTCAAAGTGACCGCCGACCAGGCCTACCGCCTGTTCGTGAACGGCCAATGGGTGGCCGATGGGCCGTGCCGCGGGTTTGTCGAAGAATGGTTTTATGACGCGATCGACATCGCCCCCTTCCTGAAACCGGGGCGCAACGTCATCGCCGCCCTCGCGCACAATCCGGGCATCGGCACCCACCAGTATATTCACGCGGGGTATGCCGGCTTTTTGCTGGAGGGCGAGACCTGCGGGGTGCGGCTGGACACCGACGCGTCCTGGGCGCGGCGGGTCGCGCCGGAGAACCTGCGCCATGGGGAAAGGCTTTCGATCCAGCTCGGGTGGCAGGAAATCGTGGATGCGGCCCTCGGCGACGGGGACTGGACGGGCGCGGACTACGATGACAGCCACTGGCCGCCCTGCAGCTTCTTCGGCGCCCGCCCGGCCGGATCGCCGCCCTGGCATCGGCCCCGCGAACGCGATGTGCCCCTGCTGCGCACGGAAATCCTCACGCCCCGGCGCCTCGTCGGGACGGGCGACAAGGCGTTGACGCGGGAGTTCGAGCGGGACCGCAACATCGCCCGGGCCTTTCGCGAGGACAGCGAAGGCGGATCCTGCCGTCCCGCCGAAGGCGATCTGGAGGACATCTCGATCCCGGCACAGGCCGGTAACGACGTCCGGTTTTTCGTCTTCGACCTCGGGCGCGAGTTCTTCGCCACCACCCTCCTCGAAATCGAGGGTGCCACCGGCGGAGAAACCATCGACTGCGTGGTGGCCGAGGGGACCGAGGACGGCCGCCCGGTCATCCGCGAGGCCGTGGGCTGCAATATGGCGCTCGCCCACCGCTACGTTTGCCGCGAGGGCGCGCAGACCTTCGAGAGCTTCTGGCCGCTGGGCGGGCGTTATCTCGGCGTCGCGGTTCGCGGCGGAGTGGAAAATCTGCGGCTGCGGGTGCGCCTGCGACACCGCGAGTATCCCTTTGAGATGAAGGGATGCCTCGAAGCCCCCGACACGCGCTTCGCGGAGATTTTCGGCCTCTGTCGCCACACCCAGCAGCTCTGCGCCAGCGATGTTTACACCGATTGCCCGAGCCGGGAGCAGGCGATGTGGTGGGGGGATATCGAAGTCCACTTCGCCAACTCCACCCTCCTCGCCGCCGACGACCGGCTGCTGACCCGCGGCCTGCGCCTGATGGCCGGGCAACGCCTGCCCAACGGCCTCACCTACGGCCTCTGCCCCACCAAATCGCATGAATGCGTCCTGCCCGATTTCAGCCTGGCCTATATCCGCACCCTCTGGTCGCACTATCAATTCTCCGGCACGCCCCTTCTCGCCGAGCGCTACTGGGCCGAGATCATGGAGACCTTCGGGTATTTCTTCGGGCAATCGGAGGGCGACGGCCTGCTTTACCAGGACAAGCGTTACTGGCTGCACCTCGACTGGTCGGAACTGTTCAAGGACGGGGCGCCCACCCTCTACAATCTGCAATATCTGACGACCTTGAAAAATGGGGCGGAACTGGCCCGCCTGCTCGGGCGCGCCGCCGAGGCCGCCGAGCTGGAACAGCGCGCGGAGGCGCTGGCCGGGCGGATTCGGGATCGCCTCTGGGATCACGAAAAAGACGAACCGCTCGAAGGCGTCGATTACGCGGGCAAGCCTGTTCCCCGACAGGGGCTCCACAATCTCATCTACTGCCTCTATTCCGGATTCCGCCCGGACCGACACGAAGCCTGGACGCGGGAAGACCTGCTCCCCTACCTCGCGGGGCCGCGCCCCAGACCCATCGAGCTGTATGAGAACGCCTCCAGCCAGGCCGATCCGCACGCGCCGACCGCCTACTACCTTCACTACGCCTTTGCCGCCCTCGACCGGCTCGGCCACCGGGCCGAAGTGCTCGACTGTATCCACCGCTGGTGGGGCGACATGCTCGACCGCGGCCTGGTCACCACCGAGGAAACCTGGGACGCCAAACCCGGCGTCGCCAGCCTCTGCCACGCCTGGTCCGCCCACCCCATCCAGTTCCTCACCCGCATTCTCCTCGGCATCCGGCAAACCGCCCCCGGATGGTCCTCCATCCGCTTCGAACCCACCTTCGCGGCCCCCGCCGCCAAAGGCGCCGTGGACACGCCGCTCGGTCCCGTCTCGGTGGAGTGGTCGAAACGCGAAAATGCCTCCACAACCGGCAGCCTGCGCCTGCCGCCCGGCATGACGGCCTCCGTCTCACTCCCCGGCCAACCCGCCCAAACCGCAACCCACACCTTTACCTGGTAAATTTTCTCATGACCCAACAACGACCCAACCTCCTCTTCGTCATCGCCGACCAGCAGCACTATCAGGCGGTCGGCTGCGTCGATCCCTACTTCGACACGCCCAACTGGGACGCTTTCGCCGCCGAGGCCACCCGCTTCGAGACCGTCTATTGCACGACGCCCCTGTGCACGCCTAGCCGGGCAGCCTTTTTGACCGGCCTCAATGCAGACGTGACCGGCGTCCACGACAACGGTCAGGAACTGCGGCAGGGCACCATCGCCCACGCGCTGCAGGCCGCCGGCTACCAGACTGCCTGGATTGGCAAGTGGCACCTCAAGGAACACCCCGACGCCACCTCCGGCTGGGATTACAAGCAGGGCGTCTGCGACGAATACAGAAAACCCAACCGCCCCCT
>JBKHCX010000192.1:0-4414 GCA_046541615.1 Puniceicoccaceae bacterium
CTGACCCGCCGAAAGAGAACAGACCGCCGCGGCAGCCTGCGGCTTTTCGACTCCATCAACTTTCACCATTATGAGAATGATCAAATTTTTAATTATCTGGGAGACGGGATCCATGAATTCAAACGTCCGGGACTGCGCCTCTACGCCTTTTACGATAAGCTCGGTGAAGAACATCGACTGATTCTTTGCACGAACGGCGGCAAGAAAAACAACAAGAAACAACAACAAACCGACATCAACCGCGCCAAAGCGATCCGGCGCGATTACCTTGCGGCCAAATCCAATCCAAACGCCAGATTCACCATCAACGAAAAGCCATGAATATCCGAATCGTCAAAGAACGCGACCCGTTGGCAGAAGCCTTTGCCAAGTCTTTGGAGACCATCGAGTCTCAGGTCGAACGACGAAAACTCAGCGTGGTCGAGGAACTCCTCCAGTTCATGAAACGCGAAGGCATCCATCGATCCGAGCTAGCCGCGCGAATGGGGGTTCCACCGTCCCGGATCAACACCGCCACCTTGTCCCAGGAAGGCGCGGCGGAGTCTTTCTGGTCGAAGATCATCGGACCTTTGCAAGGGTGAATAATGGAACCGGTCAACGAAAACCGCGATCCGCCCTGAATCGATGCTTCGAGACCAGGTCGCCGCGGGGGCAGAGCGGTGTGGCCCTCGTCGTCGGCCTGCCGGAGGGAAAAGGAAAGGCCCGCCTGGATGCGCTCCGGCCCGTCGCTCGGCAGGCCCGGATTGACCGTACGATCCGGATACGAAAAACGAGGCATCCGCGCCGCGGATGCCTCGTCTGTGTGATCGCGAATGATCAGGGGGGATTAGTTCGTATCGTGTTTACTGAACCAGTCGTCGACCTGTTTCTCCGCATCATCGCGGGCGAGGCCGTATTTTTCCTGAACGGCGCCGATCAGGCGGTCTTTTTCACCGTCGATCCGCAGCAGTTCATCGTCGGTCAGCTTGCCCCATTTCTCTTTGGCGCTGCCCGACATCTGTTTCCATTTTCCTTTCAGTGTGTCGGCATTCATAGCATTCCTTATTGTTACTGATCGTAGTCGAAGCCTGTCGGGCTCCGGACTCAGCCGGCTTCCTCTTTCATTTCGTCGAAAGCGTCGATCAGGTTGTCCCAGGCATCCCTGACGCCATCCTTGGTGGAGTCCCAGGCGTCTTCGCCGGCGTCGTCCGCCTTCTCGAGCTGCTCTTCGAAGGCCTCTCCGGCCTTGTCGAACTTGTCGATGGTCTCATCGGAGATATCATCCGACTCGTTTTCGAGATCCCCGGCCTCCTCTTCGAGCTTGGAATAGCCTTCTTGCAGCGAGTCAACGAACTCCTCGCTCTTATCGGCGGTGAAGTCGGCGACGTTATCCCAGGCGTCCGCTATCGCGTCACCGGCCTGTTCCCCCTGTTCCGCCGCGGCATCGGCCGTATCGTTGTAGGCGTCTTCAGCTTGATCCTGGCTTTGCTCGGTGCAGCCCACGAAGAGGGCGGCAATCAGAGCGGAGAGGGTGAGTTTCGAGTATTTCATTTTCATTTGTCTAGGTTTATTTGTTGTTGTTGTGGGAGAGTGTCTTGCGGGCGCGTCCCAGGAGAAAGGGCAGGAGCAGGGAGACGCCGAACGAGACGGCCATCGCCTTGTATGGACGAGTGGGGTGGGCAGCGATCGAGTGCTTCATGCGTCCAAACACGCTTTTGGATAGGGCGACCGTGCCCGCGGCCCCCTTCGCCCGGGCGACCAGCGGTTCAGCGCGAACCGCGCTTTCGATGCGGGCGAAATCCGACTCCTCGACGAGTCGCCGGATCTTCAGCTTTTGAGAACGGATTCCAGACATTCCTGATCCTTTTTAAACTCGGCGGCGGTTGTTTTGAACGGGGGCTCCCGCGACTTGGCCGCCTTGAGGAAAACCAGTATCCCGGTCGCCGCCCCCAGCAGGGCCGCACTTCCGAGGATTACGAGCGACCAGATGCGGACCTCGCCCTCGGCCAATACCATGACCAGGCAAAGAAGAGTCGCGAGAAAGATCTGCAGGCATGCGAATCCGAGGGCGACCGCCCACGCCGCCCGGATGAGCCGCATTTTCTCAAGGCGCTGTTCTTCGACGAAAATCTGCCACCGGAGTCCGGCGACGCGGCCGAGGCTCTGTAGTAGCTTCTGGCTCATGGGACTGGCTGCGGGCGGGTTGTTCCGTTCCCGGACGGGACGGATCAATGCTTGCGGAGAAGGAGGCTGACCACGAATCCGCCGAGCGCGGCGATGCCAATGGATTTCCACGGGTTCTCGCGGACAAGTTCATCGACCCCCTTGGATTGCTCGATGGCCTTCTCGCGCACGACCTCGCCGTGCCGTTTCAAGTTGTCCACTCCGTCGCGCAAGGCGTCACGGGCGGCCTGGACTTTTTCTTCGATGGCCTGGCCGGAAGCGGTCTTGGCCTCCTTGGCCAGCGCCTGGGCATCGCCGATGAGACGTTGCAAGTCCTCGACGAGTTGCTCGCGGCTTTCGGCGAGGTTGGATGATTTCTGAGTGGCTTTGTTCATGGTGTTTTCCCGGTTATGGTGGTTTCGTGTGGATGCGGAATTGAAAGTATGGATCGAACCGTAGCCCCGGGGTTGGATTTTATCAAAAAGCAAAGCCTCCTACTTTCGGACGATGGGGAAAGGCTTCCCCCGCTTCCGCTGTACGAGAGGCTTCTCACATGAAATCGAACGGGACCAATCGCTTGTTTCCGGGCATGGGGCTGGCGGCGTGGAATGGAGTGGGGAGACTCCTGCCACTGCTGGTTACGGTATATGTCCTCATCCTGCTTGTTTCCGATGAGCTATCAGGTCGGCGGGTTCACTCTGGTTGTGCCGGAGGACCGGGTGGTTGAGTTGGACTGGTCATTCGAGGAAGCGATGCGCTACGTCCTCACCGCCGGGGTGAAGAGCCCGCAGGAAAAGGAACGCAGCGGCCTTGCCACCGGGCCGGGATCTGAGCGGGCGTCCGTCCCGCGGTCGGCGAATCCTGCAACGATATCCGACAACCCCGAACGTTCCTCCTGAACCGCCGCCGCCAACGCGCGGAATCCACCAAATGGCAGCAACCGACAGCCGCGGGGCGCCACGGAGGGTGTGGGCGCCCGTGCGGGAGGGGAATCTTTTGGATCGACGCGGAACGCATCCGCGGTGTAGCATCTGACCGTTGAAAGCGATCCGTATGGCGAAACCAGCAAAGATCCTGGTCGGGATTATCGACGATCATCCGGCCGCCGTCTTCGGGTTGTCTGTCTTTTTCAAGGAGAGGGAGGGAATCGATGTCCGTTGGACCGTATGCGGGCTGGAGGAACTGGACCGGAAATCGCGGGAGGAGCCCGTCAACGTGCTGGTCGCCGACTTCAAGATCAACGACAAACAGATTCTCGACTGGATCCCGAATGACTCGACGCCGAGGGTGGTGATCTATTCGGGGTTCTACCTGGAAGAGAACGTCCGGGACGCCTTCGGTGCGGGGGCGATGGCCTGGATCCGCAAGTCCGATCCACTCGGGCACCTCGAGCGGGCCGTGCGCAACGCAGCCTCCGGGCGCAAGACCATTCAAGCCACCGACGAGCAGTTTTTCCGGCGCGACCGTTTCGTCGATCTCTCCGCGCGGGAGCGCGAGGTGCTGGAACACGTGTACCAGGGCCGGTCGAACGAGGAGATCGCGAGCCTGCTTGAGATGAAGGTGACGACGGTGAAGACCCACATCTCGCACCTGTTCATCAAACTCGAGGCTTCGAGCCGAAACGAGGCGGTCCACAATGCCATCGAGCGCGGCCTGCTCGCCACCCCGGACGCGACCCCTCCCTCCGCGGTGTCGTAGAGATTCGTTCCGGTTGGACCCGGCGGCGGCCGCCCACCCTCCTCCGCTGCTCCGCGTGGGCGCATAGCTGGCTGCGCCGGCAATGGAAAAGTCATGCGCGGGGATCTTCCCCGGGTCCGGCGAAGCCGAACTCCCGGTAGGCCTCGGCTACCAGCTCCGGCAGGGGGGCGAGCACCGGCGTCGCGCGCTCTCCGGCGGCGGCGCAGCCGACGTAGCCGACCACGGCGGTGAACGGCGCCGGCCGCCGGCCGTCCCGGACGAGGAGGTCGGCCAGGACCAGGACCGCATCGACCCACTCCGGCCAGCCGTAGGGGGAGTCGTCCACCTCGCGCACCCAGTCGGCCGCCTCCGGGCCGGAGAGGAGCCGCCACTCCCTGATCTGCCGGAGCCGCGCGAGGGAGTCCGCGGGGACGCCCCGGGCCGCCAGCCATGCGGCGGCGGCGGCGGAGTCGGCCGCGGGATCGAAGGGGGAGGAATCGGTCATATCAAAGGATCCCGGTAACGGGTTCAGGGGGGATCGTATTAACTTCAAGGTATTGAATCGAGAGTGAAAGCGGCAGGATGCCGCTTCTAC
>JBKHCX010000193.1:0-4407 GCA_046541615.1 Puniceicoccaceae bacterium
CCGAACCTCCCTCTCAGTTGCCGAGGAGGAGGGACTCGCGCCTCATTGGCCGTTCGCCGGAAAATTCCGCGGCGAGGGTGCGCAGCCGTTGTTTCATTGCTTCCGGAATCGTGGCGACATCGCCGTCGTCGAAGTAGCACAACGCGCGCAGGGCGACCGCCGTGGGAAAGTCCGGATACAACGCGAGTGCCGCGCCGACGGATTCCTCCAGGCTCACACCATTTCGAAAGAGACAATCGAGGTCATGGTAATCCTTGGATTCGCTTCGGACTTGGATGACCTTGAGTTTCTGGACGCTCAAATCCAAGGGCGAGGCGATCTGTACGGTTGTTCCGACGCAGACGGAGGGGGAGGCGATCCGACCAAAAGAGAGACCGCCGAAAAACGAACATTTCACCTCCCCCGGGGGAGTTTGAACCAGTGCGGCAAGGGTGTTGGCTGCGACCTGCAGGGTTTGGGAATCCCCCAGCCAATCGAGATTCGATTTAAGTTCATCGGGATCGAAGGGCCGGTGAGTGAAAAAATCGAAATCGACCGACTGCCGATGGCCGTAGCGCAAAGCGACGGCGGTGCCCCCGTAGAGGACAAAATTCCGACCGATGGACGACAGCTTCGGCCAAAGCCATTGCTGCGCTTCGGGTAGAATCCCTGTTTTCGGATTGACTGTCTTCATTCCGGAATTCGTTTGATCGGAAACGGGCTCGGCGGCACCTGCAAACGCACATGCCAGTAGTTCCAGGAGCGGCGGTTGAAAACCCCGGCGGGGGCCGATTCAAGGGCGGTGAGCAGATGCGAACGCGGAACGTGGTTCTCCAGCCATTGCTGATCCTCCCAGGTAGCCAGATTCATGACATGGGCGAGGAGGCGAAAATAGTCCGCCAAGCTCGTTTCCGTTGGCTGCCACCAGATATACCGCCTGGCCAAAGGCCGGAGATCGTCTCGCAGGTTCGGGGGAACTTCCGCACCAGAGGATCGTGAAGCGGCGGGGGGCGTGATACCGTATGGACCTCTTGTTCCCGATTTCATACGGCTGAGCATGACGTTTCGGGGAGAAATGTCGAGAGCCGGGCGGACTTCGGGGAAACCCGCAGGGGAGGAAACCCGCAGGGGTCAAACGCAAAATCCAAAAATCCAGCTTGTCGGACGACCTTCCGGGGTCGCCGACTCCGGCTACAGAGTTGGATCGTTTCCACGGATCCGTTCCGGAAACCGGTTTTCTGTGGCCGGTCGAGGCTCGATCGTGGAAGACATTCCCCGCCGGCGTTTGCAACCCGGGCCGTCCCTGTTTCTCTCGGGCACATGGCTGAGAAGAAAACGATTCTTGTTCTCGGGGGCGGTTTCGCGGGGCTGGAATTCTGCAAGAGCCTCCGCCATCCGGACTTCCGAATCCAACTGGTTGACCGGCAGAACCACCACCTCTTCCAGCCACTCCTCTACCAGGTGGCGACCAGCGGCCTCTCGGCGCCGCAGATCGCCGAGCCGCTCAGGGGTATCTTCCACAAGCGTACGGATGTGGCGACCTACTTCGATGAGATCGAGCGGATCTCGCTCGGGGACCGCCAGGCGAAGGGGAAGCACCGCACCTACGGCTACGACTATCTGGTTCTGGGCCTGGGAACCCGCACGAGCTTTTTCGGCAACGACCACTGGGAGGAGCATGTGCACGGCCTCAAGACCCTGAGGGATGCCATAGGCCTGCGGGGCCATGTCCTGCGCTGCCTGGAACGGGCCGAGATCGAGACGGACCCGGAGGAACGCTCCCGTTTGATGACCTTTCTGGTTGTCGGTGGAGGGCCGACCGGAGTCGAGATGGCCGGGGCCCTGGCCGAACTCGGCCGGCATGTCCTGCGCCGGGACTTCCGGAGCATTGACCCGGGAACGATCCGGGTGGTTTTGATCGAAGGGAGCGACCGGCTGCTGGGGAACTACCACCCCTCCCTCTCCGGGAAGGCCCGGCGGCAGGTCGAGAGCCTGGGGGTGGAGGTGCGGTGCGGGAACTTTGTCAGCGACGTGCGGGCCGGCGAGCTGGACGTGGGTGGCGAAACCCTCCGGGCCGGGGCGATCGTCTGGGGCGCGGGAGTCGAAGCCGTCCCGCTGACGCGCTCGCTCGGTGTCCCGCTGGACCGTCCGGGGCGGATCAAGGTGCTTCCCGACTGCTCGATCCCGGGGCATCCCGAGGCTTTCGCCATCGGCGACATGGCCCACCTCGTCGATGCCAAGGGCAAACCCGTGCCCGGAGTCTCGCCCGCGGCGATGCAGATGGCCAGGCATGTGGCGGGAATCGTCCGCGAGGAAGCCGGACCCGGTTCCGCCCGCCCGCCGGAGAAGCGCCCACCCTTCGTTTACCGGGACAAGGGAAGCATGGCGACGATCGGGCGTTCCAAAGCGATCGCCGAGATCGGGCGCCTCAGGATGTCCGGCCTGCCCGCCTGGCTCGCCTGGTTGCTGATCCACCTGGTCTTTCTCGTTGGCTTCCGCAACAAAATCGCCGTCTTGATCGACTGGTTCTACAGCTACGCCACCTACCGGCGCGGGGCGCGGGTGATCATCGATTGACCGGTCGATCGGTCGTTTTCGCGCCGTGAACTACCGGCAGCGCTTCAGATCCCGGCGGATCTCCGCGCCGAGGCGTTCCACGAAGCCCCCGAAGAAACTTTCCGGGCGCATCCGTTCGTCGTTGAAAAGCGGGGTGAGGTCCACCGCGTAGGCCGCCCGTTCCACGGAATCGACCGCCCGCGGATCGCCGAAGGTGGCGTTGGCCCGGCGGCGGCCTTCGACGGCCAGGTCGTAGCGCTTGCCGCCCGTGATCTGCGAGTCGAAGACACCGTTGAGCGATGCGGCCAGGTTGGGATGGGGGGTCAGGTCGAGAACGACCTTTTCGTCGTCCGGGATCCAGTCGAGGCTCCGCCAGACCTCGCACCCGAGCACGCGGCCCGGACGCTCCGCCGGTGCGAGGCGGCGCGCGGCTTCGAGCACGGCCAGAAAAACACCGATGTGGGCGGTGTGCTTGTCCATGCCGTGATGCGTGTAGAGCACCTCCGGGCGGGTCGCCCGCAGGAGGCCTTCGATGTCGTCGATCAAGGGCGCCCGCAGGGCCGCCTGTTTCGCGGCCCTGCCCGGGTGGCCCAGTTGGGCGATAAATCCGTAGCGGCCGATCCGGGCGGCGGCCCGCTGCTCTTCGGCGCGGATCTGGATCATCTGCCCGTCGGTGAATTCCTGATACGGACCCGTCCGGGCGCTTCCGGCCCCGTCCGTGCAGGTCACGCCACCGAACCAGGCGTCGGCACTCTGGAAACAGGCGAGGATGCCATGGAGGGCCATGAACTCCAGGTCGTCGGGGTGGGCGCCGACACCCAGACAGGTCGTGCGGGCGAGGGCTTCCGGAATGGGACACGCGTCGGGGACGTGTATCGCGGCGTCGGGCCGGGAAAGGGCGGGTGGGTGGCTCATCGTCTTTTTATGGGTTGGAAAGGGCGGGAAGGCCCGCGGAGGCGGCGGCGGAGTTCCGATGGATCCCGGTCCGGCTGTGTTCCCCCCGGGATGATTGCGGAGGATCCTTTTCGTTTCATGATGGGTAACACTACCATGGAACGAAGAAAGAGTATTCGCCGAAATGGCCGGAAGTTTCGTGATTGCGGAAAATTCAGGCGGAAACGATCAACCGTTCGCCGCCGGTCCCCGCAAGGCGATCATTGCGGCGACCGGCCAACCGCCGGGCGTGATCCGGCGCCGGATCTCGACGGGCACCATCCTTTTTGAAAAAACGGGTTTACATCACCGGCTTCGGGCAAGAGACTCCCACCCATGACTCGCGATCCCGACAATCCGGGGGCACAATCCGTTGTCGCCCTCGCCCTGGCCGGGGTTTTCGGAGTCGCCCCCGACCTCGCGGCAGAGGAGATGGCGGCGCCACCACCGGTAATCGTTCACTGGGAAGCGGAGTCACCGTCCCGGGAGGAGCCCCTGCCCGAAGCACCGGCGCCATCCGGCCCCATGCTCTTTCCCGACGGGACGGGAGCCTCTGCCCTGTCGGACGGAGAAACCGTTTCGGACTTCTTCGAAGGAGCCGAAGAGGGCATGGACAACATCACCCTGGACGATGCCAACGGCCAGGCGGACCTCATCCAGGAAACGGTTGTTTTCGCGGGCGACCACGGCTTTCACCTGACTAATCCTGGTTTCGCCGACACCTCGGTCGCCATCAATCCCGGCATTCAGGTTGGCGGGGAAACCAAGCTCGCGTTTGCAAGCAAGTTCGGACTGCTGACCGCCGACCAGATCGCCAAGGTCCAGGTTTCAACCGATGGCGGCGGCGTCTTCAGCGACACCGTTTGGAGCCGCCCGGGTACGGATAGCCCGGGCGGAGGCTTTGAATCGGTCGAAATCGATCTCAGCGGCTACGCCGGG
>JBKHCX010000194.1:0-4302 GCA_046541615.1 Puniceicoccaceae bacterium
GCGCGATGGCCGCGAACCGGCCCTACGTCGCGACCGGTTCCGCGCCGGATTGATCCTGGGACCGCGGGCGGAGGAAGGTTTGCAACACTTGGGAAAGCTCCTCGAAATCGGGCGGCTTCGCGATGAAATGGTCGAAGCCCGCTTCAAGGGCGCGCTCCTTCTCTCCTTCGCCTTTGCTCCCGGAGAAGGCGATGAAGAAACTCTGCCGCAGCGGCTCGGTTTTTCGAAGGGATTCGAGCAGGGTGTAGCCCGACCGGTCCGGCAGGCAGAGGTCGGCGAGCACGACCCTCGGGAGCGTGGCCTCGGCGAGTCTCTCCGCCTCGGCCGCGGAACGGGCCGTGGCGGTCGAGTAGCCCCGGGTCTCGATCCACAATTGCATCGTCCGTCGAAGATTCGAGGAATCATCGACCAGAAGAACGTCCACGCAGGGAGGCGTTTGAGGATCGGTGGCATTCATACCCGACAAGAAGAAGGAGTATGAATGGTCCCGCGACCGTTGGCAAGTTTTATCGCAAGTCGGATTGGATGCGATATCCGGCCGCAACGCGGCCATCGCGCAAGCGCGAGGCCCTACATTATCCGGATCGCGGTTTCGGATCCGTCAATTCGTGTGGGGCCGCGTGCTTGCGCGCGGGCCGTCGGGGGTTCCATCCGGATTCACCCCGCCTCCCGGCGCCGGTCCCGCGGCTCCGGCGCGCAGGGGAAGCGAAGCGTCAGGAGGGCGGCTTCCGGGTTCCGGGTCGCGCTGACATCCCCCCCGTGCTCGCGGACGATCTCGCGGGCCACCCGCAATCCGAGATCGACGCACTTCACGCCGCGCATGTCCTCGCTCTCGATCGGCAGGGAAAACAGATTGTCGGGCAGGGCGTCCACCAGGGCCGGATCCGAACTGATCAGCTTGAGAAAGCAGTCCTCCTCCTCGTTGATGGTTACCACGTCCACTACGGCGCCTTTCTCCACGTGTTTGATCACACACGAGAAGATCTGCTTCGTGATCAGGCGGACGGTTTCCCGCTCCATGCCGATCATGGGTGAGGCCTCGCTGTAGAAACGGTTGATGGTCAGGCGCAGCGACTGCGTCAGTTCCTGCAGTTCGAGCATCACCTCCTCGAGCACCTCGTGCAGATCGGCCGGGCCGCCCCCCTTCCTGGTCGAGACGATGCTGTCGGAGCGCATGAGCGCGAGGACGTTCTGAATGGTGGCGATCTCCCGGTCCAAATCCTCCTTCGCCCGGTCCACCAACTCCGCCTGGACCTCGTTCAATAAGCCGATCTGTTGCTCGGCCAGCAGGTAGAGGCCGACCCGCGCGCTGGTCAGCGGGGTGTTGAGTTCGTGGTGGATGCTCGAAAGCAGATTGTTGCGGATGATCTCCGAGCGCGCCCAGTCGGTTTCGTCCTTCAGGATGCACACAACCAGGTTTTTCCGCGGATCTTCCTCCGGCGCTTCGGAAAACAAGGGGAAGACCGTGGGCAGGAAGAAGCGGCGGCCCCGGGTGCTCGGGATCTCAATGATCTGGCTTTTCTTCGAGCACTGGACGCACTTCCCGTCCCGGCCGACGCGGATCACTTCGTCGAGCACCGATGCCGGAAGAAAGTCCGCGCCGCCGTTCCAGAAAACCGACGCCCGGTCGTTCTTCGCGACCATCTCTCCCGACGGGCTGAACAGCAGGACCGGGTCGGGAGCATGCGCGAACAGGTTCGAGAACGCGGCGCTGTAGTGCGAGTCTTCGCCCGCACCGGGCCGCAGGAGCGCTTGCACCACCTTTGCGGTCGCGGTGAGCGGGGCGGGAGTCTCCGGAAGCGCGGATTCCGGTTTTCCTGGTGGTGGGTCCGAACGCATAAGCACTCAAAGGAGTCCGAAGGCCTTTCGCTTGCGGTAGAGGGTGGCGGTGTCGATCCCGAGGATGCGGGCGGCGTGGCTGTAGCCGTCGGACTGCTCGAGCACGCGGCGGATGTGGGCCTCCTCGATCCGGCTGAGCGGCACCGCCTGGCCGAGAGCCACTTCGCTGGACGAGGGTTCGGCCTTGAGGGAAAGATCGGCGGCGGTGATCCGGTCGCCCTCGGCCAGAATGACCGCGCGCTCGATCAGGTTCCGCATCTCCCGCAGGTTGCCGGGCCAGTCGTAGGACTGGATGGCTTGGAGGGCGTCCCGGTCGAACCGGAGATCGGGCCGCTTCATCTTCCGCGTGTAGAAGGCCAGGAAGTTTTCCGCCAGCTCCCGCAGGTCCGCCTGCCGCCGGACGAGGGAGGGCAGCTCAATCGAAATGACCTTCAGCCGGTAGTAGAGATCCTCGCGAAAGCGTCCCGCTTCGACCTCTTTCTCCAGATCGCGGTTGGTGGCCGTGATCATGCGCACGTTCGCCTTCCGGGGGCGGGTTTCGCCGACGCGTTCGTACTCCCACTCCTGGACCAGGCGCAGGAGCTTCGGCTGGATCTCCAGCGGCAGTTCCCCGATCTCGTCGAGAAAAACCGTGCCGTGATCCGCCGCATGGACCTTCCCCCAGGTCTCCTTCACCGCTCCGGTGAACGCGCCTTTGGCGTGGCCGAAAAGCTCGGACTCGAGCAATTCCTTCGAGAGGCTGGGGCAGCTGATCTCCACGAAGGGATACTCCCGGCGGTCGCTCGCCTCGTGGATGCGGCGGGCGAGGACCGACTTGCCGGTGCCGCTCGGACCCAGCAGGAGAATGCTCGCGTCCGACTTGGCCGCTTTCCGGGCGACGCGGTAGGCTTCCGTGAGAGTGGGCTCTTTCGATTCGAGTAGAAGGGAGGGATCCTGCCGGGTGACCTCCTCCTCCAGCTGGTCGATCTTCCGCATCGATTTCACCTTGTCTTCCAGGACTCCCAGCATGTTCCGGATCTGTTCGGGGACGAAGGGCTTCTGGATGTAGGTGAAGGCCCCTTTGCGCATGGCCTCGACCACGGATTCGATCGAGGCGTAGGCGGTGAAGATCACGATCGGCCGCCGGTTCCCCTCCGAATTGAGACGCTCCAGGTATTCGAGCCCGTCCTCCTTGCCGAGCATGCGGTCGAGGAGGATCGCATGGATGTCCTCCTCGGCCAGAATCCGGTCCGCCTGCCGGGTGTTGGGGGCGGTGAAGGCCTTGTGCCCGGCCGTATCGACCGTCATGGCGGTGGTCATCAGCACATTCCGTTCATCGTCAACAATCAGTAGATTCATAGGGATGTCCTTCGGAGTCGCAGAATACATACCAAGTATCGGTTCGAATTGGCGGCGGGCGGCGGAGAAGGCACCAATGGGTTTTCCGTTCCGTCATCCGAAGCCACCACCCGATCCAGTCAGCGTTTTCAACCATGCAAAGTACAGTGGCCGCTGAAACAAAGCAATGCATTTTGCATAATTCGGGAGGCGGCGGGCCTGACCCGAAACGCGAGGATTTTTCCTTATTCGACCGGACAATTAAAAGTTGACTCAAACCTTTCTGCAATCTGCGACCGGGTAATAATAGCTTGACCACCCGGATCGATCTCCCGAGAGGCTTTGCTGAATCAGGAGGGTGCGGGTGGATCGAGGTGGGGGCGTTCGAAAATGGGACCAGCGATTCAAACCGTCTCCGCCGGAATCGCGAACTACCGAGGAGGCATCCCGGGGGGAGGCTCACCTCGTCCCAACCGGCCCTCCACCCGCTCGGGCCGGATCGGGCGTTTCCGGTGATCCTCCAACGGCCGGGAGACCTCCCGCACGAACTCCGCGCAGCCGATGATGTGGCCCTGGGTAAAAATTGCATCCCAGCAAAACTGAAATTGTGCCCGGGTCAAAAAAAGTTGACCACACGTTCGTCCAATTACCGACCGGGTAATAATGAGTTGACTACCCTGATCGATGTCCCGAGAGAGAGTTTTTTGCTGAATCGGGAGGGTGGGACTCGATCGAGGTGGCGGGGCCCTTCAAGAATGTGGCCAGCGATCAAAACCATATCCACCGGAATCGCCGACTACCCATGCATCCCGGGGAAAACGGTCAGCCCGTCCCAACCGGGGCCGTCCATCGGCTTGGGCCGGATCGGGCGTTTCCGGTGCGGCTGCAACGGCCGGGAGACCTCCCGCACGAACTCCGCGCAGCCGATGATGTAGCCCTGGGTCAGGTGGCGGCACCTGCAGCGCAGGACCTCCGCCATCGGAAGCCTGCCCTGCTCCTGTTCGATCACCCGGGCGGCAGCGGCGGGATCGACCGATCCCTTGCCCTCCCTCGGGGCGGCGGCGATGCCGAAGAGGCTCTGCCGGTAGCCCTCCAGGCCCCCGCACGCCAGCACCGACAGCCCGTCGGCGGCCGCCCCGTGCCCGG
>JBKHCX010000195.1:0-4280 GCA_046541615.1 Puniceicoccaceae bacterium
CGAGGGGAAGGTGCTCGGTTCGGCGGCGTTCGTCGCCCGGTATCTGGAGCGGGAGCGCGCGGAGCGGAAGGAGAAGGCCTTGCCCAAGCCGATGCGGGGCGCCGATTGGGGCGGAATGACGG
Source organism: Puniceicoccaceae bacterium (assembly GCA_046541615.1). GTDB lineage: Bacteria > Verrucomicrobiota > Verrucomicrobiia > Opitutales > Puniceicoccaceae > Puniceicoccus. The sequence goes on from JBKHCX010000195.1 coordinate 123, forward strand.
TCGGGAAGAGCTGTGGTGCGGATGTTTTCCGATGAAAAAGAGCGTTCTTCGGCTCAGGCATGCCGCCGGGCCTGAACCGCCCATTCGTACACCCTGAGGTATTCCTCCGCCGAGCGGTCCCAGGATGCGTCGCGGGTCATCCCGTTGCGGCGGAGCCGCCGGATGTCCTCCGGCGCGTGTTCCCATAGGAGAACCGCTTCGAAAATCGCGTCGAGGAGGGCGTGCGGTTGCGGGTCGTCGAACAGCAGGCCGGTCGCGCCGTCCTCGCCCAGGGGTGTGACCGTATCGGCGAGCCCCCCCGTGCGGCGGACGACCGGGATCGTGCCGTAGCGCATGGCGTACTGCTGTCCGAGGCCGCACGGTTCGAACCGGCTGGGCATGAGGAAGAAATCCGATCCGCCGATGACCAGATGGGCGAGGTGCTCGCTGAACCCGATGTGGGCTCCGATGGCGCCGGGATGCCGGGCGGCGGCCTCGCGGAAGCAATGTTCCTCCCACGGCTCTCCGGAACCGAGAACGACAAGCTGCATCCTCCCCGATTCGGCGATGCGTTCGACAACCGAGGCGAGCAGGTCGAGTCCTTTCTGGTGATAGAGGCGGGAAACCACCCCGAACACCGGGAGTTCGCGCCTGGGATCGAGGCCGAACGCATCCCGGAGCGCGCGGGATGCCGCGGATTTTCCGTCCGGATCGTCCGGGCCGAAAGGCATGGGCAGGGCCGGGTCGCCGCCCGGATCCCATTCGTCGGGATCGATTCCGTTGAGGATTCCGACCAGATCGGCTCCTTTGAACCGAAGGGCCTCGTGGAGACCGAATCCGCCGCTCGGAGAGCGGATTTCGCGGGCGTAGGTCGGACTGACGGTAGTGATTTTGTTGGCGTGATAGATCGCGCCCTTCATCCAGTTCAACCCGCCGTAGGATTCGATTCCGTCTTCCCGGAAGACCGAATCGGGCAGGCCGGCGAAACCGAGGAGACCGCGCGAAAAATGACCCTGGTGCTCGAGGTTGTGGATGGTGAAGACGGAAGCCGTCCCGGCCCAGGGACCGTCGCGGAAGACGGTGTTCAGAAAAAGCGGGACCAGGCCGGTCGTCCAGTCGTGGCAATGCACCACATCGGGCACCCAGCCGATGGTGTGGCACAACTCGAACACGGACCGGGAAAAGAACGCGAACCGCCGGTCGTTGTCGCCGTGCGGACCCCAGGGGCCGTGGTAGATCTCGCCCCTTGCGAAGTATTCCTCGTATTCGACGAAGTAGAGGGGGACGGGGGCGCGGTTTCCAATCCGGGTTTCCCAGAGGGCGGCGTAGTGTGTGCCGGCTCCGGTCGGCACGTGGAGAATCTCGGGTCGCCGCCGCCAATCGGAACCGACCTCGAGGCTTCCATGCCGGGGGCAGACGATCCGCACATCGTGTCCGGCGTCGGCCAGCGCCTTCGGGAGGGCGCCGGCCACGTCGGCGAGACCGCCCTCCTTGACCAGGGGGGCCACCTCGGGGGTCGCCATCAGGATTTTCATTCCGGGCGCTCGTCCGCTTTCCGGTCGTCTCCGGCCGGATCAGAATCCCCTTCGTCGGAAGCGCCGAGGTTGAGCCTGAAATTGAAAAGGGGCAGGAGAAGCAGCAGCCCGACGCAGGTGAATCCGAGAACGGCGTACCCGGTCGCGTCGTGGACGGTTCCCTCGATCGCGTCCGAACCGTGCATGTGCGCCCACGCGGTCAGGAAGATGCTCCGGAAAATATTCATGATGAAGGCCAGGATCATGGCGCAGGCGATCATCAACACCTTCTTCCACCAGCGGTCCAGGAAGACCGCGGCGAGAAACGATCCGGCGAACAGGGAGGCGGTCAGCGAGCGGATGCCGGAGCAGGCGTCCTCCACCCCGACCCTGCCTTTTTCGAGGATCAGGACGTTGCCCCGTTGCTCGAGGGGAATCCCGAGAATATCGAACAAGTTGAAAACCACGACGGTCACCTGGTTGAGAAGAAAAAGGCTGACCCGTTGTTCCGCGAAGTTGAGAAGCGGCAGGGAGAGGATCCAGATGAGAGCGGGGAAAACGAACAGACCCGCGAAAAAGAAACGCTGGCGGGCCGGAACGATGGTCCCCGGCGGAGTCGGCGCCCAGCCGGCCGCGAGAAAAGAAAGGGAGAGAGCGGTCGCGGCGAAGCCGAAGGCGAGCGCCTGCCCGCCGGGCAGGAGGGGATTGTTGGCGAGGGCCTGAAGAAATCCGCCTAGAAAGAACAGCCCGAGCCCGCACAGAGCGACGGCCCAGGCTCCGAAAGTGAGAAAACGGGTGAGAGGGGCCTCGGAAACGGGAACGACCGGCGCTTCGGCGCCCTCCCACTCGCGGCGGAGCAGAAAGGCCCGGATCTTCGGCCAGCGCTCGTAAACCACGTAGCCGACGAACAACGGGACGATGAAGCCGAAGCTGTAATCCTCGCGCGAGGACCACCACTTCCATTGGTCGTAAACCAGATAGCCCGCCATGAGGAGAAGGAGAACCGCCGCGTTGCGGAGGTAGGACGGGTAGGAATGGCTCGGTGAGGGAAAAGGAGGCGGAGTTGCGGTGGTTTCCATGGTTTCGGGAAAGTCCCGGAAGGCTTTGGTGAAAACGCCGTGAAGACAAGACCGAATCGAAGAGGCGGGGGCCGCCGCCTCAGGCGTTGTCGAACTGAAGCAACAGGAGAAACTCGCTCCGCCCTTCGGGATCGCTGCGGAAGGCCAGCTCTCCCTCGAGCTTGCCGACCAGTTCCCGCGCGAGGGTGAGTCCGAAGAGATCCGAATCCCTTCCCTTGCGGACGAAATCGAGCCTGCGGGCGAGCTTCGGATCCATGATCTGCGCGCCGAGGGTTTCGATGACCGCGGGCAGGTCGGAGCCTTCGGCCTCCGCCCCCGGGCGGTCGAAGGCGATCCGGATGGTGATCCGCGTGGCCTGGCTGCGGGCGTCGTCCTCCCCGGCGAACAAATACCAATCGTCGGAATGCGTCGGGGACTCCAGCGGTTCGGCCCGGTAATCGACCCGGATGTCCCCCTTGCCCGACGAGCGGAAGGCCGACGTGAGCAACTGGGTCAGGATCTTCTCGAACACGCGGCGGTCCCCCGAGAGAAGCGGCTCGACGGGAGGAGGTTCCGCCGGATCGAGACGGAGGCCCGGGCCGTCCGCCGAGGAGAGCCGGTTCGCGGTTTCGGTCATCGCGGCGAGAACCTCGTGCGCCCGGAAGGGTTCGGGCCGCAGATGCAGGTGCCCGTCGGTGACCTGGAGCATCCAGTCGATCTCCTCGATGTGCCGGATCATCCGGCGCAATCTCGTCCGCGCGGCGGGAAGGGCGGGATCCGGCGGCCCGCCGCCGGATCCCGCGGCGGCGCTCCGCTCGCTGACCTTGCTCAGGAGATCGTCGATCTCCCGCAGGGGTCCGAGCATCTGGTCGGCGGACAATTCGACCGAGGCCGGGTCCACCTCGCGGAAATCGAGGTGGCCTCCGCGGGTCAGCGAGGTGCTTCCCTTCCCGGCGGGGCCGTCGCTCTTGCTCAGCCAGCCCGGGCGGGACTCCTCCAGGCCGGTCACCCGCACGGCGAGCACCCGGGGCATCCGGTTCAGGATGGCCACGCGGACCTGCGCGGTGCCGGCCCGGCCGTTCGGCAGGGCGCAGGCGACCGTGGCGCTCACGGGCTTGTCGGGATCACCGATCGACTTGCGCAGCGGCTGCTCCTCGGCCCCCAGGATGGCGGCGAGCGGTTCGTCGTGGTCGTCGAACGCCCCGCCGAACAGTTTCCGGGCCGCGCCGTTCCGGTAGAAGACCCGGAGATCCGCGTCGGAGGCGAAAACCGGCTCCTTCTCCTTGGCGAACAGGCGTTCGGCCTCCTCGCGGAATCTCGCGAGCGCGGCGGGGGCATCTCCGCGGACCGGAAGCGCCTCCGCTCCGCGGAGAGGGTCGCGCACCCCGGCGGGCCGCTTTTCCCCCGCCCGGAAGTAGCGGGAGAGCAGAAGAAAGAGCACGAGGGCGTACGCTCCGAAAGCGACCAGGACCAGGGGGCTGCGAATCCATTCCATTTGCGTCCACTATGCGGCCCGCCCTTCGGGTGACGAGCGGAAACTGGTTTCGGGCGGAGGGCGGGCGTTTTTGTCCTGCGGCGGTGGCGGCGGCGGATCGTGGGCCGCGGGA
>JBKHCX010000196.1:0-4272 GCA_046541615.1 Puniceicoccaceae bacterium
GCACCCCGAACCATTTCTCCCCGTTCACCGTCCGGCTCATGAGATGGTAAAAGGCCTTTGTTCCTTCTCCTAGTTTCAATCGTAGTCGTTTTTTCATGATCTATCCTGATTCTTTTAGAAAATCTATTATCCCACAATTCTTCGTTTTTTGATCCAAGCCTGGAACTTCTTCGGAATCTGTCAATCCCAATTTTTATCCGGTCATTGATTCTGAAGGTCAATCAATAAATTGATCCGGTCGTAGATTCAATTCGATTTAGGATTTAGTAAAGCGTCAATCCTTTAATTGACCCGGGCGGAAACGTTTCGTTGTGGGTGTCAACCAGGTTTTTGACCCGGGCTTTGTTTGGGGTGTTTTGCGGCTTTCCTTCCGGGGGATTCCGGTTAGGGTTTCCGGTCCAGGAGACATGAAACCATCGATCGGCAGACGGATCACCGGGTATCTGGGCTTGGCCTTCGAGCGGGCCGGGCGGCGCTTTCCCGCGGCGGTCGGGGCCGCCGTCCTCATGACCGCCGCCTGGAGTGTGCTTGTCTGGTTCGAGTTCGAGGACGACACCTGGGTCTTCACGCGGATCCTGATGAGCGGCAGTCTGGGTCTTCCCTGGTTGCTCGCGGCCGGGCTCGTGCGGGAGAATCTCGGCGCCGGGGCGGGCGGTCTTCTCCGCCGGCTTCCGGAGGCGTTGACGGCGGCCGGCCTCTTACTCTACCTGTGGCACCTTCCCGCATCGCCGGAAGGCGCCGTCCGGGAGACGTATCTGCGGTGGTTCGTTCTTTTTCTGGGCGGACATTTCGCCGTGCCCGTGGCCCCTTTCCTCGCCGGCCGGGCCGAAGGGGCTTTCTGGCGTTTTTCCGTGGCCGTTTTTCTCCGGAGCTTCCTGGGGATCACTTTCGCGGGGCTCCTTTTCGGCGGGCTGGCCCTCGCGGTGTTCTCGTTCACCGGACTGTTCTCCGTGGACTACGACGAGGCGCGCACCTACGGCATCCTCTTCGGCCTGTGCTTCGGTCTTTTCCAAACGCTTTTTGTTCTCGGGGGCGTTCCCCGCTCCGGGGCGGACGGGGCCGCCGACACCGTCTGGCTCACCGTTTTTCCGAAGGTTCTCCGGTTTCCGTGCCAGTTTATCCTCGCTCCGCTGGCCGGCGTTTTCGTCATAATCCTCTACGCCTACGCCGGCAAGATTCTACTTCTCCGGGACTGGCCGGAGGGCTTTGTCGCCCTGCCCGTGCTCCTGCTCGGGGCCGGCGGCGGTTTACTCGCCCTGCTCGTCTTTCCGCTCCGGGGCGAATCGCCGGAAACCGGGGAGCCGTGGGCGCGGACCATCTGGCGCTGGTTCTTTCCGCTCTTTCTCCCTTTGAGCATTTTATTGCTCCTCGCCCTGCGGGTGCGGATCGAGGAGTACGGGATCACGGTCGCCCGCTGGTACGGCATGGCCCTCGGTTGCTGGATGCTCGTGGCGGCGGGGTGGCATTCGCTCCGTCCGCGGGCCGGGATCCGTTGGATCGCGGCGTCTCTGGCTCTTCTGGCGGCGGGCTCGGTGGTCGGGCCGTGGGGCGCCTTCGACAGCAGTCTCCGCAGCCAGAGCGCGCGCCTCGCCGCCCTGGCGGACACCCACGGGCTGCTGGGTCCGGACGGCGCCTTGCGCCCGGTCGATCCGCCTGCGCGCCTGGATCCGGACGAGGCGCGCGCGCTGGGTTCGGGATTGCGCTACCTGTTCGGCATGCATGGACGGGAGAAACTGGACCGCCTGCTGCGGGACGCTCCCGCCACCGACGGAAAGCGGACGCCTTACCGGGAGACCGCGAACACCCTGGACTGGCTCGATGTGTCCGAGAATCCCCGCTCCTTCGGGTGGGACGCGGGCGATCAACCCGTGCCCGTCGGAGAGTACAGCCGACTCGTTTCCCTGCGTATGGGCGGGCGCGGCTCGCTCCGGCTGCCGGAGGGATTTTTGCCGGAAGGCGCGGAGGCATGGGTGTCGGTCGAAGAGCTCGATCTGGTGATGCGGGCGGGCCGGGAGATGTCGGGGGCCGAGATCGGGCGGGTTTCCCTGGCGTCGCTCGGGCCCCGCATCCGGGAATCGGACGGGGATGCGGGCATCGGACCGGACGGCGCCGGAGAACTATTCGAAGGAGGGATCAACGGTCATCCGGTCGCCTTCTGGCCGCGATCCCTCCGGATCTCATTGGGCGGCAGCGGGCGGATTTCGATCGATTGGCTGGACGGGTTCCTGATGATCCGTTGAACGCCTCCACGCTTCGAATACTTCGCGGGCGACGGGGGCGGCGGTGGTGCCGCCGTGGAACCCGTCGGCTTCGGTGACGCCCTCGATCATGACGGCGACGGCGATCCGTGGATCTTCGACCGGAGCGAAGCCGATGAACCAGGCGAGCGTCAGCGCCCTGCCCCCGGGGAAGACCTGGGCGGTGCCCGTCTTTCCCGCAACGGACAGGCCGTCGATCCGCGCACGCCGGGCGGTGCCCTCGTTGACGGCGGCGACCATGCCTTCCACGATCGCGGCGTATTCGTCCTCCTCCAGAGGCAGGGGATCGAGGTCCCGCGGCGGGGCGGGTGTTTCCACGTCGCGGGCGAGCAGCGTGGGGACGAGACCGGTTTCGCCTGTGGCGAGCCCCGCGGCGACGACGGCCATCTGCAGGGGGGTCACCCGCAGTAGCCCTTGTCCGATGGAGGTGTTGGCCGTGTCGCCCGGAAACCACGGGACACCCTGGTTTTCGCGTTTCCACTCGCGCGTGGGCACGATCATCCGCGTGGTTTCGTGGGGCAACTCGATTCCGGTTGGTTCGTGGAGGCCGAAGAGCCGCGCCGTGTCGGCGATCCAGTCGATCCCGGCGCGGAGACCGATCTGGTAGAAAAAGACGTTCGAGCTGACCGCGAGGGCCCTGGGCAGGGCGATCCGTCCGAACCCCGGGGGGGTGTGTTCGGGGAAGTTCCGGTTGCCGACGCGGAAAAACGGCCCGCAGAAGAGAATCTCGTCGGGCTGCAGCTCCCCTCTGCGGAAGGCGGCGATGGCGGTGAGCGGTTTGAAGGTCGAGCCGGGGGGGTAGAGCCCCTGGACGGCGCGGTTCAGCCAGCCTCCCTCTTCGTCGATGAGCCGGTAAACGTCCGACGCGATGAAGGGGGTGAGGTCGTTCAGATCGTAGCCCGGCGCGCTCGCCATGGCGAGGACTTCGCCCGTTCGCGGGTCGAGGGCGACGACCGCGCCGGTTCTGCCCTCCAGGCCGCGCTCGGCGGCCTGCTGGACGGCCACATCGAGGCTGAGGCGCAGATCCCCGCCCTTGGCCGGGCGTTCGAGGGAGAGGCGTTCGTACTGGAAGCCCTGCGGATCGACGCGCCAGACTTCGCTGCCGCTCTCCCCGTCCAGCAGGGAGTCGAAGGTCTGCTCCACCCCGGCCTTGCCCACCTTGCCGTAGTGGCTGAAGGTCAGCAGATCGGGTTCCGCCCCGCCTTCCCCCCCGCCCCCGGGATCCGCCGGAAGGCTTTCCTCGTCGTTGACCACATAGCCGAGCACGTGGGCGGCCAGGGGACCGAAAGGGTAGTAGCGCGAACTCTCGGTCCAGACGAGCACCGGGGAGTCGGGGGGGAGCTGATCGACGAGCAGGGCGTACTCCTCCTCGGAAAGATCGGGCAGCAGTTTGAGCGGAAGAAGGATGCGGTTGTTGAAATGGGAGACCAGGTCGCGTTCCGACAGGGTGCTTTCGCGGCCGAGGATCCGGTCGATTTCGGCGAGGTGGCGGCGGAGAACGGCCAGCCGGGAGTTCCAGATCAGGTCGCTGTTGGAGATATCGACCTTTTCACCGGTGCGGCTCTCCTCCTCGCGGATGGCCCGGATCTGGGCGAAGTACTCCTCGCGGAACTCCTTCCGCAGCGCGTTGAGAAAGACGGCGGCGGAAAAGCGCGCGCGGTTGCCGACGAGGAGGGTGCCGTCGCGGTCGAGGATGTTTCCGCGGGGGCCCGGGAGGAGGATCCGGCGCATGGTCTGGTGTTTCTCCCGTTCGATGTGCTGCTCGTGGCGGATGATCTGTTCGAGGGCCAGCTGGGCGAGCAGGATCAGAAGGCCCGCCACGGTGATGACCACGAAGGGAAGGAGCCGTCGGTTCCGCCGGGTCTCGAAATCGAAAGGAGCCGGCTTGTCCGGCTGCGGTGCCGTTTGCGCCGACTTCTTTTTCTTGTCCGCCATGGTCTCGTGTAATGCAGGGGGGCGGCGTTTATTCCAAATCAAAACGGTTCACACCGGCTTCGCCGGCGTGCTACGGGAG
>JBKHCX010000197.1:0-4262 GCA_046541615.1 Puniceicoccaceae bacterium
CGGATCCTCCCGTAGCCGGGACGCGAACGCGGCCCGGAGAACCCGCACCCGGACCGCGCCTCACCAGGAGGAGCGGTAGCGCACGTATTCGTAGCAATCGGGCCGGATCGCGGCGAGAAAGCGGCTCGGCTGGAGCCGTTTCGGCGGGCCGCCCTGGGCCTGGACCATGGGATAGGAGAGGAAAAGCTCGTCCTGGGCGCGGGTGACCGCGACGTAGAAGAGGCGCATCTCCTCGTCGAGGTTCCCGTCCTCGATCGCGCGGTTGAGGGGGAAGAGCCCGTCGGCGAGACCGAGCACGAAGACGACGGGAAACTCGAGCCCCTTGGCCTGGTGGATCGTGGTCAGGCGGACGGCTTCCGCGCCGGGCTCGATCGAGCGGTCGCTGGATTCGGAGTTGAGCAGGATCAACTGGGCGAGCAGTTCCCCGAGGTCCTCGAACCGGGAGGCGAAGCCGATCACTCCGATCAGGTCCTCCTCCCGCGATTTCCAGTTCGGATAGAGCGTGCGCAGGTGGGTGCCGTACCAGCCCTCCGCGGCCAGGCGGAGCACTTCCTCCGGCGTCCCCCCGCGGGCCTCGTCGCGGCAGGCCCGCAGGGTCAGGACCAGCGATTCCCAGTCGTCGCGGGCGGGGGCGGGCACCTTGGCGACGACGTCCTTCGACCCGAGCACATCGAAAAAATCGCGATCCTGCTTCCGGGCGTGGTCGGCGGCGAAAGCATGGATCCTCTCGGCGGTTTTCGGCCCGACCTTCGGCAGCAACGAGGCGAAGCGGAGGAAGGCCGTGGTATCGAGCGGATTCGCCACAAAGCGGATCTGGGCGACGAGGTCCTTCACGTGCGCCTGTTCGAAGAAGCGCACGCCGCTGGTGATCTGGAAGGGGATGCCCGCCCGCGAGAGTTCCATCTGCAGGTCCATGGCATGGTAATGGGCGCGGTAGAGCACGGCGATGTCCCCGTGGGAGCGGCCCTGCTCGAGCAGGCTGCCGATCGAGCGGATGACGAATTCGGCCTGCTGGCGCGTATCGACGGTCGAGACGAGCACGGGTTTGGTCGAATCCGGCCGGACCGGGCGCAGCTCCTTGCGGTAGCCCCCGCCCGTGTTCCCCTCGAGGATGCCGTTGGCGAAGCGCAGGATCTGCGGGGTGCTGCGGTAGTTCGTCTCGATCTTGAAGACGGAGGAGCCCGGATGCCGGTCGGGGAAGTTCATGATGTTGTGGAACTCGGCGCCCCGCCAGGTGTAGATGCACTGCGAATCGTCGCCGACGGCCATGACCCGGTGGTGGACGCCGATCCGATCGACGATGCCCGCCTGGAGGCGGTTCGTGTCCTGGTACTCGTCCACCAGGATATGCCGGAACTGCCGGGTGCAGTAGTCGGCGAACGACTGGTCGCTCCGGAGCAGGCGCAGCCACAGCTCGAGCAGGTCGTCGTAGTCGGCGACCTGCTGCTCCCGCTTCGTCTTCTCGTAGGCGGCGGCGAAGTCGGCGATCTTCGGCCCCAGGTCGGCGGGGTAGGGGTAGCGCTCGGCGGCCATTTCGCCGACATCGCCGAGGGTGTTGCGGGCGTAGCTGATCAGGCTCGCGAGCACGCGGGGCTTCGGGTTGTTCTTGTTCTTCAGGAACTCCGGATCCCTGCGCCGGACGACGTCGCCGAGGAGCGATTCCGAATCCCCCTGGTCGAGGATGTTGAATCCCGCCTGGATCCCCACGGGCGCGCCGTGGCGGCGGAGCAGGCGCTGGCCGATGTGGTGGAAGGTGCCTCCCCAGAAAAGGCTACCCGGCACTCCGGTCAGATCCTCGACCCGTTCGAGCATCTCCTTCGCCGCCTTGTTGGTGAAGGTCAGCAGAAGGATGTTTCCCGGCTCGACCCCCTGCCCGAGCAGCCAGGCCACCCGGTAGGTCAGCGTGCGGGTCTTTCCCGATCCCGCTCCCGCCAGCACCAGCGAAGGCCCGAAAGGGGCGCTCACCGCCGCGAGCTGCTCCTCGTTCAGCTCGGCGGCGAAATCAATTTCCGTTCCCGCCGAAGTGTCGGGCCGGTCCGTCTCTTCGAAAAAATCCATGGGGCGAGAATCGGGGAAGGAGGCCCGTCGCGCAAACGAGAAAAGCCGCGGTGATACGGCCGGACCTTGACTCCGACGGGCCCCGGGGGGATCTTTCCCGGTTCCATGCCAGCCGAACCCACAGCCGGAGATCCGGACCGCCGCAACCTGTACCTGACCGGGTTCATGGGGACCGGAAAAAGCTCGATCGGTCGCGAAGTCGCCCGCGCGCTGCGCTACCGCTTCATCGATTCCGACCGGTGGATCGAAAAGAAGGCGGGCATGAAGATCCGCAGGATTTTCGCGGAGCAAGGGGAGGACTGGTTCCGCGGGCAGGAGCGGCTCTTCATCCGGGAAGGGCATCCCCCCGACGGGTGCGTGGTCGCGTGCGGCGGGGGCCTGATCGTGCCGGAGGGCATGAAGGAGGAGGTCGAGAAGCGGGGCGTGCTGATCGCGCTGTTCGCTTCGCCGGAAACGGTCCTCGCCCGCACCTCCCGGAACAAGAACCGCCCCCTCCTGCGCGTGCCGGATCCGGAGGCCCGCATCCGCGAACTCATGGCCGCCCGCGATCCCGTGTACCGCCGCATCGATCTGGCCGTATCCACCGACGGCCGCTCCTTCGCCGAGGTCAGGGACGCCGTCCTCCGGATCTACCGGTCGCACCTCCGCGCGAAACGATAGGCCCGCCCGCGCCGGAGTCCCCGCCGGCCGCCCTCCCGGTGCGGCAAGGGGCGCCCCGAAGGCCGGACACCATACCCGGACCGCCCGCGGAAGCCCTCCGGAATCCAGACCTGGCGCCTGCCGGCAGTCGCCGGAAAAGTTCCGGGGCTGCGTCGGAATCCGGGCGGGAGAATCGCCGGTTCCGAGCGTACCGCGTTGTCAACCAGCCAGAAGCGAGGCATCCGCAGGCACAATTATCAAAAAAGAAAAACTTCAAAAGATCATTTGATCTTTTTCGATTTGTCGGTATCAGAGTCGGGTATGGAGCAACCTCATCTTCTGATCACAGCGCATTTGTGCCAGGCCCTGTCCAGCCCGGTTCGCCTGCGGGCCTTGAACTTCCTGGCCCAGGGGCCTTGGCCGGTCGGGCGGCTCGCCGGGGAGCTGGGCCGCAGTGTCGCGAGCACCAGCGCCCATTTGAAAAGCCTGAAGGCCGCCTCGCTCATCGAGTCGGAAAAGCACGGGCACGAGGTCCGCTACCGCGTCACATCGATCGAGGTGTTGCGCGCCCTCTCGGCGGTGCAGAGCGCTGCCGAGGCGACGTCACCCGCCTTCCGCGAATGGTCCCGCGGCTTCGACGCGGATCCCCACTTGTTCCCGGAGTGGGACATGGGGCGCTTCGCAAAGATCCTGGCCGCGGGGAAAGCCGTGCTCCTCGATTTCAGGACCCACCTGGAATTCGCCACCGGGCATCTGCCGGGCGCGATTTCCCGGCCTTTTGAAACCCTGTGGAAGATTCGCAAGGACGATTTCGACCTCAGCAAGGAGATCATCGCCTACTGCCGGGGGCGTTGGTGCAAGAAGGCCTATGCGGGAGTGAATCTGTTGAACCAGGCGGGTCTGCCGGTCCGTCGGCTCCGCGGCGGCGCCGTCGAATGGAGGCTGGCGGGCCTCGCTTTGGAGGAATGAGCCGCCCGATGGTCCTGCAAGCCGCTTTGAGCGAACCCCGCCGTATGATCGCGTCGCTACCAGACAACCTCGAACCACAAGAAACATGACAGGAGAAAAAATGAAAGACCAACTATTGAACAAGAACCACCGCACCAGCATCTCGAGGCGTGAATTCCTCGGCCACGCGGGTGCCATCGGCCTCGGCTACACCTTTCTCCGGGGCTCCGGATCGATCGCCCGCGCGGCTTCCGCCGGGCCGGTGGCGCGGCCGCGGCAACCCGGCCTGATCTTCGAAACCTTCGAGGCCGGGGGCATTTCCCACTATTCCTATTTTATCGGCGACGATATCAACGGGACAGCCGTGGTGATTGATCCGAAACGCGATGTGGATGACTACCTGGGCCTGGCCCGCAAACACCGGCTTCGGATCACCCACGTGCTGGAGACCCATGTGCACGCCGACTTTGTCTCGGGGCTGCGGGAGCTGGTGGACCAGACCGGGGCCGCCGGCTGCGCCAGCGTGGAAGGCGACGCACGGTATGGTTTCCCGGTCAAGCCGCTGCGCGACGGCGACATCATCGAGACCGGGAACATCCGCTTGAAAGCCATCTTCA
>JBKHCX010000198.1:0-4149 GCA_046541615.1 Puniceicoccaceae bacterium
TCGGCGAGCATTTTGGTGCAGGCCTTGATCATCATGGGCGGGCCGCAGAGGTAGAACTCAATCGACTGCGGATGCGGGTGGGACTCGAGGTAGTCGGTGAGGACGGCCTCGTGGATGAAGCCGGTCGGGCCGGTCCAGGCCTCCTCCTCCTGCGGATCGGAGAGGGCGATGTGGAAGTCGAAGTTCGGATGTTCGGCGGCCAGTTTCTCGAAGTAGTCGTCGTAAAAAATCTCCTGCCGGGAGCGTGCGCCATACCAGAAGCCGATCTTGCGGGGGCTGCCCTCGTTTTCGATGAGGTGGGAGAGGTGGGCACGCAGGGGGGCCATGCCGGCGCCGCCCCCGATGTAGAGCATTTCCTTTTGCGTGGGTTTGATGTGGAAGTCGCCGAAGGAACCGATGGCGGTGACGGTGTCGCCGGGCTTGAGGCTGAAAACGTAGGAAGAACCGACGCCGGGCGGGCAGTCCTGGCCGGGCGGAGGCGTGGCGATGCGGACGTTGAAGGCGAGCGTGCGTTCCTTCACGCCGTTGCTGGCGATCGAGTAGTTGTTGCGGCGACCCGTTTCCGGGTTCGAGACGACGAGGTCGAAAACGTGCTGGCGTTCCCAGACGGCGGCGAAGGGATCGGGGATGTCGAAATCGCGGAAACGGATCTCGTCGTAGGCGGGTATGTCGATCTGCATGTATTCGCCCGGGGTGACATCAGGTAGGGCAGAGCCGCCCACCCGCTCGGCCACAGCCAGACGGTGGCCGCGCCGCAGGCGATAATGAGTCCGAACCAGAGAAGGGTGTCGCGCAGGGCCGGGCCGTCTTTGCGCTCCAGGAGTCTGCGCATCTCGGCCCGGGGGACGGGTGTTTGATACCAATCGGCTTCGGCGAGGCCCAGCTCGACGGCGCGGCGGGCGTTTTCCCCGGTCAGGCTGTAGTCGAGGACTTTGGGCGGGCGCATCAGGGCGGGTCCGCCGTCGCCGTGTTCAAGATCCATTGGGTGTTCCATCGTTTTTTTCTTAGGATTCGCGGTGGAGGCGTTGCCAGATCATCAGTGGCCATGCGTGGACGTGGGCGCAAAAATGGGGAAAGGGTTTCATGTAGCCGACGCGGCAGGTGCCGGGGATTTTGCCGTCACCCCAGTCGAGGCTGTAGCCCCAGGTGCAGTCGGAGTGAGACCAGAGGCCGACCCACTGGTCGGGCGCCCGCTCGGCGCGTCGCCGTAGGCTGAGGCGCTCGAAGCCCTCGCGGGCGGCGTCTTCGTCGAGGTCGGCGAGTTCGGTGATGAACATGCCGCTCCAGGCATACCAGACCATGCCGCAGCGGTGCTTGCCCACGCCTTCGCGCAGGAGGACGCCGAAGGGTTCGCCGTCCCAGACGCGCGGACGGACGTTGTCCCAGATTTCGCGACGGCGCGCCTCGGGCAGATCCGGATTGCTGAGGAGGAAAATCTGCGGGGCGGCGAAGGCGTCGTCTTCGCCGAGCACATGGTCTTCCACCCGGCCCCGGGGCGCCCAGGGACGGTTCTCAAGATCGCTGAAAAGCGCTTCGCGCAGCCGTTTTTCGAGATCGAGGGCGGCGGCGGCGACCGCGCGTGCGGTGGCGGCCTGATCACCCAGTTCGTCGGCATGTGCCTCCATCCATGCGCCCACGCGGCGAAGGACGTTCAGAGCCATCCCGGTGTTCACATAACTCTCGCCGTCGAAGACCTTGCGGTAGCTTTGATGGCTGTAGGTCAGGTGCGGGAAGGCGGAGTGCAGGGTATCGCTCAAATCGGAGAGCATGATGCGGACGAGGCCGTTTTTGCCGACGTGCACGCCGTCCCGCAGGAAGGTCACCCAGCCGCCAATCCGCTCCAGCAGGGTGCCGGAGGGCGTGCGCTGGCCCATCGGGGGGAAAAACGGCTCGGTCTCCAGCAGCGAGGCGGCGTCACCGGTGCGCTCGAGGTATTCGGCGGCCAGTAAAAGGCAGAACAGCTCGTTGTCGCTTTTCTGATCGCCGCCGACCGGATAGATCCCGGCGCCTTCGTTGGTGTGCTCGGCGCGGCCGCGCGGGTCGGTGATCCGCGCGAGGTAGCTCAGGACCGACCGGGCCAGATCGGGGTCGTAGGTGCAGGCTGGCAGGGCGTGCATGGCCTGGTCGCGCGTGCAGGACGAAGAGCCGAGGGCGTATTCGTAGAGATTGCCCTGGGGAATGTAGGTGCAGCCGTAGCGGGCGTCCCAGGTGGCCATCGCGTGGAGCACATAAGCGTGCCATTGCAGTTCGGCGCGGGTGGCGGGCTCCGCTTCGACGAAGTCGGGGAGCCGTTCCGCCCAGGCGGCGCGCATCCCGTCGACCGGGCTTCGCAGGGCGGCGAGGGTGTCCTCCCAGCGCAAGTCGTCGGCGGACCAGCCCACCGCCACGCGCAGGGTGACCGAGCCGCCGGGCGGGACGCTCCGCGTGATTCCGGCCAGCAGCCATGCGGCCGCCTCGCTCTCGGGCTCGACGGCGGTGGTTCCCTCTCCTTCGAGGATGTTGAGGTGAACGGTCGGAGGGAACGCGTCGGCCTGGGCCAGCGCACCGGGCTCGTTGAAGACCAGCGGACGCAGTGCCACAGGTTCGAAGGAGGCACGGGCGGAAGCGCCCTCCGCCCGCGCCCGCACCGGGTAGTGCGCCTGTTGGCGATCCGCCGGCGGGTTGTTCCAATTGCAAAAGGCGTAGCGCGCGCTGAGCCCCTCGGTCCATTTCAGATCGACCGCGTTTTCGCCCGGGTTCTCTACCTCGAGGGTGATGATGAAGCCGGGGATGCGGTCGCGGTGGTCGCGGCTGGGGAGGGTGTCGAAGCGGCGGCTCAGCCGGACTCCGCCAATCTGGTAAGACCATCGGGCCATCCCGCAGCCGAAGCGTTTTTCGCCCGCCGGGATGTCCAGCAGATCATGCTCGACCCCATCGAGACGGACCGTGGAGCGGCAGGCGCGTCCGGTGATCCGCTCCCCGCCGTCGTGGTTCAGCCGAGAGTAGCCGTGCTCGGTGTGAAAAAGCTGGTAGCCTCCGCTGACGTGTGGAAACACAGTCAGACCGTAGTTGCCGAGAATAAACCAAGGATCGGTCTCCTCCATGCCTTCCGGCGGAGGGGTGGACGGGGGGTAGCAGACCGGGGCATCCGCCCGGAAATGGATCTCGGGCAGGCCGGCTTCGCCGCTTTCCCATTGCAACAGGTCGTTCGCGTTCCAAAGTTTCATCTTGTTTCTCGCGGTTATTTCGGGGGGGCATGAGATGGGAAAAGGCTCAACAGGGGACGGTCCAGAGGGCCAGGCCCTCGGGCTTCAGCTCACGCGTCATTGCCTCCGCCTCCTCGGGCGGGGTGATGATGAGCAGGGGCTTTCCCGCCTCCTGCAGCAGGTGGAACATGTCTAGTTTGGCGAGGGCGGAGGGCGTGCCCGCTCCTGGCGTGTATTGGATGGCGGTGAACTCCGGCGTTTCCGCCAAGGCGGGCGCGTGCCGGGCGGCGTCGGGGCCGTCCAGGTGAATGCAGACACGGTCGGCGAGGGCGGCCTGCCTGCGGTAGGAGGGCAGGCAAAGCTCGCGGTAGTCGGCGGGTCCGATCAGGGCGTTGAAATCGCAGGTCGGGACGGTGTAAACGGCGTCCGACCAGCAGCCGATCCAATGCACCGAGGCCGCTCCGGCCTCGCTCACGATTTGGTTGAGCCGTTGCCAGACCTGATGCCAGATGCCGGTCAAGTGCCCGGCCGCCGCGAGAATTTCCTCCCGCTCCTCGAACAGATCCATGCAGAGATTTTCGCTCCCGCGCAGATTGGCCAGCAAGTCGATGGGGCCGCTGAGGTCGGGCATGCAGACACAATATCGTCCCGCGGCCCGTTCCGCGAGGGCGCGGGTGAGAGCCTGCACGCGCCGCCACCACTCATTATCCTCGTCGAGGCGCAGAGCCATGGCATCGCCGACCTCGTCGAGGATCGGATGCTGCCAACTGGTGTTTTGCGCGGCGGAAAACTCGATCGGAGCGCCGATGAAGGCACCGATCGCCACTGGCCCGATATCCACCCGAATGGAAGGCACGGCGTCGCCGAAGCGCCGCTCCGCCCGCAACTGCCGCTCCCGCCCTTCGACCCAGGCCTCCGGGGCGTCGAGCCGGTCGAAGAGCTTCCCGGACGGCGCGTCCGCCCC
>JBKHCX010000199.1:0-4100 GCA_046541615.1 Puniceicoccaceae bacterium
GCCTGCGGCTGGAAAGACTGGAAGCCGTAAACCGGCCCGCTCCGCACCGGGGCCGCCAATTGCAGGGTCTCCGGAATCACCTTGGCGTAGTCCGGTTGAGGGACCGAGCGGGGCGTCAGTTCCCGCCAAGGCGCCTCGTCCCCGCTCAAGACGCGGACTCCGCCGCTCAAAGAGTCGTCGGCCAGCTCGGTTTGCAGGCGGCGGGTATCGCAGATCTCGAGCGGATTCTGGGCGAAACTGAAGAGAGGGGCCTGCCCGTCCCAGGCTTCGTGGACCCGCGCCCGCCAGTCCCCCGGCGTCGAAAAATCCACTGATCCATCGGCCGTCCCTCCGGCGGCGATAAACCCCGGCATTCCGTCCGGCATGCTCTGGTAGGAGGAGGTGCCGTAGTAATTCACCTCGACGCGGATCCGGTTCTCCCCCGGGGTCAGCCAAGGGTCGAGTTCGTGCGAGTCATACTCCGGAAAGGCCGTCACGAAACGTCCCGGTCCGTGGGCGACGAAGGTCTCGTTCACCCAGAGCCGGTAACGGGTATCCGCGAAGAGGTGAAGACGGCAGGCCGTTTCCGCCGTCCAAACAAAGGTCTTCTCAAAGCTCACGAAACCGTTGCGCCGGGGCGGCGTCTCCGCCCAGACAAACGAACTATTCTCAAAATTCGGCATACCGGACGGTGCTTCCCGGGCGAAACCCGGTCAAGGTCAAATGCATGCCGGGAGCGTGAGTGGGGAGGTGATTGGCGACACCCGCTTTTTCCGAGTTCCAATGTCCGCCCACATTCCCGGGTGTCCCGAATAATACTATGTCTCCAATATCCGGGAATTGGTTCTGGGCATCCGCGCGGTCGGCGAGACCGTCCTGCGGGGAACCGGGGTTGAGCCGGCGTCCTTTCTCGCCCGCTGGTGCCGGGAGCAGTTCGGTCCGGCGTGCGCCCCGGACGCCGCCGCGCTGTATGAGGACTTGTTCGCGGCCTACTTCGTCCGGGAGTCGGCGGAGCTTCCCGACGAGCATATCCTGCTGGACGGCATGGCCAAGATGGTCGGCGCCCAGGCCCGCCATATCCTCTGCGGCATCGTGTGGGAGCCCAAGGTGGAATTCCAGAAGCGTATCCTGAACATCGGTTCGGAAGACGAATTCCTCGACTACTACTTCCGAGGGACCGGCGAAGGGTTGGCGCGGTTGTATTCCCTGCACGGGAGACTGCTCGACCTGCTGCCCCGCGTGCCCGCCGAGCGCCAAAGCTTCTTCACCGCCAATCTTCCCGTGCAAACGAAAATCCTGATCGGGCTCTACGAGCACGCGCACTTCATGTGCGCGGCCGCCCGTGCCCGGAGAGCCGGAGAGGATCCGGCCTCCTGGCGACTGCATGCCGCCAGAGCCGTGCATGGCCTGGAAAACGCCATCGATGCCTGCGGGCGGGCCAGCCACGGCAAATGGCGGCACTGGTATCGCGGCGACAAAAAACTCGACCTGCGAAGCTTCCGGGATGCGAGCCGGGAAATCCTTCGGCAAGAAGACGAAAAACCTATCGAAAACCAAACAACATCATGAAAAACGAAGACACCACACTCCCCGCCAGGAAAATGGCCGGCATGGACCTCGAGGAGCTAAAGGCCTCGCGGGGCGAACGGGAACTGAAGCCCTTCCCCATTCCGGACGAAGAACTTTGCGAGCGCTACGAGGCGCTGTTCACCGCAGCCGTCAACGACGTGCTGCGCGAACGCAACCTCACCCGCCAGACCCTGCCGACCCACATTCTGCCCTTGCGCGAGAATATGAAGGTGGCCGGGCCGGCGTTCACCATCAAAGGCTCCAAAAGCCTCCTGATCAAAAACGAGATGAGGGAGCGCGCCGAAATGCTGGAAAGCATCCCGCCCCACAGCGTGGTGGCCTGGGATACCAGCGGCGACGACGAAAGCGCCCAATGGGGCGAGGTCATGTCCACTACCGAGATCGTCGAACGCGGCGGCTACTTTTGAACACGCCCGACAACCGGAAACCAAACACCGAAAACCCGAAAAACAAGAACGTAAAAAAACACAGGAAACCCAAGACTATGACGGAACTGAAAGACAAAAACATTCTCATCACCGGCGCCTCCACCGGGATCGGTGCCGCCCTGGCGCGCAAACTCGCCGCCGAGGGTGCCAAACTCGGATTGATGGCGCGCAACGCGGAAAAACTCGAGGCGGTCGCGGGCGAATTGGGCTCCGCGGCCACCGCGATTCCCTGCGACATCACCGATGAAGCCGCCGTGAAGGCCGCCTTCGCGAAGTTCGCCGACGCGATGGGCGCCCCCGATATCCTGATCAACAACGCGGGCGTCGGCTACGGCACGGTGATCGCGGAAACGGATCTCGCGGATTTCAGAGCCATGGTGGACACCAACATGACCGGCGTATTCCTCTGCTCCCGCGCGGTTCTTCCCGCCATGCTCGAAAAGAGCGAAGGGCAGATCGTCAACGTCTCCAGCGTGGTGGGCAAGGTGGCCAACCCGGTCGCGCCCATCTACTGCGCCAGCAAACACGGCCTCAACGGGTTCATCTCCGGTCTGCGCCAGCAGGTGGGGCCGAAGGGCGTAAAAGTCTCCATGGTCTCGCCCTCCGCCGTGGACACCGCTTATTGGGACGGGCGCGATGTGGATCGCTCGAAGTTCCTCAAGCCCGGGGAAGTGGCCGACGTCATCCTCTTCATCCTGCGCCAGCCGCGCGGCGTGATCATCGAGGACATCGACCTGAAAGCCTATCGTCCCGAAGCCTGATTCCCCCCCCTTGATCCCGCCTCCATGAGTTCCCTGTTTCTCAGCGCGCAAGAAAAAGAAGTCCTGAAGCACGGCCTGCACATCGGCGAACCGCTGAACACGGTGTTCTGGCCGCTGGAGCGCCGGGCGCGCCGGATCTGCGAAGAACCCGGGTGGAGTCACCGGGGCACGACGGTGCAATGGTGGCATGCGATCGCGGATTACACCATGGCCGTCGCCGGCACCCACGCTCTGCGACCCAGCCACCAAAAGGCGGCCTGGTTGCGCGAAACCGCCATGGCCATTGCCCGTCGTCCGGAACAGGAATGGGTGGGACCGGCTTTTCGTTCCCACGACCCGGCCGAACCGGTGGGAAATCTCGAAACCGCCCACCTGACCTGGGCCGTGGCCTTCGCCCTCGATCTCACGCCCGAGGTCTTCACCGACGCGGAACGCGACGAACTTCTGGAATGCCTCCGCGAAAAGTCGCTGCCGCTATGCCGTCGCTGGTTCGAACAACGTAACGGGCAAAACAACCGGGGCATGATCCTGCTCGCCGGATTGACCCTGTCCGGCGCGATCCTACAGGACGGGGAAACGCTTCGCTGGTGTGCGGATGAGTATCGCCGCCGCCTCAAGCTCTTTCAGGACGATGGCTCTTACGGGGAAGGCCTGCAATACGCCAGCTACGCGGCATACGGATTGATCCTCACGGGCGAAGCGCTGCGGCGTGCTGATCCGGAAAGGTTTTCCGATCTGACTCTCGAACCCATCGCCCGCACCCCGCGATGGTGGGCGCATGCATTGCTTTACAGTAAACCGCTGCAGGGCTGGGGCGCCCTGCCCCTCCCGCGCAGCGCCAATTTCAACGACAGCGCCGCTGTTTTCCGCCCGCATGGCGACGTGTTGATACACATCGCCGCGCATGCGGGGCGGACACACCCCAAGGAAGCCGGCCTCGCCCGCTGGCTGTTCGATCACCTTCACGCCGATGTTCCGCCGGGAACGGAGATCAGCAGCGGAACCTTCGGCTTTTTCAATGAAGCCAATTTCCTGTCTCTGCTGTTGTATCCCCGCGCGGTGGCGCCCCTTTCACCCGAGGAGGCGGATCTGTCCACGCTGCAATCCTTCGACTGCGGGGAGACCTACGTCCGCGGCGGCTGGCAGGGCCGCACCATCCTGGCCATCAAAGGCGAAACCGAGCCTCTCCGGGCCAAAACGCACCGGCACCGCGATAGCGGGTCGTTCATCCTCGCACACAATCGCGAGCGCATCCTGCTCGATCCGGGTCACGGTTGCTATCGATCCGCGTTGCGCGAATTGGATTTGCGGACGGATTTCCACAACACCTGCACGTTTTCCG
>JBKHCX010000200.1:0-4074 GCA_046541615.1 Puniceicoccaceae bacterium
TCCATCCGCCTGCGGCGGACATCGTCGGAGACTCCGTAGGGCTGCCCCCCTCCCCCGATGCAGCCGCCCGGGCAGGCCATCACCTCGATGAAGTGGTAGGGCGGCGGCTCGCCCGCATCGCGCGCGCGCCGCACCTCGAGCAACAGCTTCTCCACATTGCCCAGGCCGTGGGCCACCGCCACCCGGACCTCCGTGCCCGCCACGTCCACCGTCGCGGTTTTGATCCCCTCCAAGCCGCGCACCGGCCGGATGTTGATCGCCTCTTTTTCCAGGTTGGCGCCCGTCACTTTGAAATAGGCCGTCCGCAACGCGGCTTCCATGACCCCGCCCGTGGTGCCGAAGATCAGGCCGGCCCCGCTGTAGGTGCCGAGGATGGAATCGGCCTCGCCGTCGGGCATCTCGTCGAAGGCGACTCCGGATTGCTTGATCATCCGGGCCAGCTCGCGGGTCGTCAGGCTCACATCCACGTCCCTGTGGCCGGAAGCGCTCATCTCGTCGGTGCGCTGCAACTCGTATTTCTTGGCCGTACAGGGCATGATCGAGACCTGGTGGATCGTGGCGGGATCGATGCCCGATTTCTCCGCGTAGTAGGTCTTGGCCAGAGCGCCCAGCATTTGCTGGGGTGACTTGGCCGTGGAAAAGTTGGGGATGAGATCGTCGAAGTACTTCTCCATGTAATCGACCCAGGACGGGCAGCAGGATGTGATCAGGGGCAGTTCTCCCGATCCGCGGGCGAAGCGCTCCACGAACTCGCTGGCTTCCTCGATGATCGTGAGATCGGCGGAAAAGTTCGTGTCAAAGACGGCCTTGAAACCGAGACGGCGCAGGACGGAGTAGATCCTGCCGGTCAGGTCGGTGCCCGGCGGATACCCGAAGGCCTCCCCCAGGGCCACCCGGACCGAGGGGGCGATCTGCACGGTGCAGAATTTGGATTCATCGCGGAGGGCCTCCCACACGGTCGCGATTTCATCCTTCTCGATGATCGCGCCGGTCGGACAATGGGCGGAGCACTGGCCGCAACGGATGCAGGGGGAATCCGCCAGCGAAATATCGCCGGCCGGAGCCATGCGCGTGTTTATGCCGCGTTCGAGGAAGGAGAGCGCCCATACGTTCTGCACCTCCTGGCATACCTGGATGCAGCGGCCGCATTTGATGCACTTGGTGAATTCAAGGACGATCGAACCGGTCGAGCCATCCGGCTCGAGATCGCGCACGTAGCGGGGAATGCGGTCCTGCCGGACGCCGAAATCCGCGGCCAGCGTCTGCAGCTCGCAGTCGCCGTTGCGTCCGCAGGTGAGGCAGGCGTTGGGGTGGTTGGAGAGGATCAACTCCAGGGTGGAGCGGCGCACGTCCGTGAGTTCGGGGTCGTGGGTGGTGATCTCCATGCCCGGCTCCAGCGCGGTGCCGCAGGCGCGGGGAAACCTGCGGTTGCCGGCGACTTTGACGATGCAAAGCCCGCAGGCGGCGGTGGGCGGCAGGTCCGGATGCTTGCAGAGCGTGGGAATCCTGACCTGGACGCGCCGGGCCGCATCGAGGATGGAGGTGCCGGCGGGAACCGCGACCTCCATTCCGTTGATCTTTGCTGTGACGGTTGGTGGAATCATGGGGAGTTCCTTTCTGTTTTGTGGTAAGCCGCGGCTTCGGGGGCGGGAAGCGTCCGGTTCAAACGGCCTGCTTGAGGGGGTTGCCTTCCGAAAGCGCCTTCTTGCGCTTGCGGGCGTAGGAGGTGCCGCCTTCGATGTAGGCGATGAATTCGTCCTCGAAATAACGGAGCGAGGAGAGGACGGGATTCGGCGCGGTCTGCCCGAGACCGCAAAGCGAAGCGCTCCGCATGGCCGTGCAGATCCGCCGGATCTGCTCGAGGTCGCCCAGGGAACCGCGGCCGCGCGATATCTTGATGATCAGCTGCAGCATCTGGTAGCCGCCGACCCGGCAGGGGGCGCACTTGCCGCAGGACTCGTCCACGCAGAACTTCAGGTAGAACGCGGAGACATCCACCATGCAATCGTTCTCGTCCATGACGAGCATTCCTCCCGAACCCATGATGGAGCCGAGGGCCTGCAAGGTCTCGTAGGTGATCGGGGTCTCCAGGTGTTTCTCCGGAAGGACGCCGCCCGAAGGACCACCGGTCTGCACACCCTTGACGGGCACGTCGTTCAGCA
Organism: Puniceicoccaceae bacterium; assembly: GCA_046541615.1. GTDB lineage: Bacteria > Verrucomicrobiota > Verrucomicrobiia > Opitutales > Puniceicoccaceae > Puniceicoccus. Next base: position 2,163 of record JBKHCX010000200.1, read on the forward strand.
CGCCGCCGCAGATATCGTAAACGATCGTGCGCAGGGTGGTGCCCATCGGGACCTCGATCAGTTGCGGGTTCTTCACCTTGCCGGTTACGGCGAACACCTTCGTGCCGCGCGATTGGTCCATGCCGTGGGCGGCATAGGCCTCACCGCCGCGATCCACGATCCACGGCACGGCCGCCAGAGTCTCCACATTGTTGATACAGGTGGGCATCCCCCATAGTCCTTTGACCGAGGGAAACGGCGGGCGCGGATTGGGGCTGCCCCGGCGGCCCTCCATGGAGGCGATGAGGGCGGTCTCCTCGCCGCAGACAAAGGCCCCGGCCCCGAGCCGCACCTGCACATCGAAATCCCAGCCCGTTCCCAGGATATTTTCGCCCAGCAAACCGCGTTCCCGGGCCTGCTCGATCGCCCGGGTGACCCGTTTGACGGCGAGGGGATACTCCGCGCGGATGTAGAAAAATCCCTCCGTGGCCTCGATCGCGTAGGCCGCCAGCATGAGGCCCTCCAGAACAGCGTGGGGATCGCTCTCGAGCACGCTGCGGTCCATGAACGCCCCCGGGTCGCCTTCGTCGGCGTTGCAGATGATGAACTTGCGCGCGCCCCGGCTCTGGCGGGTCAACTCCCACTTCAGACCGGTCGGAAAGCCCGCCCCGCCCCGTCCGCGGAGCCCGGAGGTTTTGACCGTTTCGATGACGAAGCCGGGATCGCCCGCGGCGAGGGCGCGCGTGAGGCCGTCGTAGGCCCCGTTGCGGACGGCGTCGTCGAGGCTCTCCGGGTCGATTCTGCCGCAACTCCGCAGAACCACCCGAAGCTGGCCGTCGGGACGGGTCCAGAGAAGATCCCCGACCACCTCGCGGTTGATCAGAGAGGCGCTCAGAATCCTCGGAATATCGGTGGTCAGGACGTTCGTGTACGTCACCCCCGACGGATGGAGCTGCACGACGACACCCTCGCCGTAGATCCCCGTGTCGAGAGCCCGCACCACCTGGATTTCGCCGTCCAGGCCGTGTCCTTCCAGGGCATCCCGCCAGGCGGCCTGGCTGTCGCCGGTTTTATCGCCCCCCTCGCAGGAGGTGTCCCGGACCAGAACATGGGTGGTCGGAGCATCGACCGAGTCGCCGTACCCGCGCTCGGCGACCACATGGTCGTCCACCATCCGGCCATGGGCCAGATGCTCCCGCACGATCGCCCGCGCGGCCGCGTCGTTCACCATCCCGTATAGAACGGGCGGGCCGGATCCCCGGCACACCTCGACCAGGGGATCCATGTAGGCGAAACCACGGGATCCCACCCGCCGGACGGGGACACCCAGGCCGGCGGAGGCCACCTCCTCCTCAATCAAGGCGAACATCCGCCCGCCCCCGGCGGCGATGCCCCCCGTGTCCAGACCCACCTTCACCCACGCGCCCTCCTCCGGCGCCGACGGAAACTCCCGGCGGAGACGTTCCCTGATTTCCTCGAGGTTGCTCTCACTCATGACCGCCCCCCTGTTTGCGGATTCCCTCGATCAGCCCCGCCACATCGGTCGGGACCGCCTTGCCCACGGTCCTGCCGTTGACCACCATGACAGGCGCCATTCCGCAACAACCGATGCAACGCACCGTCTCGATGTGAAAAAGGCGGTCTTCGGAGGTCTGCCCGTCCTTGATCCCGAGCCGGCGCTCGAACTCGGTCAGAATACGCTCCACACCCTTCAGGTAACAGGCGGTCCCGTTGCAAAGCGTGATGTTGTTTTCGCCGGGCGCGACCAGCTTGAAATAATGGTAGAAGGTCAGGACCTCGTAAATCCGGGCCACGGGCACCCCGGTTTCCTCGGCCAGCAGCAGACTGGCCTCGCGCGGGACGAATCCCATGCGGTTCTGGATCTCATGGAGGATCATGATGAGGTTGCCCTCCTTGTCCTTCCATTGATCCG
>JBKHCX010000201.1:0-4061 GCA_046541615.1 Puniceicoccaceae bacterium
TGCCCTCACGCACATAGTCAGGTTATCGTTCGAAGGAGACGGGTCTTTCGTAGATCTCGCGCAGGGGAACCTCGCGGCCCGGTTCACCGATGTCGGCGCCGGGCTCCATGCCCCCGGGCCATTGAAAGGTGTAGGCGCGGGTGTCCGGGCGCACCGTCTGGCCGGACCAATGCTGCCAATACTCGATCACACTGCCGCCGGGGGCCACGGTGTCCCGCCGGACCAGCTTCATCTTGCCGTTGAGGGGCCGGAAGACCATGACCTGCGCACCGTCCAGAAAGCCGGAGGCGAAGCGCCCGTTGGCGCTGATGTCTTCGGTGTGGATGCGGTTCGGATCGTCCCGCCGCGCCCAGATGCGGTCGCGCCATTGATAGGGCTCGAAGGCGCCGTTGCGCAGATGTATCAGCGTATTGCCGAAGGTGCCTGTCGTCGCCGTGAACGGCGGCAGATCATCGATCAACACGTCGGGGGTCACAGTGAAAACCGCCGGACGCTCCCGGTAGTTCGAGGGCTTCCGCTCATCCTGCTTCTGGCCGAGGACGGGCGTCAGGAAGGCGGCGAAAAGAATGCCGAGTGTCAGGGTGATGGGTGTTTTCTTGGTTATCATTAGAATGTTATGTAGGCGCCGCTGGTCGGCTGCCGGATGGTGGTTTCGATTTCCGGGGCGTCGGTGCTGTCGTTGCCGCCGGGCAGCAGTTGGAAGGTGGCGGTTTTGTCCCCTCCGCTCTCCGGATCGGCCACGGCCCGCAGATCGACGAGCACCGACGCTTCCCGCGGGGGGATGGCGAAGGGGCCGATCGACTGGAAATCATCCTCGGTCGCCTCGCCGGCGCCGGTGAGCCGCAGTTGGAAGGGATGGGCGAAGTGATCGACCACGTCGCGGGTCACCCGGAAGCGCAGGGGATCGCCGCCGCCCGCGGTGGTTTCGTCGATCACGGCTTCGAAGGTCAGTTCCGCGTCGCTGGGCGGGTCGTAATACACCTCCATACCACTCGCCGCCTCCCCCAGCCGGATGTTGTCGATGAAGGTCTCGAGGGTGGATGGTTCGACTTTGGTGCCGGTGAAGCCGATCAGGATGTAGTCGTAGCCCGCCCCGAAATCCACCGGAATGTTCACCCGCCGGTAGCCTTCATCATCCGGATCCAGTCCCAGCGACGCGGCCGAAAGGTCGGTGGCGACCAGCTCCGCGTCATACTGGCCTCCCAGCATGGGGTTCTGATCGCGGACCCGGCCCTCCAGCTTCGCGTCGAGTTCCGCGTGGTCCGCCGCATTGTAGCCGTAAACCCGGAGGTTGACGACGGAACTGGGATTGCGCAGGTCGAACGACATCAGTCCCGCCCCCCGGGTCTGGCGGTTGTCGGTGACGATCTGGGAAAGCCCCGCATGGGTCTGGGCGTCCGCGTCCCCGAAGGCCCAGGCGGCGTTGCCGGGATAGCCCGTGCCCTCGGCCGTCAGGCGGGAAAAGCGGTAGAAAGGGGATTTAAAACTGGAACTGACATGCCAGGCCGCGTCCAGGTGGCGCGAATCCATCTCCGACGGATAGCCGTTGCGCGTCGCTTCGTTGGCCTCCGGGAAAGGACCCGAGGGCTCCGAACCGTCCGGCAGCAGGGGCGCGAAGTGGCCGTTGAGCACGATGTCGGTGGCGTGCCCGTGGGAGCGGAGCACGAGGTTGCCGAACTCCGCCGGAATGGGCGGATCATCGCGCCCGCCCAGCCAGACGGTGTAGCCGTCGCGTGCGCCGCCATCGTCGTCATCCACAATCCCGATGTCCAGTCCGACGGAAAACGCGCCGTCCGGGGTCAGCTCCAGGTTGCTCCACGGCACCGCCACCTCCACCTGGTAACCGCCGGGCGTGGTCGAGACCGCGTGGAGGATGCCCGCCGGGCGGTCGTTCAATTCGGCGTAGCGTCCGTCGGCGGTCACGACGATCTGGCGGTCGTCGGCGTTGTAGTCGCTCTCGCGGTCGTGGAGTCCGTCGATGAAGATCTGCACGGCGTCATCCTCGCGCAGGTCGGTCGAATCGCTCCGCAGGTTCCCATCGACCACATCGACGGCGAAATAAAGGTATTCGTCGTCCCAGAGCGCGCCCCAGGTGGCGGTGTTGTCGGAACCGGGCTCGCGCGTGTGGTTGGCCGTGCCCGACAGCTCCCAGACCGCTTCGTCGATGACGCCGTCGATGCTCGGGGCGTCCGGGGTGCGGTAGGCGACCGCCGTGCCCGTTTCCGGCGGGCCGACCGTCAGCTCCATCTCCCGAGTGGCCGTCACGGGCTGAACCGGATTGGAGTCGGCCACCGTGACCGAGAAGTCGTAGGTGCCTTCCGGCGCGTGGGGCGCGCCCTCCAGCATGCCGTTTTCCAGCAGGCGCAGGCCGCGGGGAAGCTCGAACTTGCTTATCGTCCAGGTGTAGGGCGGCACCCCGTCGACCGCCTCCAGGCGCTGGGCGGAATACGCGCCCCAGGCTACCTCCCGCAGGCCGCCGGTGCTGATCTCCGGCGGATTGTCGGTATCGACAAAGAGAAAGAGCCGGCGCTCGTCGCTGAAGCCGCCTTCATCCTCGGCGCGGAAAGTGACGGGGAAAATGCCGATGGTCGTGGGCGTGCCGCTGATCCCGCCGGTGGCGGATAAGCTCAGCCCCGGCGGCAGAACGCCTTCCGCGATGGACCAGGTCACCGTGCCGTCGGCCAGAGCCTGCTCCAACTGCGCGGCGTAGGGGCTGCCGTCGAGCCCGCGCGGCAGGGAGCGGGAGGCCACCACCAGACTGTCCGCGATGCCCGCCTGGGGATCACGGCTGACCGCCGTCCAGACCGATTCCTGGAAGGGCAACACCCATTCCGGCTCCACCAGATAATCCGACACCGGCACCGGGGCGCCGATCGGGTTGACCTGGTAGATCGTGGCATAAAAGGACAACCCCAGCATGTAGGCCCCCGACTCCAGCGGGTGGATGCCCGCGAAAACCTGCTCGAGCCGCTCCAGCCCCGGCACCTCGCCCGCCATGATGCGCTGGTTTAATTCATGGACCGCCTGGGCGGCCGGGATTTTCAGAATGCTCACGTCCGGATTGTCTTCCCGCAGTTCATTGACAAAGCGTTCGTGATAATAGGCGGAATACTGGTTGTAATTGAAATTTTCCGCCCCGAAGGCCTCCCCCGACTCGATCAAATCCGGCCGCACCTGCTCGTAGATGAGAACCGTTACCTCGGGGCTCAGCCCGGTGGCTTCGTCCGGCCCGGCGGGCTTGGCGGGCGGCTCCCCCTGGTCGATGGCGGCCAGACCACGCATGGCGTCGATATAATACTGGGCGCTGGCATACTCCCGGTCGTAGCCACCGAAGGGCTGGAGCGTCATCACATCCCATACCCGCGAGGTCATCGGCGCGATGTTCTTCTCCTTGGACCAGTTGAACCACAACGGCGCGCCGGCGGACTGGATGATGTAATAGTTGTGCTCGTAACCCGCCCCCTCGGCGATGTTCTCGATCCCGCCCGGGGTTGAGGTGTTGGTCAGGCTGTTGCCGACGTGGTAAACGTCCAGCGCCTGTGCGGTGGACAGCAGCCCCCCCGCCGCAATCAGGGCGAGGAGGAGGCGTGGGAGGGACAATCGCCTTATAGTCATAGGGAACGTGCGAGTTTCGGGGTTCGCGGGTGGGTTCATCCGAAAAGGCTCACATACGCACAGACGAAAATCAGCCACTATTTTGCCAAACCAATTCCGCAGAGATCGTGGACGATTTTTCCCTTACAGTGGCGAGCGATCGAGTTTCGGGTGGTTCGAGAATTCCCTGGAGGGGATGGATTGGCGGATCAAGAAAAACGCCAACCCTGCTTTACTGGTAAGGCAAAAAACGTTTTGCACGGACCGGGATTTCGTGGGAATCTGCCCATGTTCGAAAACGCGGCTTCACTCCGAAGTCGGTCGGGTAAACGAAAACCTCGAACCACACCCATTCAAAACTCCAACCCTGGGAAAATGATTATGAAGACCAAACTCAAAATACTCCATCCCGTTGCGGCGGCGATGTTTCTCCTCGCAGGCGCAGGCCTGACCACCGCCTCCGCTCA
>JBKHCX010000202.1:0-3985 GCA_046541615.1 Puniceicoccaceae bacterium
GCGCGGCGGCGCGGAGCGGGTGGGGGCGCCTGTGCCGGCCACCCTCCGAACACGGCCCGCCAGGGACCGGGCTGGTTGCCTTCAGATCATTGCAAAAGCTTCGTCCGGAACATCCGTCCCCGCCACCCGGGCGGTCTGCACTCCGCCGTTCCTGCGCATATCGACGATGGTGAGACCGTTTTCTTCGCAATACCGCGCGAGGTCCCGGAAAAATACCGTATCAGTGGCCCGAATCTCAAAGACCGTGCCGGGTGGATTGTCTTTCCTGGCTTCCGCGAGGCGTAGAATCGGCCCGGGACAAGACAGGCCCGTTGCGTCCATTCGAATCACATCGGGGAGGGACGGGGCGGCCGGCGCCGTCGGCGGTCGGAAGGGAGTGGAGTAGTCCCGGCAGACGCGGATGCCGCCCAGCACACCCTTGGCATCGAAACCATGCTGCTGCAGAACCCTCGCCGCGAAGTAACTGGTCTTTCCCAAGGCGCAGACGGTCACAACCGGCCGGGAGGCATCCAGCTCGTCGAGGCGCCGCCGCAGCTCCGCGAGGGGAATGTTCACCGCCCCTTCCGTCGGACAAAGGTCGAAGAGAGCCTTCGGGCGAATGTCAACGACCTGGCTTTCTCCGTCGTCGGGGATGTCCGGCACCGGATCATACAAACCGTCGCGGATGTTCTGCGCCGCAAAGCCCGCCACGTTGACCGGGTCCTTCGAGCTGCCGAAAGGCGGAGCGTAAGCCAGCTCCAGGTGCGCGAGCTGATCGATGGTCATCCGCCCGAGAATGGCGGTCGCCAGCACGTCGATCCTCTTATCGACCCCCTCCACCCCGACAACCTGCGCGCCGAACACGCGCCCGTCATCCGGCGACCACGTGATCTTCACGCTCAGCGGGATGGCGTCCGGATAGTAGCTGGCGTGGTTGAAGTCGGTCACCACCGCCACCCGGTGGGGAATCCCCGCCCGCTCAAGACGCTTGGCGGTCCACCCCGTCACGGCCGCGGTGCTCTCGAACGCGCGGACAATGGCGGTGCCCAGCGAGCCCGGATACGGCCCGGCCCGATCCCCATCGACGATGTGGTCCGCGACCACCCGGCCCTGCCGGTTGGCGAGTCCTCCGAGCGGCACCGCCGCCGCGTCGCCGAAAACCGGATCCACCGATTCCGCCACGTCCCCCACCGCGTAAATATCGGGATCGCTGGTCGCCATCCATTGGTTCACCCGCACATGGCCGCGTTCGCCGAGGTCCAGGCCGGCCTTCCGCGCAAGGTCGTTCTCCGGCTGGACGCCGATGGAAAGAAGGACGAAATCAGCCCCGACCCGTCGCCCGCTCGCCAGGACGGCGGCGATCTCCGCCCCCCCCGGCTCGAACGACCGGATGCCGTCGCCGAGAATCAGATCGACCCCGTTCTCACGCAGCGTGTCCTCCACCAGCCGCGTCATGTCCGCGTCCATCTGCGGAAGAACCTGTGGCGTCAGTTCGACGAGCGAGACTTTCCTGCCCAGCCGGACGAACTGCTCCGCCATTTCCAGACCGATGAACCCCCCGCCGACCACAAGCACTCGGCCCGCCGTGGCGACCGCCTCCTTGATGCGGTCCATGTCCTGCAGATTGCGCAGAACATGAATCCGCGGGTCGTCGATGCCGGGTAAGGGCGGCCGCAGCGGCTTCGCCCCCGGTGCGAGGATGAGCTTGTCGTAGCCCAGTTCCTCCTCCTCCCCGGTGTCCAGGTCCCGGGTGCGGACGGTCCTCCCCGCGCGGTCGATCCCGACCGCCTCGGTGCGGGTGCGGACGTCGAGGTTGAGCATCGAGGCGAGACTCCGCGGAGTCTGCACGCTCAACCGGTTCCGGTCGATGATCTCGCCGCCGATGTAGTAGGGCAGGCCGCAATTGGCGAAGGACACATCCGGACCTCTCTCCAACAGCACGATTTCCGCGAACTCGTCGCGGCGCCTCAGACGGGCCGCCGCGGACGCGCCGCCGGCAACCCCTCCCACGATTACGATCTTTCTCTTGTTTTTCTGTGTCATAAAGCCTCTCAACCCGCCGAAGCCGCGCGCCGCCCGAGGGTCGCCTGCATCGCGTCGCAGAACGAGTTGATGCGGTCGCGCCGCAGCCGATAGCAGACCCGCACCCCTTCTTCGCGCGCGTCGACCACCCCCGCCTCCCGGAGAGCGCGCAAATGCTGGGAAACGGTGCTGGCCGCCAGCGGTATCCGCGCGGCGATCCCGCCGCAACAGACCTCCCCGTTCTCGAGAAGATGGCCGACGATCGCAATGCGCGCCGGATGCCCCATCGCCCCGGCGAACCGGGCGAGGGCGACCTGCTTTTCGGTGAACCTGTCCAGATGCTTGCGCGCCATTTCATCGTATTATTGCATTATACGTTCCATCGTCAAGCGGTTTGTTCTCTTCGGCTTGTTCCCGTCGCCGGCCGCGGGGCGCCCGTCCGTCCGGATCGAGCCCTTCAGGCGCCCGGTGGGCGCTGGCCTGGCTTCTCTATCACCAATGCGCTCGAACTGAGGATTGCTTGAACGACCTTATGCCTGGCGCTCTTCAGCAAGCGGAAAACCGTTCCCCGCGACACACCCATTCGCTTTCCCGCCTCACCCTGGTGGCATTGGTCGAAGTCGCACAACCGGAGCGCCTCCAATTCGTCATGAGCCAAATGGATCTTGTCCAATTCAGCCATCGGAATACTCCTGGGCTTGAAGACGGAGTCCCCGTCGAATTGCCGGCACCTCCGCTGTTTTCGTGGACGAGACATTGGCCTGAATGCGAATCGCCTTCCAGGGAAGGCTGAACCTCCTCTCATAGTCAAGATTAATCCATCTGAAAACCTCCCCCTCCGCGCTTGACTCCGCAGGATTCTGTTCTTATGCACAAAAAAGGTGGGATAAACATGACTGCCAACCATCACGAAACAGCAAGGAGAATACGATGATTATTTGCATACCTTCGACCGAGGACAAGGGACTGGAATCCAGGGTGAGCCGACATTTCGGCCGGGCGCCGTTTCATCATGTCATCGACACGGAGAACCGCAGCGCCGGGATTCTGAAGAAACCGGAAGGCGGGCGCGGACACTGTGTTCCGTTTCAGACACTGGCGGGCTACAAGGTTCAAACGGTTCTGTGCAAGGGCATCGGGCGGGGCGCGGCCATGAACTTTGCTTCCGCAGGCATTCCCGTGATGAAGACTTCGGCCGAGACCATAGACGAGGCGTTGCGGCAGCTTGAATCGGGAGAACTAACGCACCTCGCCGAAGACGATCTCTGTGCGAGCCACGACCACGGACACGACCACGGACACGGACATGATCACGGACATGATCACGACCACGACCACGATCACGGACACGACCACGGACACGGCGGCGGACATCACCACCACCATGGCGATGGCCGCGGACATCGCCGCCAGGGATTGGCAGCGCGGGAATGACGACGGGCACCGAGGATTTTTCGTTTCTTTCGGATCACGCCGGAGAGCACTTCTACGAGCCTTCATGCGACATCCAGACGATTGCCTCCAGGGGGCTGGACGCGGGTGTCGTCGAGCGGATCTCGACCGCAAACCGTGACCCGGAATGGCTGCGTCAACTGCGGTTGGATGGTCTGGGCGGTTTCAACCGTCTTGGAATGCCTTCCCACTGGGCGCCGGAGGAACTGGCGGAACTGGATTTCGACTCGCTTTCGTACTTCGTCGATGCCGGGCGCGGGCGTGCAATACATCACTTTTCAGAACTGGTCGAAGCGGATTTTCAATCTTGTGCAAATGAGGGCTCTGGCCTTTGACGGCGCCCATGTCAAGTGGCTGGACTGTAACGTGGGTGGCCGGCTCACCATGAAGTATCCTGCGACTGTGCTGGCTGGAAAAGGATCACGTTCCGAGATCGTCTCCATCGGATTCGCCAACTCGGGACAGCGGCAGGACACCGGGGGCAAAATGCTTCACCGCGCCGACAACACAGGCAGCTCCATCATTTCGAAAA
>JBKHCX010000203.1:0-3908 GCA_046541615.1 Puniceicoccaceae bacterium
GGGGGCGACCCGCACAAAACCGGTTGCCATTCGAAAAACGCTCCCGCAACGTCGTCGTCCGAACCCATCGTTTCAATGTCGGAAAAACTGATCGTGATCGGCGACGTGCACGGATGCGCGTGCGAACTGGAGGATCTTCTCGCGAAGATTTCTCCGTCCCGGGGCGACCGGGTCCTCCTGCTCGGGGATCTCGTCAACCGCGGGCCGAACAGCCATCGCGTGGTCCGGATCGCCCGGGAGGGCGGATTCCGGAGTCTGATCGGCAACCACGAATTGCGGCTGCTCAACTACCGCCGCCACCAGGATCCCTCGGTTCTCAAACCCTACGATTACCAGACCCTCCAGCAGCTCACCCGCGAGGACTGGGATTTCATCGGCGGCATGAAGGCCTTCCACGAAACCGACGATTCGGAATTCGTCTGCGTGCACGGCGGCTTCGTGCCCGGCCAGCCCTGGAGGACCCAGTCCATCGACACGGTTTGCCAGGCCAAATGGATCCCCCCCGAGGCCATCCCCCCCGGAAAACGCCGGGGGCGGAATTCGATCCACTGGTCCGAGCTGTGGGACGGACCGGCCACGGTCCTCTACGGACACACGCCCGATCCCGAAATCCGTTTCTCGCCCCACGCCCTCGGCATCGACACCGCGTGCGTTTACGGGGGCTTCCTCACCGCCTGCGTTCTGCCCGCGGTCGAATTCGTGCGGATCAAGGCCCGCAAGGCCTATATCTGACCCCTGTGTTTTTGGCCCTTTTCGGGTTGCCCGCGCCGGAATTCCGCGTACCGTCTGCGATAGTGATAGAAGTCAGGGAGAAACCGAAGATGGTTGAGCGGGCCTTTCTGGTCGGCATCTCATCCCCCGACCAAACGCACGAGCACACCGGCCTTCTCCTAGCCGAGCTGAAAAGTCTGGTCGAGACCCTGGGTATCGCGGTCGCCGGACGGTCGGTCATACAACTGGGCCGCCCGAACCCGAAGTTCCTGATCGGCGCCGGCAAGGCCGCCGAAGTGCTCGAAGAGGCCGCGGGAGCGGACTGCGACGTCATCGTCTTCGACCAGGATCTCTCCCCTTCGCAGCAGCGCAACTGGGAGAAACTGGCGCCCCGGCTACTGGTGATCGACCGGCAGGAGGTCATTCTCGACATATTCGCCGAGCGCGCCTCCACCAAGGAGGCCCGCCTCCAGATCGAACTCGCCCGCATGGAATACAGCCTCCCGCGCCTGCGCCGGGCCTGGACCCACCTCGGCCGGCAGCGCGGCGCGGTCATGCAGCGCGGCGAGGGCGAAACCCAGCTCGAAGTGGACCAGCGACTCGTCCGCCACCGCATCCAGCGCACCCGCGCCCAGCTCGAAGTCGTGAGGCGCCAGCGCGAAACGCAGCGCAAGCGGCGGCGGTCCGTTCCCGTGCCGACCGGGGCCATCGTCGGCTACACCAACGCCGGAAAGTCCTCCCTGCTCAACGCCCTGACCCGCGCCCGCGTGCTCGCCGAGGACAAACTGTTCGCCACCCTCGATCCCACCAGCAGGCGCATGACCCTGCCCAACGGCCAGAACCTCGTCCTGACCGACACGGTCGGCTTCGTCCGCAACCTCCCGCACCGCCTCGTCGAGGCCTTCAAGGCGACCCTCGAGGAGGCCGTGGTGTCCGATTTCCTTCTCCATGTCCTCGACATCCGCAGCGACGAACTCGAAGAGCACCGCGAAACCACCGAGGCCGTGCTCGCCGAGCTGAAAGCCGCCGACAAGCCGACCATCCTCGTCTTCAACAAGACCGACGGGGCCGATCCGGAGCGGGTCGCCTTCTGGCGGCGGCGGTATCCGTCGGCCCTCTTCGTGAGCGCGCGCACGGGCGAGGGCATCCCGGACCTGGCGGAGCAGATGATCGATCTGGTCCGGGACGGCATCCGCCCGATGAAACTCCTGATCCCCCACAACCGCTACGACCTCATCCATTTCCTCCACGAGATCGGCGCCGTGGACCGGGAGAGCTACGAGGACGCGGGCGTGGTGATCCAGGGGAATATTCCGGAGAAACAGGTCTCGCGCCTCACCGGCTTCGCTCTCGCGGGGGCATGAGCCGCCGCCGGGGAGTACGGTTCGGTGCGCGGGCTTTGGCCCGCCTGCCCCGGCGAAAGGGCGGTGCGGACGAACCACAGGAACGGCAGCCCCGGAAGCTCCCCGCGCCCCTCGAACGATTCCACCCCGGACCAAGGATGAGGTTCCCGCGCCCCCGCCCCCGCCGGAGACCGTTCGCGTGCCTTTCCCTGCTGCTGGCGATCCTGGCCGCGGCCGGTTGCCGGCCCGCCGACCGCGAGGAATCGCCCGACCCGCGGCAAGTCCTCCGTCTCGGAAACGGCTCCGAACTCCAGAGCCTCGACCCGCACATCGTCACCGGTGTCCCCGAAAGCCGGGTCCTGCGCGCGCTGTTCGAGGGGCTGGTCGCCCTGGACCCCGAGACGCTGGAGCCCGTCCCCGCCGCCGCCCGCTCGTGGGAGGTCTCCTCCGACGGCAGGACCTACCGCTTCCACCTCGATCCGGACGGCCGCTGGTCGAACGGCGACCCCGTCCGGGCGGAGGACTTCGCGGGAAGCTTCGAGCGGATGCTGTCCCCCGCCCTCGGCGGGGGATACGCCTCGCAGCTCTTCGTCATCCGGGGGGCGCGCGCTTTCCACGCCGGAGAGGTGGATTTCGGGGAGGTCGGCGTCCGCGTCCCCGACCCGCTCACCCTCGAGATCGTCCTGGAGCATCCGGTGCCGTATTTCCTCTCCCTGCTGGTCAACCCGCCCTGGTTCCCGCTGCACCGGGAAAGCGTCGAGGCCGCGGGCCCGTGGCTCTCGCGCGACTCCCGGTGGACCCGGCCCGGCAGAATGGTCTCCAACGGCCCCTACCGGCTCGCCGGATGGAGGCTCAACGACTTTCTGCGCGTCAGCCGCAACCCCCACCACCGCGCCCCGGAACGGTTCCCCCTCGACGAGATCCTCTTCTTCCCGATCGCGAACATCTACACCGAGGAGCGGGCCTTTCTGGACGGGCTTCTCGACGTGACCGCCATCGTCTCGCCGCAGCGGATCCGCCATTACCTGGAAGGCGGCGATCCGGGCGTGCTCCAGGTCGAGCCCGATCTGGGTGTGTACTACCTCCTGCTCAACACCCGCGTGCCCCCCCTCGACGACGCGAGGGTGCGCCGCGCGCTGAGCCTCGCCCTGGAGCGGGGGTCGATCAGCCGGGACATCCGCAAGCGGGGCGAGCCACCCGCCCGGCACTTCACCCCTCCGGGAATCGCCGGCTACCGCCCTCCCCCCGTTCTCTCCGAGGATCCCGATGCCGCCGCCCGGTTGCTCGCCGAAGCCGGATTCGGGCCCGGGAATCCGCTGCCCGTTCTGCCGTTTCTCTTCAACACCTCCGAGACCCACCGCCCGATCGCCGAGGCGATCCAGTCCCTCTGGAAACGGCGGCTCGGCATCTCCATCGAGCTCGTCAACAAGGAGTGGAAATCCTACCTGGCGGACCGATCCCGCCGCGATTTCGTGATCGCCCGCGCCGGCTGGCTGGGCGACTACCTCGACCCCGAGACCTTCCTCGGACTGTGGACCTCCGAATCGACCAACAATTTCAGCGGATGGAGCCACCCCGATTACGACCGCCTCATGCAGGAAGCCGCCCGCCTGCCCGCCGGCCCGGAGCGGCACCGGGCACTCCGGGCCGCCGAAACCATCCTCCTCGAGGAGGTGCCCGTCATCCCCGTCTTCTTCTACAACCGGGCCTACCTTCTCTCGAACCGGGTCAAAGGCTGGCCGACCAACATCCTCGGCTACAACAACTACGAAGGGGTGTCCATCCGCCCCACCGAACCGCCCGACGCCCCCCGATAAAACAAGGGAGGCGGGACACTCCTGTCCCGCGGCGTCG
>JBKHCX010000204.1:0-3836 GCA_046541615.1 Puniceicoccaceae bacterium
GATTTGGTTTGCGGGAAGAGGTGGACAGGAGTGTCCACCCTCCCGCGAAGGGCGCGGCCCAGGGGGGGCGGGGCGCTCCTGTCCCGCGCGGTTTTGTGTTGGATTCGAATTTGGTTTGCGGAAACCGGTGGACAGGAGTGTCCACCCTCCCGCGAAGGGCGCCGCCCAGGGGGGGCGGGGCGCTCCTGTCCCGCGCGGTTTTGTGTTGGATTCGGATTTGGTTTGCGGGAAGAGGTGGACAGGAGTGTCCACCCTCCGGCGAGAGGCTCCGCGCTGGGGGCGGCTACCGGTAGAAGGGCTCGCCCAGGCGGGTCGGGAGGGACTCCTCGACGACGACGGGGTTTTCCGGGTCGGCGCAGTCGGCGCGGATGCCGGCGAAGCCTTCCGCATGGTGGTCGAAAAGGGTCCAGACCAGCCGTTCGTCCGTCTCGGGAATGGGCAGATCACGGATCTCCTCCCGCGAGAAGAATCCGAACGAACCCTCCTCGATGTCGGGCGGAAGCCCGTCGAGCCGGACCCGGCAGTGGAAGAGGAACATCAGCCAGTGGTGGTCGCCTTCGTAGTTTTTCTCGGACACATAGCCGAAAAGGTGCAGATCCGCGTCGTCGATGCGCAGGCCGGTCTCCTCGGCGGTCTCCCTGCGCGCGCATTCGAACGGAGACTCCCCCCGGTCCATGTCCAGCTTCCCCCCGACGGGACTCCACTTCCCCCTGTTCGGCGAACGGGCCCGGCGCAGGAGCAGAAACCGGTCGTTCCGGTCCCTCAGGATAACCAGGGTGCTGATGCGGAAGGGTCGTCGGATCGAATTCATGGGAACACGCATCCTGTCATCCGCGCACCGGGAGTGGAGGATAAAATCGGCCGGGGGTGGATTTTTTCGACGCCGGATCAATTGAGCCAACATGTCCCACCCGATGTCCCGCCCGTGACGCCTTTCTCGGGAGCAGAAGTCCGGAAGGCAACCTTCGGGGAAAGCCCGGCCCGCGACCCGCCATGCCCTATCCATTTCCCGCCGAACAACCTATGGAACGAAAACCGAACCCCTCCCCCCTCCGCCCCCGGGCGGGCGCCCGCCCCGGCCGCTCCCGGCATCGGGCATCCAATCTGCAGGAACCCCCGTACAATGAACCCTGATTTCAACCGATTCACCGAGAAGGCGCGCGAGGCGATCGTCGAAGCACAGTCGCTGGCGCGGGAGCATGGAAACTCGCAGATCGAGCCGGTCCACCTGCTGGCCACCCTGGCCCACCAGGAGAACGGAATCGTCCCCGGCCTGCTCAACCGCATGAACATTCCGCCGAACGCGGTCGTTCTGGCGGCGAACCGCGAGATCGGCAAGCTGCCGAAAGTCTCCGGATCCGGCGGACAGGCCGGAATCGGCGCGGACGCGCAGGCCGCGATCTCCGAGGCCGAGAAGGCCGCGAAGAAGCGCAAGGACGAGTACGTCAGCACGGAGCACCTCCTGCTCGGGCTGCTCGCCCTCGGGCGGCCGAAGGCCCTGGCCGATCTCTTCGACAGCTTCGATCTGGACACCAGGCGGGTCGAGAAGACGCTCCAGGAAATGCGGGGCGACCAGCGGGTGACGAGCGAGAACCCCGAGGCCTCTTTCGAAGCGCTCGCCAAGTACGGCGAGGATCTCGTCCAGAAGGCCCGCGACAACAAGCTCGACCCGGTCATCGGGCGCGACGAGGAAATCCGCCGTGTCATCCGCATCCTTTCGCGCAAGACGAAGAACAACCCGGTCCTGATCGGCGAACCCGGCGTCGGCAAAACGGCCATCGCCGAAGGGCTCGCCCAGCGGATCGTCCGGGGCGACGTGCCCGACGGGCTCAAGGACCGCACGATCTTCTCGCTGAGTCTCGGCTCCCTCCTCGCCGGAGCGAAGTACCGGGGCGAATTCGAGGAACGCCTCAAAGCCGTGCTCCAGGAGATCAAGGACAGCGACGGGCGGATCATCCTCTTCATCGACGAGCTGCACACCATCGTCGGCGCGGGAAAGGCCGAGGGCGCCCTGGACGCGGGCAACATGCTCAAGCCCATGCTCGCGCGCGGCGAACTGCACTGCATCGGGGCGACCACCCTCGACGAATACCGGCAGAACATCGAGAAGGACGCCGCGCTCGAGCGCCGCTTCCAGCCGGTCATGGTGGACCAGCCGAGCGTCGAGGACACCGTTTCGATCCTCCGCGGGCTCCGGGAGCGTTTCGAGGTCCACCACGGCGTCCGCATCCAGGACAACGCGCTCGTCCAGGCGGCCACCCTGTCGAACCGCTACATCAGCGACCGGTTCCTGCCGGACAAAGCCATCGACCTGGTCGATGAGGCCTGCGCGCTCATCCGCACGGAGATGGACAGCATGCCCGGCGAAATGGACAGCCTGAACCGCCGCATTCTGCAGCTCGAGATCGAGGAGGCCGCCCTCCGCAACGAGAAGGACGAGGCCAGCAGGCGCCGTCTCGAGGCGCTCGGAAAGGAACTCTCCGACCTGCGGGAATCCCTGGAGGGACTGAAATCCGAATGGGAGAACGAGAAGAAGGTCATCGACGAGACGCGCTCGCTCCGCCGCGAGATCGAGAACACCCGGCACGAGATGGAGACGGCCGAGCGCCAGTACGACTTGAACAAGCTGGCCGAACTCCGGCACGGAAAGCTCCCTCAACTGGAGGAGAAGCTCAAGGCCCGCGAAGAGGCCGAATCGCAGACCCGCCTGCTGAAGGAGGTGGTCTCGGCCGAAGAGATCGCCGAGATCGTCGGCCGGTGGACGGGCATCCCCGTCTCGCGCCTTCTCGAAGGGGAGCGGGAGAAGCTGCTGCGCCTCGAGGAGATCCTCCACGACCGGGTCATCGGCCAGGACGAGGCGGTCTCGCGCACGACCGAGGCCATCCTCCGCGCGCGGGCGGGCATCAAGGATCCGAACCGCCCGATCGGCTCCTTCCTCTTTCTCGGGCCGACGGGGGTCGGCAAGACCGAGCTGGCGAAGACCCTCGCGCGCACCCTCTTCGACACCGAATCCAACCTCACGCGGATCGACATGTCCGAGTACATGGAGAAACACGCCGTGGCCCGGCTCATCGGCGCGCCCCCCGGCTACGTCGGCTTCGAGGAAGGCGGCCAGCTCACCGAAGCGGTCCGCCGCAAGCCCTACAGCGTGCTTCTCTTCGACGAAGTGGAGAAGGCGCATCCGGATGTCTTCAACGTCCTCCTGCAGGTCATGGACGACGGGCGGATCACCGACTCGCACGGGCGCACGGTGGACTTCAAGAACACCATCCTGATCATGACCTCGAACATCGGCAGCCGCCACCTCCAGGAAGGAGTCAAGGGCGACGTCATCCCCGACGCGGTCCGCGAGGCCGTGCTCGCGGAGCTGCGGCAGGCCTTCCGGCCGGAGTTTCTGAACCGGATCGACGACACGGTCCTCTTCAAGCCCCTGACGCGCTCCGAGATCGGCTCGATCACGCGGCTGCTGATCGGCGATCTCAACCGCAGGCTCGAAGACCGGCGGATCCAGGTGGCGCCGACCGAGGCGGCCTACGACTGGCTGGCCCGGGAGGGCTACGACCCCGTTTACGGCGCGCGCCCCCTGCGGCGCTTCATCCAGCGGCAGGTCGAGACCCGGCTCGCGCGCGCCCTGATCGCCGGCGAAATCACCGAGGACCAGACGGTCCGCCTCGACCATCGCGACGGAGACACGATCCTCGAACCTCTCTCCGGCGCAGCCTGACGAAGGCGGCCCGCTCTCCCCCCGCCCCGCGCGCGCCGGTTCGTCGCGCCGCCCCGTCGCGCCGGTTGACGCGCCGGTTGACGCCGGAGTGTTTTCGCTTCTAGTTTCCCGG
>JBKHCX010000205.1:0-3835 GCA_046541615.1 Puniceicoccaceae bacterium
CCGGCGCCCGCATCCCCCCTGCGGCCCCAGCGCCGGCCAAGTAGTTGGATGACTTACTAGACACTAGACACTAGACACTAGTCATTGCCCACCCGCGAAGCGTTCCCAGGGAAGCGTTCCTTATTAGATGCATAAATACCTTTTGAAACCCCCTCTCCGGGGGGCGAACTGGCACGCATGAAGCTTGTCTTGCCGGGCGTGGAAGCGATTGTGCAAGGCTGCCGGAAGGATTCGTGCGAGATGGCCCGTTCGGGACCGTCCCTCGACCTGCTGGATCGCGACAGCGGGATCGCCTGCCGCTCGGTGAAGGAGATGAGCGTGCTCTTCGCGATCAGCCAGGCCTTGGGGAAGAGCCTCGATCTGGGTGAGATCATGCGGCCGGTGCTGCGCCGGATGCGGGATCTGCTCGGGATGGAGAGGGCCGCCATCACCTTGATCAACCGGGACACCGGGGAGTTCATCCTATCGGAGGCCATGGGTCTCTCCCGCCGCCTGCCGGTGAAGGTGTACCTGTCGGTGATCAGCCCGCAGCTGCGGAAGACGATCGAGAAGGGAAGCCCGACCATCGTCGGCGATCTGGAGGAATGGGCGCGGGACCGCTCGCTCGATGCGGACCAGGTCGAGAAGCTGGACCTGGTGGAGGGGCGTTCGCTGGTCTGCGTACCCCTGTTCTCGGGAGGCAACGCAATCGGAGCGCTGAGCATCGAGAAGCAGCGCGATCCGCGGATGGGTTGGGAAAGCGATCTGCGGGTGCTCTCCATGATCGCCTCGCTCGTGGGGGAGGCCGCGCGGGTCCGGCAGGACGCGGCCGAGCAGTTGCACAGCCTGCGCGCGGAAAACGAGCGCCTGCAGGCCGGGATCGCCCGGAACTTCAAGCCGGACGGCATGATCGGCACCTCCAGCGACATGCGGACGGTTTACTACCACATCGACCAGGTCGCCGTCGGGCGGACCACGGTCCTGATCCGGGGCGAGAGCGGCACCGGCAAGGAGCTGGTCGCCAAGGCCGTCCACGAGAAGAGCGACCGCGCCGGGCGCAATTTCGTGAAGGTCAACTGCGCCGCGCTGCCCGCCTCGATCATCGAGAGCGAGCTGTTCGGGCACGAAAAAGGGGCCTTCACGGGGGCCCTGTCGATGCGCAAGGGGCGGTTCGAGATGGCCGACGGGGGCACGCTGTTCCTCGACGAGATCGGCGACATCCCGCCGGCCACCCAGGTGAAATTGCTCCGCGTGCTCCAGGAACGGGAGTTCGAGCGCGTGGGCGGGACGCAGACGCTGTCCTGCGACGTGCGCATCATCGCCGCCACCAGCCGCGATCTCGAATCGATGCTGGAAGAGGGGGCCTTCCGGGAGGATCTGTACTACCGGCTGAACGTGTTTCCCATCTACATCCCCGCCCTGCGGGAGAGAAAATGCGACCTGCTCCTGCTGGCCGACCATTTCATCGAGAAGTACGACAAGAGCGACAAGAGCGGAAGGCGCCTACCGACCCGCATTTCCTCCGCGGCGATCGACCTGTTGCTGAGCTACCACTGGCCGGGCAACGTACGCGAGCTGGAGAATTGCATCGAGCGGGCGGTCCTGCTGGCCAAGGGCCAGTCGATCAAGGCGCACCACCTCCCGCCCACACTCCAGACCAAGACCGCCAAGGAGCGCGGCACCAAGGCGACCCTGGCCGAGTCCCTGGCCGCCCTCGAGCGCGAGATGATCGTCGATACCTTGAAGGAGACCCAAAGCAACATGGCCGAGGCCGCGCGCCGGCTCGGCCTGACCGAGCGGAAGATGGGCCTGCGGGTGCAGAAATACGGGATCGACCTGGAGCGTTTCCGCAAGTAGCGTCCGGGGCATGGCTGAGATCGCGTCCGCACCCGTGACGGAGCCGTTGCCCCGGCCCAGGGACGCGCACCCCGGGTTTTCCCCCTTCAACCGCTGCAATCACTCCCCCTGGGTGATCGCCTCGGCCGAGTTCAACCACGCTTCGCCCGTCATCCGTCTGGCCGGCGTGCGCGAGGGAAACCGCCGCCTTTTCGCCGTGCTGGACAAGACCCCGGACGCGGGACGGCGGGCGGAGATCTTCAACGAATACATGTCGGTCAAGTTCCACCTGCACGAGTGGCGGACCTACGAAGCGGCGGCCCGGCGGAGCCTGCGCAACAACTACCTGCGCTTCCTGCAGGGATGGGCCCTCGACTCGAATTCGGTGGAGGGCGCCGTCCTGAAGGGGTGGGTGGAAAGCCGGATCGGGCTGGCCCCGACCTTCCACCGCGGCCGCCTGCGGGCGAGGCATTCGGAGGAAAACCTCGCCTACGCCGCCGACCGGGTCCGGGGGGCGGCGCGGACGAGCGCGATCGACTCGCAGCTCGATCTGGTGTATGAGTTCTGCCAATACGAGATCCGGCGGCGTTTCGGGCCGGAACCGTTCGTCCTCTACCGCGGCACCTTCGACCGGGAGGATTATCCGGTCCTCGGTCGCCACGGAAAACGCCGCCACCGGGTCCTTCTCAACAGCCTGGTGTCGTTCACCCGCGACCGGGAGCGCGCCTGGGAATTCGGCAGCACCGTCTGGCGCGCGCGGGTCGCCCCGGCCAAGGTCTTCCACTTCGCCGGTCTTCTGCCCGACTCGATCCTGCGGGGGGAGGAGGAAGTCATCGTCCTCGGCGGGGAGTTCGACGTGGAGGAGCTGCTGTTCTAGCGATCCCCCTGCCGGCGGGAACTCCGGCGCCCGCGGCTACGCGGAATGGGTCTGGGGTATGAAGGCGACTTCCTTTTCCCAGGAGGGATCCTCCTCGACCGGGGGGTGGTCGTTCTCGCCGGAGTTCCCGGGGCTGACCGCCTTTTCCTCCAGCCGGCGCTGGAATTCCGTGAACTCCAGAATCTCGAAGCCGCCGTCGAAGTTCTCGACGAGGGCGGTCAGGGATTCGACCCAGTCTCCGCTGTTCAAATAATGGATGTCTTCGATCCGCCGGTTCGCCGCGGTGTGGATGTGCCCGCAGATCACGCCCCGGCACTTCCGTTCGCGGGCCAGATCCCTCAGCTTGTCCTCGAATTTATCGACGAAGCTGACCGCCCCCTTCACCCGGGCCTTGATCCGCTTGCTCAGCGAATAGTAGGGCTTGCCCCGCCACGCGCGGTAGCGGTTGTAGATCCGGTTGATCCGGAGCAACGTCTGGTAGCCGACGTCGCCGAGGATCGCCACCCATCTGTGGTTCGTCGTGATCGAATCGAAACCGTCTCCGTGGACGACCAGATAGTCGCCGTTCGGAGTCGTGTGGATGTACTCGTTCACGATGTGGAGACGGTCGAGTTCGATCGGCAGGAAGCGGTTCAGAATGTCGTCGTGATTGCCGCGCAGGTAGATGACCTCGGTGTCCTTCTTTTCGATTTTCTTGAGCACGAGCCGGATGAAGCGGGTGTGCTGTTTGTTCCAGCCCCCTTTGCGGGAGAGGCTCCATCCGTCGATGATGTCGCCGTTGAGGATGAGACGTTCCGAGTGGGAGTGCTTGAGGAAAAAGTTCACCTCGTCGATCTTGCAGTCGCGGGTTCCGAGGTGGACGTCGGAGAGAATGATCGTCTTGAATTTGAGAGTTCCTTTCTTCACAGGAGATGAGTCGGTTTATACCGTGAAAACCGCGAATCCCCGCGCGGTCAACCGAAAACAGGCTTTGCAACGCGATCGTAACAAAGGCCCAAGGTCGGCGTGAATCCCAGTCTTCGACCGGGCAATAAAAAAGTTGCCTGAACCTTCGTCCAATTCCGACCAGGCAACAAACTCTTGACAAGTCTGATTTCTGATTTGGGTCCCAGGAGAGGTTTTCGTGAATCAGGAGGGTGGGAG
>JBKHCX010000206.1:0-3806 GCA_046541615.1 Puniceicoccaceae bacterium
ATCATGCTCGCAGGCGGCGAAAAGCATGTCAAGCTATTTTGGAAATCTCAGTAAAACCGGCTTCTCAATATCAATCGTCGTTCGCATGCACTATGATGTAATTCAGCGAACATCTGATGTCAAGATTCTTTTTGATGAACATCCTCTATCAATAAACATTATGTTCGTCACGTTCTGGTAGCCGAGGGCGGGGCGGGGGTCGTCTTCGGCGGGGCGCAGCTCGATGTCGCTCAGGAGAATATCTTCGGCGTGGGCGAGGTAGAGGCCGTAAGCCGGGAGCGGGCTGTTGTAGATGCGGTTGAAGGGGTAGAGGTCGGCGGCGAGGTTCACGTCCCAGGAGGGCTGGGCGACGGGCACGGAGCCGTCCGCCGGGCGGTCGAATTTCTCGAGAAAATGAAAGACGGTGACCAGCCCTTCTTTCTCTGCGTGAGTTTCGACGAGCCGCACGGTCCGTTCATGACTCCGCTCAAATACCTGGAGGAAGCCGAACAAAGCGGTTTCGAGATGCGCCCCAACGTGAACGCGTCCCTGGAAGGCAAGCCGGAACGGCACAAGTGGTTGGCGGAAGGCCATGAAAACAGCGAGGAGGATTTTCACCCGATCCGGCGGGTGCTTGTCAACGACCGCTATAAACTGGTCATCAATCTCTTCGACAGGGATGAACTCTACGATCATCAAACCGATCCCTACGAAATGACCAACCGTATCGACGATGAAGAATACCAGGAGGTTCGCGACGAGATGCACCGGGAGTTGCTCGCCGAAATGTGGCGCACCCGCGATACCTTGCGCTGCGAGCAATGGATCCACCGCGATTGGCGGGGAACCCAGGACGAAACTTGAATCGGATCGCCATGCGGGCGGGAAAACTCGAGGAGCGTGGGGGAGTCGGCGGAAAGTTGGAAAGTTCAAGTTGTTCCTTTACCGCCCCTGTTTGCTTGGGCATATTCCCCAATTCCTGATTCCATGACCAGCAACCACAGCCAATCCCGCCCGGCCATCTGGACGAGCGCCGCGGACGATTCCCGCAACAGTTACGTGTTTTTCCGCCACGCCTTCGAGCTGGCGGCGGAGCCGGTCGAAGCGGAGCTTTGCCTCTTCGCGGACACCCGCTACCGCCTGACGGTCAACGGGCGGACGGTGGGGCACGGCCCGGCGCGCTTCAAGCGTTCCAAGCCGCTTTACGACCATTACGACCTCCGGAAAAGCCTGCGCCGGGGCGCCAACGTGATCGCGGTCGAGGTCTGCGCCTGGCCCAAAGGGACCTTCATTTCCGATCCCGGCCGACCGGGGCTCCTCGCCTGGGGCGGCGTCGAACTGGAGGGGGGAGGGCACCACGATCTGGCGGCCGGGCCGCACTGGCGGGCGATCCCCTCGCCGGAGCACGATCCGCTCATGCCCGAGATCTCCTTCGCCCTCGGGCCGGGCGAGTGCCGGGACACGCGGCGCGCGCCCGTGGGCTGGGACTCGCCGGGCTTCGACGATTCGGCCTGGCCGGAGGCGCGGGTCATCGACGCGCCCGACTGGGGGGAGCCTCAGCCCCGGCCCATTCCCCCGCTCCGCGAGGAATACCTTCCCGCCCAAAGCTGCATCGCCGCCTACGCCATCGCTCCCGATTCCGGCATGACCGCTTTCGGCGCACGCATCGAAGGGCCGCGGCGGCAAAAGGCCTGGGCCGCCGCCGTCGCTTTCGCGCATTTGGATTCCGAGCGCGAAATCACCGTGCTTTGGGCCGACGGCGCGCTGCGGGTCAACGGCGTTCCCGTGAAACCGCAGAGTTCACCCGACGCTCCCTACCGCGGCACCGCCCGCGTCCGGCTGCGGGCGGGCTGGAACAAATTCGTCGCTTTCCACCGCTTCCGTTACGACCTGTGGGAATTGGGGCTGCTTTATCCGGAGGCTGTGGGCCTGAACTTTCGCCATGCACTGGCCTCGGATGCGCCCGAAGGCTGGCTGGTGGCGGGACCGAGAGCGGAAGATCCGGCGCCCGCCCTTGAATGTTTCGAGGCCGACGACGATTCGACGGCAGCCCCCGTCTTTCCCGCCGATTGGGAGCCGATGGTGCCGGAATGCCTCGGCCTGACGCCAATGGTCGAGCGGGGCTGGTCGGCGCTCCGCCCCATCGGGGATTTCGCGCTCGATTCCGTTTTCGACAAATCCTTGGCTAGTCAACTCCCGCCGGGACACGCGCTCAGCCTGCTCTTCGATTTCGGGCGGGTCACGCTGGGGCGGATACGGATCGAACTGACCGCCCCCGCCGGCACCGTGGTCGATCTCGGTTACACCGAGCAGATCATCGACGGACAGCCGCAGCCGTGGATGCAGGGCACCCGGATGGTGGAGCGCTTCGTCGCCCGGGGCGGCCGCCAGACCCTGGTCACCATGCACCCCCGGGGCATGCGCTACCTCGAGGTCACCCTGCGCGGCAGGGTGGGGGAGGCGCGCCTGCACGCCGTCGGCCTGACCACCGCCCTCTATCCGGTCGAAACGACCGGCGCCTTCCACTGTTCCGACCCGCTGCTCAACCGCATTTGGGAGACCGGGCGCCACACCCAGGCCGTTTGCATGGAGGACGGCTACCTCGATTGCCCCTGGCGCGAGCGCGGCATCTATACCGGCGATTTGCTGATCCAATACGCGACCAACCTCGCCTGTTTCGGCGATCACGCCCTGCTGCGCCACAGTCTGGAGCTGCTTTTCCGCACCCAGGACGACAGCGGGTTGCTGGCACCCTCCTCGCACGGGCATGCGCCGGGCCATTTGGTTGATTATTCCGCCTGGGCGGTTTGTATCCTTGCCGAATACTCGGAGCGCACCGGCGACCTTGACTTCCCCCAAGCCATGCGTCCTTACTTCATGCGCGTCGTCCGCTCCCTGCTCGATCTGAGCGAGGACTCCGGCCCGCTCATCGACGCGGGCGAACACAGCGTTTATCTGGACCGCTCCATCGTGGACAAAGACGGGGTCAGTTGCGGGCTCAACTGCGTCGTGCTCGCGGCCACACGGGACGCCGCCCGGCTGCTGCGCGTGCTGGGAGAGGTCGACGAAGCCGCCGCGATGCGGGTCCGGGCCGAGGTCCACGCCACCGCCATCCGCGAGGCGTTCCGCGATCCGAAAACGGGACTTTTCCTCGACCGCCGCCGCGCCGACCGGGCGGACACCGGGCCATCGGCCGCCGGCAACATCCTCGCGCTCTGGCTGGATCTGGCCGAAGGCTCCGAACGCGGGGCGCCCCTCGCGTTCATCCTCGACAAAATGCGGAACAATTTCGCCGTCGATCCGCCGCGGACCACCCGGGACTACCACATCAGCCCGTATTTTTCGCACTACCTCTTCCTGGTGCTCGAGCGCGAGGGGCGCATCGACGAGGCTCTCGATTACATCCGCGAATACTGGGGTGCTATGATTGCCGACGGCTTCGGCACCCTCTGGGAATTTTTCATCTCCGACAACAGCCTCTGCCACGCCTGGTCCACCGGCCCGGTCAACCACCTGACCCGTTCGGTGCTCGGGGTGTGGCCCGGCGTGGACGGCGACCCGAACCGCGTCCGCATCGCCCCCCGGCCCCCGGCATCCCTCGACCACGCCGAAGGCACCTTGCCCCATCCCCTCGGCCCCATCCAGATATCCTGGCGGCGGAACGACCGGGGCGGGATCGATCTGGACTGGAACCTTCCGGACGGGGTGAGCGCGGAATAGTGTCTTGCGCCATCTCTAGTATCAACTCTTAGCTTGCAACCCTGATTTTAACTTCCATGCAGATCCAACCCTCCGACCACCCGCAAACCGCTGAAATCCAGTCGGCC
>JBKHCX010000207.1:0-3664 GCA_046541615.1 Puniceicoccaceae bacterium
GGCAGTCTCTTCCACCGAATCGCCGGTCGTGCCGAGCAGTTGGCGGCCTACGCCCACCGGAAGGGGCAAAGCTGGTTCCGGGGAAGAAGCGGCGGCGAGAGCCTGTATCGCTGCGAGAAGACGGCCGCGTAAGAGAAGGATTTTCCGGCTGCCCTGCGGCTTTCCGGGGAAGCGGGTGCGCGTACGAAGCTTTTCCGTGGAAGAAAGAATGGATTGAAGCCCGAAAACTGCCGGTTTTCGGCAGCCGACGGCCTGCCCGATGATCCCCCTTGAATATCCGTAGGATCACGGATTTGGGTTGCGCAACTCTATGGGTGTCCTCAATTTCCTCAATTTCTCGCTCAATTTCTCGCGCAGATCTATGGGTGTCCTCAATTTCTCCTCGGTCGGCTAGCCCCGCTGGCGGACGGCCTCGTAGAGGCAGACACCCGCCGAGACGGAGACGTTCAGGCAATCGACCGATCCGCGCATGGGGATGCGGACGCGGTGGTCGCTGTTGTCGGCGGTCTTCTTCCGCACGCCCCAGCCCTCGCTGCCGAGGATCATGGCGAGCGGGCCGGTCAGGTCCACGTCGTAGAGGCTCTCGTCCGCCTCGTCGGCGGTTGCCACGAGGCGGATTCCCCTCTCGCGGAACTTGCGGAGGGTCTGCGCGAGGTTCCGCACCTGGAGGAAGGGCACGTCTCCGGTCGCGCCGCAGGAGACGTCCCGGACCGTGTCGGTGATCCCGCAGGAGCCCTTGGTCGGGGCCACCACCGCCGTGACCCCGGCGCCCGAGGCGGTGCGCAGGCAGGCTCCCAGGTTGTGGGGGTCCTGCACCCCTTCGAGCACGAGCAGGAGCGGGTCGTCCGTTTCCCCGAGCAGCGCGAACAGATCGCCCTCGTCGAGAAGGCGCACGGCGGCGGCGCCCTTCTTGGTGTGGCGCGGAGGCTTGCGGAGTTTCCTGACGGCGTTGCGTCCCATGGAATCCGGATCAGGCGTGGCGGGCCGGCGGGCGGCGGAGGAGTGCGCGGAGAATGCCGTGCCGGGCTCCGAACAGGTAGGCCAGCAGGACGACGGCTCCGAGGGAGAGAACGATGACCGCCCCGGCCCGCAGGTCGAGCCAGAAGGAGACAAAGACCGCCGCCACCGGCACGGTTCCGCCCAGAACGGCCCCTCCCCACACCAAAGCCTGGGGACTGCGGGCGAACTGGAGCATGGCCGCCGCCGGGGCGACCAGCATGGCCACCGAGAGGATGCAACCCACGGCCTGGATCGACACCACGAGGCCGAGGATGACCATGCCGGTCAGCAGGTAGCCGAGTCCGCGGGTCGGAACGCCCTGGCTCCGGGCGATGGTCGGCTCGAAGAGGAAGAGGAGCAGCGGGCGCCCCAGGGCGATCAGGGTGAGCAGGATCAGGGCCGCCGCCGCGAAAGACATCCACAGGTCGGCGTCGGAGAGAGCGAGGATGTTGCCGAAAAGCCAGTGCTCCAGCTCGGTCGGCGTGGGGACCAGGTCGAGGATCAGGAGCCCCCCGGCGAAAGCGGCGGTGTAGAGGACGGCCAGCGCGGAGTGGCTGTCGATCCGGGAGGTCCGGGCCACGAAAAGAGCCGCCAGCCCCACCAGCAGGGCCGAGACGAGGGCGCCGACGAATGCGGCGCCGGCGGTCAGCCCCGTCAGGAGAATGGCCACCGCGATTCCGGGCAGGAGGGTGTGCGAGAGGGAGCCCACCATCAGCGCCGACCGGCGCAGCACGACGAAACCGCTCAGGAACCCGTTGGTGAACCCGACGAGGGCGGCGGTCCAGACGGCGCGCTGGAAGAATTCGAAGGAAAGCGGCTGGAGGAGGAAATCCACTGCGGCACATTCTATCAGAACCGGCCGGCGGCAGCGCAACCCAAACCCGCACGGATAATCGGCCGGTCCCCGGCGCCCGGCCACCCCGGCTTGGCCGGCGTGCGGCAGACAGCGACGGCAAACCGTGCCGGCGTGCGCGGCGGACTTGACTCCGGTCCGCCGACCGGCCACAATTTCTGTTTTTCACTTTATACCAACCAGGAAAAAGTGGGTCTCGGCCCGCTTTTTTTATTCTCCACACATGAGCAGCGAACTTCTTTCCGTATTAGAATACATGGAAAAGGAAAAGGGAATCGGTCGTGCCGACATGATTTCCGCGATCACGAATTCCATCCACAACGCCGCGCAGAAAGGCGTCCACGCCGGCCAGGAACTGCGCATCGAGATCGACCCCCGTTCCGGAAACATGAAGGCCTGGTCGATTCTGACCGTGACCGATTCGGTCGGCGATCCGGAGAAGGAGATCCACGTCGAGAACGCCCGCAAGATCGACCCGTCCGCCGTGGTCGGCGATACGATTGAAAAGCCGCTCGACCCCTCCTACCTGGGGCGGATCGCGGCGCAGACGGCCAAACAGGCCATCATGCAGAAAATCCGCGAGTTCGAGCGCGAACGGGTGTTCGACGATTTCAAGGACCAGATCGGGGACATCGTCAGCGGGGTGGTCCACCGCCGCGACCGCAGCGACCTGATCGTCGATCTCGGAAAGACCGAGGCGCTCCTGCCCCGCCGCGAGAGGATCCCGCGTGAGAACTTCAATCCGGGCGACCGCATCCGCGCCCTCTTGCTGAAGATCGAACCGGGCACGCGCGGCCCCAGCCTGATCCTGAGCCGCTCGAGCCTGCAGTTCGTGCGGCGGCTCCTCGATCTCGAGGTCACCGAAATCTCCGACGGCACCGTAGTCATCGAGCGCATGTCCCGCGAGCCCGGCTACCGCACGAAAATCTGCGTGAACACGACCGACCCGAAGGTCGATCCGGTGGGCGCGTGCGTCGGGGCCCGCGGGTCGCGCGTCAAGAGCATCGTGCGCGAATTGGGCGGAGAGAAGATCGACATCATCCGCTACTATCCCGACGTGGCCGACCAGCTGGCCGAGGCACTCAGCCCCGCCGTCCCCCGGAACATCCGGATCGACGAAAAGAACCACCGGATCAGCTTCGAAATCGTCGAAGACGATCTTTCGGTGACGATCGGCAAAGGCGGCATGAACGCGAAGCTGACCTCCCAGCTCCTGGGCTGGAAGCTCGACATCCGCCGCGAGGAGGCGAGGGGCGTGTCCTTCGACGAGCAGAAGCAGATCGCGGCCCGCAATCTCGTCAACGTCCTCGGCATCGAGCCGCCGACGGCGATGCGCCTCGTCGAGGTAGGCATCAATTCGCCGGCCGCCTTCGAAGGCGTCGAAGCCGCCGACCTCGTGGACATGGGCTTCTCCGAGGAGGAAGCCGGGGCGATCGTCGCCCGCGCCTCCGGCGGGAAGTGACCCGCCGCCCCATCCATCCGAAACACAGCAACACCCGAAGAATAGATTTTCCGCCAGAATGAGTGTCAGAATCCACCAGATCGCCAAACAGATCGGTATGGAAAACAAGGACCTGTTGAAGTTGCTCCAGGACAGAGGTTTTGCCGTGAAGAGCGTGTCGAGCACGATTGACAACATCAGCGCCGAGTCGCTGGTCGAGGAACTCGGCACGGCCCCGGTCGAAGCCCCCGCGCCGGAGCCCGAACCGGCGAGGCCTCCGGAAAGGCCCGCTCCGAAGCCGGAGTTCAAGCGCCCCTCCGGCCCCATCGTCCGCAGCCGCGAAGAGGTCGAGCGCGAGAAGGAGGCGGCCA
>JBKHCX010000208.1:0-3643 GCA_046541615.1 Puniceicoccaceae bacterium
GGGGGTATCCGTGCGGGCGTTCGCCCGATGGCCGCGGACCCGAAGCAACGGAACTTTCACAATTCCCGCTCTTTTCCTGTTTGCGTCGGTGCGAAACTTCGTTGGCATGGAGGCATGTTCGACAGAAACACCCAGGAGGAACTCAGTCGTCGCTTTGGAATCGGACCTTCCGCATACCGCCCCGAGGATTTGGTCGATTACGCCAACCTGAAACTGGAGGCCATCGGTTGTCCGGGTCTCCGCAAGGACGTCGATTCGCCGGTCATCGAGCTGGCCGAGCCCTTTCTGCGGAGCGTCAAGGCCCGCTCGCACCTCGGCGAGTCCCCCCTTTCGCCCGCCGACCGCCGCATCCAGCTCTTTCTGGACCGCTTCGCCGTGACCGTGGGCGAGGAGAGCCCGGAGCTGCCGCGGGACACCTTCGTGCTGGACCGCCACGGCCTGGCCCGCACTCTCTCCGTTCCCGGCAACGCCGACCATTTCAAAAGCTCCGTGAGCGACAGCTACCGGGTCGCCCAGGGGGTTCTCCACAATCCGAAGAGCGACCGCCGCACGACGGCCGGAGTCTTCCATGTGACGGACTGGGGGCTGCCCGTGCCCGCCGACAAGAAGGCCGTCCCCCCGCTGGCCGCCCTGCGCCTCCTCCGGGCCGCGATGAATCCGCCGGACGAATTCCTGCTGCTGCCCTTCACGGCCGCCCAGGAGGAGAAGGCCCGCTGCTGGGCCTCTGTACTCCTGCGTCCGACCGTCCGGCCCGAGGTCGCCGGCCTCTCCCCCCGGAAGGCGATGGAGGTGCGTTTCTTCGCTCCGGGCGTGCTCGTCAGCAATCTCGATTTCGTCGAATCCATATTCGGCAACGGCGGGGATCCCTACCTGCCGGAGAACGACGCGGGGCTCGACGTGAGCGGATGGTCCGGGCAGACCGGCTGCATCATCCTCGCCCCGCATATGGGCCGGCTGACCAAGAAGGAACTGGGCCTGCCCCGCGCAGCCGACGCCACCGCGCGCCAGAAGCGCGACGGGATGTGCTGGGAGCGGGAGGACGAACTCTACAACGACGGATCCCCTTTCAAGATCACCCTGCGGACGGACGAAGGCGTGATCGTCACCGCCCTTTCCGACAGCTACTTCGGTTATTCCAAGAAGGAGGTGAAGACACAGATCAGCTTTGCGGCGAACATTTGCGGCCAGGCCGAGGAGGAGCACGCGGGAGGCGCCCTGGTCTTCCCGAGTTACGACCTCGGCGAGGGCTTCGTGCCCGGATCGTCCATTCCGGGCGGGAACCACACTTTCGCCGAGGTGCGGGAGCGCTTCGGCTCGCTCATCGATTTCCACCCGGAGGGCTACGGGACGGACAAGGAGTATCCCTCGGTCGTGTACGTCCCCGAGGACACCTCGATCAGCCTCGAGGAGCAGAAGGTGCGCTGGAGCGCCGGCGGAACCCAGCGGCAGCTCCGGCTCGACCCGGCCTGCATCTACATCTACCCCTCCGGCTACCAGGTCCGCATGATCAAGCCGGCCGAGGGCCGGCGCTGGCGTCTCCGGGGAACCAATTCGGAGGGCACCTTCTGCCACAAGCCCTGCACGGTTTCCGGCGGCGGCAAATCGGAGATCTCGAAATCCCTCGAGGACGCCATCCTGACCGGATCGGTCTTCATCGCCGATTTCCAGAAGGATTTCCAGAAGGTCAGGGAGGTGATCCGGCACGATTTCTCGAAGCGCTTCCGCGACGCTTCCAGAAACCGCGAGAACAGCCGCCCCATCCTGAGCCCCGAGCGCTCCCTCGGCTCGGTGATCAAGCTCCTGACCCCCTCGGAGATCGACTACACCGACGAGTACAACGAATGGCTCCGGAGCATCCCGCAGCATGTGAAGGACTTCGTTTTCATCATCAAACGCTTCCACAAGAGCGACTGGGGCGACGATTGGATGGAGCGCTTTTCCGTGGACGTGGTCGATGGGCAGCAGGGCTACGAATTGCGTTACCGCAACCGGAAACTGGTCACCCAGTTTCTCCGGGTCGGTTACGCGGAGGACGGGTCCTGGCGGACCTTCGGTCTGCGCAAGGACTTCCTGCCCGCCTTCAAGATTTCCCGCGAGGACGACATCAGCGCCAGCACCGTGGTCCCGACCGAGGGGCTGGAGGGGCTGCCCGAGAACCACGGCCACGAGTCGATCAAGTTCACCACCAACTGCGAATACCGCTTCTTCCAGCGCCCGGACGACGCGATCATCCGCGGCTACGACAAGCAGGCGGAGAAGGACATCGCCCGCGACGGGGCCTTCCTGTCGAACTACCATCCGCTGACCCGGGACGAGGTCCGCGAGCAGATCAACGACACGATCCGTTTCGAGCAGTACACCGGGCCGATGCGCGAACGGCTGCTTGAGTTCGAGCAGGCCCCCCATCCCGAGTTCTGCGTCTCCTCGGCCAATCCCCGGATCGTGGACGGCAAGCGCACCAAGAACCCGCGCTATCTCCAGGTCCGGCCGGACATCGAGAACGAAAAGGGCAATTACGTGGCGCGGATCGCCGCCCGCCTCAGCCGCCGGATCGCGCCGGAATCGCCCGCCCACTTCCCGGTCGCCGCGGTTCTGCCCGGCCACCGGAACAACCCGCCCGACGCCGAGGCCGGAATCCGCGCGCTCTGCGCCTTCAACCCGATCCACTATTTCGAGCTGCCCGAACTCTTCATGGAGTTCACGGCCAGCCTGACCGGCAAATCGCCCTCCACGACCGGAGCCGGATCGGAGGGAGCGCTGACCAAGGGCCCCTTCAACGCCCTTCTGCCCGTCCACGACCTGAACAACGCGCTCGTCAGTTTCATCCTGACCGGCTATCCGGCTTTCATCACCTCGGCCGGCTACGTCGGACCGAAAATGCGGGTCGATCACGACATCAGTCTCCTGGTTCCCGAAATCTGGTCCCGGATGGCGCCTTCGGAGCGGGATCCCTCCTTCATGATCCGGGAAGGCTACCTGGAGAAAGTGGAGGACTTCGATCACGAAGGGGAGACCATCCTCGGAAGCCGGATCGGCTACCGGATCACCGCGCGCTTCGTCCGGATCATCCTCGGGCGGATCTTCACCAACCCCACCGCCGTGATCCCCCGGGAGATGCTCGAGCCCGAGTTGCAGGACAAGGAGGCCTACGTTGACAGCATACGCAACATCGTCGAAGCCCAGCAGCGGGTGGCCCGGAATTATTTCGAGGACGGCTCGATCGAACTCGCCTGCCCGCCCCTGAGGATTCTCCTGCACATGATGGCCGAGGGCGCCTTCGAGGGCAAAACGATGGACGACCCCGGACTCCGCGGCCAGTTCACCCGGGAAACCCTGCTCGCCTCGGACTGGTACGGGCAGCGGCTGGAGAACCAGATCGCCTTCGACCGTTTCCACCTCGCGCGGATGGCCGAGTACCTCAAGAGCATCCGCGGCGACCAACGTCTCCTCTTCGGTCTCGGAGAGGCCTTCCTTTCGGAACGGGAGCGGATCATCGCCGACCAGCTCGACGAAGTACAATCCCCCGCCTACCGGGAGAGTCTGGTCGGCACCCTCGGGTGCGATTTCCCCCGGGTGTAGGGGAGGGGGTGCGGGTACGCATCCGCGTAGCCGGATGACTTCAGTCGTCCGGCCCGATCCCTCC
>JBKHCX010000209.1:0-2500 GCA_046541615.1 Puniceicoccaceae bacterium
GAAGAGCGAAGACGGTTGCCGCGATGGCCGCGAATCAACTGGAAAATCGGAAAAACCCCTTTGATCACTCCACGCACTTGTGGTCACACGCGCGTGCGCCCACAGATATTCAAGAGCGGATCATCGGCCAGGCCGCCGGGCACCGGAAAACACCGGGTTCCGGGTTTCCATCCGTTCCTTCCACTTCGGAAATACTTCCGGCCCCCCGATGCGCCGAAAATTCGCCGCGGCTGCCGAAAAGTCCTTCCGTTACGCGGCCTTTTTCGAGATGCGATACGGACCCCCGCAGCCGCCTCGTCCCCGGAACCGGTTCCGTCCCTTCCGACGGGCGTAGGCGAGCAATTGCCCGGGCATAGTGGAGAGCGGGGTTCGGGTCCGGTCTGGCCCGGCTCTGGTCGCTTCCGCTCCCGGTGCCGGGGCAGGCTTCCGCTCGTAACGAAGCCTGGAGCCGAAAGTCGGATTCGAACCGACGACCTACTCATTACGAATGAGTTGCTCTACCAGCTGAGCTATTCCGGCAAACCATACGTCGAATCTAGGGGGACCGCCGTCGTTGACAAGAAAAGAATCCCGAAAAGAACCTTCCGACCATCGCCGATGCAGGATCGGCGATGACCTTCCGACCCACGCCGTGCGAAACTTCGCGAGAACAAGCCCCGTCCCTTGACCCGGCTCCGATAGCCGCCTATTTCTCGAAAGTAAACCATGCCCGCGTCCCGCATATTGATCCTTCCCCTTTTCATTTTCGCCGCCGTCCTCCGGAGCGAGTCGGAAGACCCGGCTCCCGGCCCCCGGTCCGTTCCGGTGCCGGTGGATGCGAACGCACTGGCCAATCTCGTGGGCGGCGACTCCGCTGAGGCTCCCGACCTGGGACTGTCCGATGCGATGCGCCTCGGCATCGAGAACAACTACAACCGGAAGATCAGCCGGGAGGAGGTGGCCTCCGCGCGCGCGGGCGTTGACCAGGCAAGGGGTCCGGTCCTGCCGCAGGTCGCGGTAGGCCTCGATTACCGCCGGGTCAACGACGACCAGTCCGCCGTGCAATCCGGTTTCAGCCCGCGATCGGAAACCAGCCTGAACCTCTCGGCCAGCCAGATGATCTACGACGACTCGCGGGTGACCGGCCTGCGCACAAGCCGCAGGGACCTGGACGCGGCCCGGGAGTCGGACGCCTCGGTCGAACTCGACGTCGCGGCCGAGGTCGGCTTCGCCTACGTGCGCGTGCTCTCCATCGCATCCTCGCTGCGCATCGCCGAGGACAATCTGCGGATCACCCGCGAGAACCTGGATCTGGCGAAGATCCGGCGCGAGGTCGGAACCGCCGGCCCGGAAGAAGTGCTCCGTTTCGAATCCGAGGAGGCTCAACAGGAAAGCCGGCTCTGGAGCGAGCGGAGCCTCCTCCACGAAGCGCTCAACGATCTGAACCGCGCGCTGGGCGAGCCTCCGGACCGGTCGTGGAATCTCGAGGATCTCTCCCTCGACACACCGGTTTTCGACACCAGTCTCCGCCACCTCATTCCGCTCGCCCATTCCCGGGAGTCTTCGGAGGCATTCCGGCGCACCAGCATCGAGATGGCCCTTGCCCGGGCTCCGGAACTGGCGGCCGTCGGCTTCTCCTCCGAAGCCGAGCGACTCCGGCTGGCCGAAAGCCGCCGGAGTTTCCTGGTACCCGACATCGTGGCGGAATTCGAATACAGCCACATCGTGGATTCCGAATATTCATCCGGAGCCCTCGGAGCTTCGGAGGAGGACGACTCGTGGACCTTTCTTCTCGGGGCCAGTCTTCCGCTCTTCGAGGGTGGCTCCCGCCTCGGCGATGTCCGGCGGTCCCGCGCCGGACTCCGCCGGCTGGGATGGGAGGACGCCCGCCTGCGCCAGCAGATCGCCGTCAACGTGAGCAACACCCTCTCGGCGATGGCCAGCTCGTGGCAGTCGATCCGACTCTCCCGGATTGCGGCCGAGAGAGCCGAACAGAACCTGAGCATCGTCCAGGACAAATACGAACAGGGAACGGTCAGCATCATCGATCTTCTGGACGCACAGAACAACGCCCTCGTGCAAAGGCAGACCGCCTCGATCGAACTATACCGCTTTTTCCAGGACCTCCTTTCCTTCCAGCGGGCGCTATCGTGGATCGAACCCGCCTCCGACCCGGAGAGCGCCGAGGAAATCCTGGCCCGGTTCCGCTCCGCGGTCCGGTAGGTTCCGCCTCCCCCGAATCCCTGGCGCGACGCGCGGGATTCGAATGCATCGCGGTATTTTCCCACCGATCCTGCATCAGCCGACAGGCCCGGAAGGCCGCAGGCTGATTTTTTCTTCGAAAACCCCTTCGAACACTTGTAATTATCCAAGACATGAGTTTCCCTTCTGACCTGGACGATATTCAACCGAAACCAACCAACCCGAAAAAGCTATGAAAACCATACTATCCATCATCGCCTCCCTCGCCCTCGCCACAACCGCCTTCG
This sequence comes from Puniceicoccaceae bacterium, assembly GCA_046541615.1. Classification (GTDB taxonomy): domain Bacteria; phylum Verrucomicrobiota; class Verrucomicrobiia; order Opitutales; family Puniceicoccaceae; genus Puniceicoccus. The sequence continues at coordinate 2,469 of JBKHCX010000209.1, forward strand.
GCGGCGCCTGCGGTGCCTGCTGCGGCTGCGAA
>JBKHCX010000210.1:0-3504 GCA_046541615.1 Puniceicoccaceae bacterium
AATGGTCGGGGCGACTGGATTCGAACCAGCGACCCTCTGCTCCCAAAGCAGATGCGCTACCAGGCTGCGCCACACCCCGTCCGTTGATGGGGAAGAGGCAAACGGAAAGCCGTCCGCCGGGCAAGCGATTTCCGCCGCGATGGCGGTTTTCCCCTTCTCAGCCGGTTCGCGGCTTGTTCTTGTCCGCCGCGAAGATCGTGATGTCGGCCGAGCGGATCCCGGTGATCTCCTGGGCGCGGCGGAGGGCGTCGCGGGTGGAGAGGTTGGGGTTTTCCTCCCGGTAGCGGAAAAAGTTTTCCCCGCCCAGTTCCTCCATGAGTCCCGAGCGCCGGAAGATGGTCTCCACCTCCGCGTGGGCGCCGCTGACCAGGAAGGCGCAGTTCTGCTTCCGGGCGAAGCGGATCAGGTCCATGATGGTGAGGGCGGCCGTCGCGTCCAGGTGGTAGGCGTTGCGGAGGCGCAGGATGATGGCCCGTTGCGAGGGGTGGGCCACCAGGCGGCGCATCTGTTCGAGGAACAGATCGCTGGAGGCGAAAAAGAGGTCGCCCTCGACGTGGACGATGGCGATCTCCGGGCGGCGGGTTCCGATCTCGCTCTCCCTCATGTTTCCGGTGTCGTCGAAGGAGATTTCGTTCAGAGCGGGACGGGCGGCCTTGCGGACGAAGAGCGCGATCGAAAGAACCGCTCCGACGGCGATCGCGGTGTCGAGGGGCAGCAGGAGACCGAACACGAACGTCGCCCCGAAAACCGTGGCGTCGCTCCCGGTTGTGCGGACGATCACGCCGATCTCGCGCCGGTTGATCAGGGAGAGCCCGACGAGTATGACCAGAGTCGCGAGGCTGGCCCTGGGGATATGGCCGACCATTCCGCCGAAAGCGAACAGGCCGGCGATCAGGAGAAGGCCGCTGAACACACTCGACATCGCCGTCGCCGCCCCGCTCCGGTAGTTCAGGACGGAGCGGGTGAGCGATCCGGAGACCGCCATGCCCGAACCGAAGGCGCAGGCGAAATTGGCCGCCCCCATGCTGAGCATCTGCTGGTTGATATCCACCCGTTCCCCCGATTGGGCGGCCAGGCTCTTCGCGATGGAGGAACTTTCCAGAAGGGACAGAAAGCTCACCGCGAGGGCCGCCCCGGCGAGCGTGTTCAATTCGTGCCAGTTCAGCACGGGCAGGGAGAGCGGCCATTCGGTCGCTTTGATCGGCTGGAGCATCTCCGGATGAATCCCGAGCGGGGCGGCCAGGGCCGTCAGCGCCGCCATCGCCGCGAGCGTCAGGGCGACCGTGGGAAGCCCCCGGGCGTAGCGCCGCAAAGGAAGATAGAAGACCAGGGTGAGTGCGGCCACCAGGACGGACTCCCACTGAATCCCCCCGAGTCCGGCGACCAGGTTCCAGAGGGATTCGGCGAAGGTGCCCGCCTTGGGCACGTGCAGGCCGAAGACGGTTTTCAGTTGGTTGACGATGATCAGGAATGCGGCCGCCGTGATGTAGCCCACGATGACCGCCCTCGACACATAGCGGGTGATGGCTGCGACCCGCAGGACCGCCCCCAGGACCATGAAGAGACCGACCATGATGAGAAGGACCGGCAGGGCGACGACCGCTTCGTCCGGGGAATATCCCAGGGTCAGGAACGCGCTCAGGAGCAGGACGGCCGTGGCGTTCGTGGGTCCGAGCATGACGAAGCGCGAACTCGCCCAGAGAGGACCGATGATCGAAGAGAGAGCCGAGCAGAAGATGCCCATCTGCACGGGGAGCCCGGCGATCAGCGCGTAGGCCATGCCCTGCGGAAAGTCGAGAAGGGCGACGTTTACCGCCGCCCGTCCGTCGGCCTTCGCCTTCGACCACCGGTAGTGGCGCAGGGTCTTTCGCAGGGGGAGCGGGTCGAGCCCCGTGCTCCTCAGATAACGGACGAATCCTTTCAGCATGCTTCCGTGGGGAAGGACGGGTTCAACTTCAGGGTGTCGCCGGGATTGACGGTGAATGAACCGAGGTCGGCCGGGGTTTCGTCGTTCAGAAGAAGCTCGGCGGTGAACGGTTCGCCGGGTTCGCCGGACCAGGTCCATTCCCCGATCCCGGTCATCTCCAGGCGGACGCCCTCCGTTTCCGAAAGGCCGGGTCCGTCACCCCGGAGAAACACCCCGTTTCGGATGCCCACGAAGGCCGAGACCACGAGGGAGGTGCGGTTGCTTTTTGCCCGCGGCGGGGCCGTTTGTTCCTCGGGGGCGGCCCGCGGTGCTTCCTCCCGCGGTGACGACGGTCGCTTCGGCGGATCGGATTGTCCGGGGGCATCTTCCTCCGGTTCCCCCGGCGGCGTAGGGGTGTTTGTGGAGCGGCGGCGGGTTGGAGTGGCGGAGTGGGGGGCCGCGTTGCCACCGCCCGGCGGGCCGGCGGGCACCGATCCCTCGGGAGGCGTTTCGACCGGGCCGGTTCCGGCGGGCGTTCCGAACAGGCGAAGGCGCCGGAGTTCCTCGATCCGCACGTTGATCCCGTCGATTTCCTCCGAGAGGCGGTCGAGGCCGGTGGCCACCCTCTCGCGGGTCGCGGCGTGGGCCGAAAGGGTCCGCACGTCGTCGTGGAGTCGCTCGAGGGCGTCGGGGACGGGCCGGAGGGATTCGATTCCGGAGCGGATTTCCTCCCGCTTTCCGGCGGCCCCGGCGTCGGCGCGCGCGAGCGCCTCGGCCAGCTTCGTCTCCACCAATTCGGGGAGGCGTTCGGCGACAACCCGGAGAGGGCTGTCTTCGGATCCACGCTCCCGCAGCTCGGCGAGAATGCCCTCGGAGCGCTCGAGCGCTCCCTTCAGGTTCACCGCCGCCTGGGTCACCCGCGAGCGCTGGACGTTGAGAATCGCGAACTGGTCGAGGAGGAAGGGTAGAAGTGTGAGCAACCCCCCAGTGAACAGACAGAGGGCGACCATGAGAACCGTGTTCATCGAAAACGGCTCCGGTCCGAAGAAGACGAGGGCGGCGGCCAGAGCGGCCAGGAGAATGTTTCCGACCACGAAGGGGGTTTTCGGGGTTCGCCGGAATCTGACGGGTGCTTCGCTCATTCTGCGTTCGTGAAGACCCGTTTGTGGGCCGACCAGGCGAAGGAGGCAAACGGAATCTTGGCAAAGCGCCGCGGCCGGGCAGGCGGATGGAGCCACAGGAGGGGGAAGCCATGTGCGGGTGTCACCCGGGTTTCCGGTCGGCTTGCGTGCGGCGGCCCGGGGCCCGCAGGGATCCTGATTCCCGGCCAGTCCGGGTATCGGAACTACCGATGCATACCGGGGAAAACGGACATCCCGTCGCAACCGGTGTCTTCCACCGGCTTGGGCCGGATCGGGCGTTTCCGGAGCGGCGCCAAGGCCTTGGAGGCCTCCCGTACGAACTCCGCGCAGCCGATGATGTACCCCTGGGTCAGGTAGCGGCACCTGCAGTGTGCCATCTGCGCCATCGAAAGCCTGCCCTGGTCCTCGTCGATCACCCGGGCGGCCGCCGCCGGATCGACCGATCCCTTGCCCTCC
>JBKHCX010000211.1:0-3472 GCA_046541615.1 Puniceicoccaceae bacterium
CGGAAGATCAGGGTCGAGGTGCCGTCTCCGTTGTCGAGGGGGGAGAGGCTGTGCTCGGTTGTGAACGGGCCGCCGGGTTCGGTGTTGTCGAGCCAGTGGAGCAGTTGGTCCGACCATTCGGCATCGTAGATCAGGTCGCCCCGCAGCGCGGGGACGCGCAGGCGGATCACCAGGAATTCCTCCTCGCCGCCGTCGGTGAGAAGACCGCTCTCGGGGGCAGGGTAGGAGGCGGGGGAGGTCGGGTCGGTGCCGGCCGCGTATTCGATGAGGTTGGTGGCCCCGTCGTTGTCGGAATCCACTCCGGGCCCGCTGATCCCGGGGTCGAGAAATGCCGCCGGGGCGAACGAGGCGGCGGCGTAGTCGGGATAGGCCGGGTCGTCGGGCTCTCCGGGCTGGCCGCCGGTCCCGTTCGAGGGGCGCCAGTATTCGGGGCGCGTGCCGTCGGGTCCGCCGAAGGGATCGACGAGCACGAGGCTCGGGCCGCCGCTGTCAGCGCTTTCGGGCCAGGGGCTTCGGTCGTCGTAATCCACGACGAAAATGGAACCTTCGGTCAGCGAGGCGATCTCGACTCGCTCGCCGCCGTTGCTGAGCTTGCCGCTCGCAAAGCTGCCGGCCACCTGCGGCTCCAAGCCTGAGCCGTAGCGGAAAAGGAAGGCCGGCTTGTCCTGAACGACCAGCACCCGCGCACCGGGGGCGAGGCTGGTGACCGCCGAGCCGGCGAAGGAGAATTCAACGCCGTCGGCGAAAATCACGTTGGAGAGGTCAACGATGTCCCCGCCGACGTTCAGTATCTCGACGAATTCGAAGTCGTTGTCATCGTCGTGCCCGGCGGCGATTTCGGCGGCCGTTGGAAGGGCCGGATGGTAGTGGAGTTCGGAGACCACGAGATTGGTCGGGTCGGCGGGGACGACGGGGACGGTGCCGGTGATCTGGACGGTGTCGGAGCCGAGGAACGCGCCGCCGTGGTCGAAGGCTTCGATGGTGATGGTGTTCGACCCGTTGCCTACGGGCACGGAGGCGGACCAGGTGTCCGCGTCCGTCCATTCGACGGGGATCGGCGCACTGCTGCCGGAGGTGCGGAGTTCGCGCACATCGACCCAGCCGGTTCCGGTCAGGGTGACGCTGGTTTCGCCGGTGGTGGTGCCGTCGGGCGTGGTGATGGCGAAGGCGACGGGCGGGATGTCCGCCTCGATCTCGGCGAGGGCGTGGGCGGCGCGGGTGTCGATGTAGGCGAGATGCGTGGTGAGGTCCTCTCCGGGGAGGAAGCAACTGTAGTGCTCGGCCCATTCCCCGAGGTAGGCGGTGTTGAAACTGGTTTGGACGATATCGAGGATGTGCCCGTAGTAGGCGCGCTTCTTCGCGGGGTCGGCGGCGAGCTTCCGCAGGTCGGGACTGATCTTGGCATGGTCGAGGATGGGGAGGGTGGCGGGCGCTTCGAAGGTGAAGTCCATGTCCCAGGGCATGAAGAGGGCGCGTCCGTCGGAGGGGCGGAAGTAGATGAACAGGTTGTGCTGGGTGCCGGGGCGGGCGGCGCCGCCGAAGCCGATGGCGTAGTTGTCCTCCACCCCGAAGAGGACGAGGGCGGCGAAAGCGCGGAGCCACTGGTCCACGTCGATGTGGTCGCCGATTTCGTTGTCGAAGGCCGGGCCGGAGGATTGCCCCATCGCCTGCGCGAAGGGGACAAGCTGCGAGTAGTCGTCCGCCGACCGGTTGTGTTTGATGAGGAAGTGCCAGCGGTAGAGTTCCTTGTCCGAACCGCCGAGATCCTGGATATCGACGCCCCGGACGCTTCGCGGCGGGGTGGGTTTCTTGAGGCCTTCGACCGTGCCGTCGATGGTGGATTGGGGGAAGTAGATCAACTCGTATTCGAACAGCCCGCCCTCGTCTCCGTCATCGTAGGTGTTCTCGAGAAACTCGTCGTCGTAGCGGGCCTTCATGAGCATGGCCGATCCGGTGTAGCTGACGGAGGCGTTTCTGGAGGCGATGACGCGCACGAGATCGTCATAGTGGGCGGGCACGCCGCCCGCGCGCGCGGTGCCGTGGCGCACCATGATCTCCTTCTGGCTGAATTCGTCGCCCGCGCCGGAGCGGTCGATGACCACCGCTTCGTGGGTGCCGAGAAAGAGTTGGTGGGGCGGGAAGCGCAGGTTGTAGCTCATGCGGACATCGACGGCCCGTCCGTGTTGGCTGCCGCGCAGGCGGACGCGGATGTTGTGGTAAACCTCCGATTCGTTGTAGATGACGGTCCCCCGCATCCAGTCGTTGCTCATGACGTTGGTCAGGGTGTGCAGCCAGTCCTTGTCGGACTGGGTCATGACCAGCCGGAAGTTGTTCGGCCGGCAGTCGCCGTAGTCGAGATCCGCCTCGCCGTCGTCCCAGGGGATGAGCGCGCGCGCGTCTTCGCCCATGGCGGGGAAGGTGGAGGCGGCCCCGGTCGTGTCGAGGGCTTCGATGTGGAACTGCACCACCGCGCCGGCGGATTGGGCGGGCACGGCGCCCTCCCAGACGCCGTCGCCGCGGTCGGCCATGGCCGCGCTTTGCCAGGCGGCGCCGTTGACCGAATAGCGGAGCGTCAGCGAGTCCACCCCGTCGGGATCGTGCGGGCGGACGGAGACGACGGCGGGTTCGCCGGCGGCCGGGACGGCGGGGGCGTGCGTCAGATCGCGGTGGGTCGGGCCGACGCCGGTGTCTCCGGACGGGAGGACGGAGTTCGGCGCCCCGGGCGTGCCGCCCCCGTCGAGGATGGGCAGGAGGCAGGTGCGGGCCAGCCGGTTGAAGTAGAGCCGGGCATGCAGGCGGGCCGAACCGCTGATCCAGCGGGCGCGCAGGGAGATCTCGTAGGTCTCCGAGCCGTCGATCTCCACGTAGGCCCCGCCGTGCTTGAGCGTGGTCCCGGCGTGGTTGTGCATGTGGCCGGTCGGGCCGGTGGATTCGATGCGCAGGACCGAGTTCGACGGGTCGTCGGGGTCGGGCACGACTTCGGCCCGGCGATGGTTGCCGAGCAGCCGCCACGCCGTGGCGCCGCCCCCGGAGAAATCGCCGTTCTGGATGAGCTGCCGGGCCGCTCCGTCGGGATCTTCGATCACGGAGATGTCGTCGATGAGAAATTCGCCTTCGTCGAGGAGGCCGAAGACGAACTCGTTCCATTCGGTCGGGTCGTTCAGGCCGTTGGTGGCCGTCCCCCGCCAGGTGAAGGTTTTCCATTGGCCGCGGTGCGATTCCTCGGAGGGCGCCCAGGCGTCGGCGTGGGCGTTGTCGGCGCGCGGGTCGCGCAACTCGAGGCTGGAGCCCTCGCCGTCCGCGCGGGGGTGCCAGTCGCCGCTGTCGTGATAGTGAAGGATGTCGGCGGGATTCCCGGCGGCGTCTTCGAGCACGAGCCGTTCGCCCGCCCGGGAGAGATTGCCGTCCCACGGGCCGACGATGGAGAGGCCGGGATGTTCGGCCTGGAGCGCCGCCGGATCGCGGGCCAGCA
>JBKHCX010000212.1:0-3467 GCA_046541615.1 Puniceicoccaceae bacterium
AGGGTCCGGTGTCCGGGCTTCAGCCTGCGGCGTCGGAACGGTCCCCGCCCGGGGCGGGTTTTTTGCCTCGCCAAGTGCGGATCACCGTGGCTTAAGGGGCGGATGGATAAAAAAGTCGCTCTGATCACCGGGATCACCGGGCAGGATGGTTCCTACCTCGCCGAGCTTCTCCTTGGGAAAGGCTACGAGGTCCACGGGATGATCCGCCGGTCGAGTTCCTTCAACACCGGTCGGATCGATCACCTTTTCAACGATCCGGAAGTCCATGGGGAATCGCTGTTCCTGCACCACGGGGATTTGACCGACTCGAGCAACCTGAACCGGCTCCTCGAGAAAATCCGGCCCGACGAGATCTACAACCTGGGCGCGCAGAGCCATGTGAAGGTCTCGTTCGATGTTCCCGAATACACCGCCGACGTGGATGCGGTGGGGACGCTCCGCTTTCTCGACGCGATCAAGGAAGCGGGGTTGCGGACCCGGTTCTACCAGGCCTCGACCAGCGAGCTTTACGGGAAGGTCCAGGAGGTGCCGCAGACCGAGACCACTCCCTTCTACCCCCGTTCGCCCTACGGCGTCGCCAAGCTCTACGGGTTCTGGATCATCGTGAATTACCGCGAATCCTACGGGCTCCACGCCTGCAACGGCATTCTCTTCAACCACGAATCGCCCCGCCGCGGGGAGACCTTCGTCACCCGCAAGATCACCCGGGCCGCCGCCCGGATCGCCCACGGCAAGCAGGAGGTGCTCAAGCTCGGAAACCTCGACGCGAAGCGCGACTGGGGCTACGCCCCCGAGTTCGTGGAGGGGATGTGGCGCATCCTCCAGGCCGACGAGCCCGACGATTTCGTGCTCGCGACCAACGAAACCCATACGGTCCGGGAGTTCGCCGAAGAGGCGTTTTCCGAGCTGGGAATCGACCTGGAGTGGGAAGGGGAGGGCGTCCACGAGACCGGGGCCGACCGGAAGACGGGGGTCCGGCGGGTGGTCGTGGATCCATCCTATTTCCGCCCGGCCGAGGTCGATCTCCTGATCGGCGATCCGGCGAAGGCGAGGGAGAAGCTCGGCTGGGAGCCGCGGACGAAATTCACCGATCTGGTCCGTATCATGGCGAGGGCCGATTACGACAAGGTCGCCCGGCGGGGCTATTGAGAACGATGGAAAAGGACGCTGGAATTTTCGTGGCCGGCCACCGGGGCATGGTGGGCGGTGCCGTCGTGCGGAAACTGCGGGCGGAGGGCTTCTCCGATATCCGGACGGTGACCCGCTCGGAGGTGGATCTCTGCGACGGGGCGCGCACCCTCGCCTACCTTCGGGAAACCCGCCCCTCGGTCGTGATCAACGCGGCCGCGCGGGTCGGGGGCATCCACGCCAACAACACCTACCCGGCGGAGTTTCTCCGCGAGAACCTGTCCATCGGGCTGAACCTGGTCCACGGCGCCCGGGAAGCCGGGGTGGGCCGCCTCCTGAATCTCGGCAGCACGTGCATCTACCCGAGGGAGGCCCCCCAGCCGATGCCGGAGGACTGCCTGCTGACCGGTCCCCTGGAGAAGACGAACGAGGCCTACGCGCTCGCCAAGATCGCGACCCTCAAGATGTGCGAGTATTACCGCCGGCAATACGGGGTTCTCTACCACTCGGCCATGCCGACCAACCTCTACGGCACGGGCGACAACTACCATCCGGAAAACTCGCACGTCCTGCCCGGATTGATCCGCCGCTTCCACGAGGCGAAGGAAAAGGACGCCCCGGAGGTGGTCGTGTGGGGGACCGGTGCGCCGCGCCGGGAGTTCCTCCACGTCGATGACCTGGCCGGCGCGGTGCTGCATCTCCTCTCGCTCGAGGATCCCCCCGACTGGGTGAATGTCGGCACCGGGACGGATCTTTCGATCCGGGACCTGGCCGAAATGGTCCGGCGGGTGACCGGTTTCCGCGGCGAGCTGCGATTCGATCCGTCGAAACCCGACGGGACCATGCGGAAGCTGACCGACACGTCGCGCATCCGCTCGACCGGATGGTCGCCCGCCATTCCCCTCGAGGAGGGGCTCGAGCGCACCTACGCCGAATTCCGCCGGGACCTGGCCGACGGTTCGGTCCGGCTCTGAGCGCAGGGGCGCCGGTTCCCGGCGGCCCCGGTCAACAGTCCCCGCTGGCGCCGAATTCCCGCCAGAGTTCCCGGATTTGGAACGATTCGGAGACCTCCTGCAGCCGGGCCGAGCCGATGCCGTCGATCACGACGAGGCGGAGTTTGCCCTGCCGGACCTTCTTGTCGCGGCCCATCGATTCGAGAAGCTTGCCGGTGTCGAGCGGAGACCGCAGGCGGACGGGAAGCCCGTTCTCGGAAAGCAGCCCCCTGACGCGCTCGACCGTTTTCTCGTCGGTGAATCCGTTCTCGGCGGAAAAACGGGCGGCCATGAGGAGGCCGATCGCGACCGCCTCGCCGTGTAGATACTCACCGTAGCCGGCGGTGGCCTCGATCGCATGGGCGAAGGTGTGTCCGAGATTGAGGAGAGCCCGGCCGCCGTTGGAAGCCTCTTCGCGCTCGTCCGTCCCCACGACGGTCGCCTTGATCCGGCAGCAGCGCGCGATGATCGTCTCCAACACGGGCGAGCCGGCCCGCACGGCGCCGCTCTTTTCGAGGAGATGGAAAAGATCCTGGTCCGCGAGGAGCCCGCACTTGATCACCTCGGCCATCCCCGCCGCGAACTCCCTCTCCGGAAGCGATTCGAGAAAGGGCAGCCAGACCGCCACTCCCCGGGGTTGGAGGAACGCGCCGACGAGGTTCTTGCCCGCCGGGAGATTGACGCCGGTCTTGCCGCCGACCGAGCTGTCCACCATGCCCAGAAGGGTGGTCGGGATCTGGTAGTAATCGACGCCCCGCAGAAACACCGCCGCGCAAAACCCGCAGAGATCGCCGAGGACCCCTCCGCCGATGGCGATCAGGAAGGAGGAGCGGTCGAGCTGGCTCTCGGCCAGAAACTGCAGCAACTCCTCGGCCCGGGTGAGGGATTTCGACCACTCGCCCGAAGGCATCGTCCAGCGGGGCGGGTCCGGGAAGACCTCGTCGAGCAGGGCGCCGTGGGCGCGGGCGACTCCCTCGTCCACGACGAGGGCGCACGACCGCCCGGAGCGCCGCTGCTGGTTCAGGTGGATGCTTTCGACAAGCGTCTCGAAAACGTCCGATCCGATCCGGATCGGGTAGGAGCGCTCGCCCAGTTCTACGGTCAGGGTTTCCATTCCCGGCACTCTAGGGAACTCCAGCTTCCCGGTGCGAGAAGATTCATCCGCTGCTCGCGGCGGGCTGAAGCCCGGACACCGGACCTTGGTGCTCCGTGGGGCGGTTGCCGGGTATGGTGTCCAGCCTTCAGGCTGCTCCCCTGCGCCCGGGCCGGTGGAAGACATCGCATTGTCCGCACGCCCGCCGCGTCGCCGGGAGCCGTCGGGGAGGTCTCTTCCCGCCAGGGCGTTCC
>JBKHCX010000213.1:0-3465 GCA_046541615.1 Puniceicoccaceae bacterium
GACGATCCGAAGGACTACCGCTTCTGCGGCTACGCCGAGGCGGTGGCCGGCCGGCAGGAGGCCCGGGATGGCCTGGCGGTGCTGGCCTGCGGGGGCCTGGCGGGCTACCGGCAGAGCCTGTTCGGGATCGGCGCGGCTCCGAAGGAAGGGAAGGCGGCCATCGATCCGGCGGCGGCCGCCCGGGTGATCGACGGGGAGGGCGGCCGGCTTTCGATGCCCGAAGTCCTCCGCAGCCGATGCCGCTACCTGAGCGACAGTTTCGTCATCGGCTCGCGGAACTTCATTTCCGAAGCGCTCAAGCCGCTGGAATCGCGCAGGAAGCGGCCGATCCGACCGCAGCCGATGGAAGGAGCGGATTGGGAGGGGTTGAACGTTTTCCCGAAGATGCGCCCGTGAGCGGCCTGTTCACCGCAACGGGCGGACGGATCCCGCCGTGCTTGCGGTTGCAGCGTCTCCCGGCTCCGCCGGAGACCCGCACTCGCGGATCGCTTGCCCGCCGGGCGGCGGCAGGGGCGTTGCAGTGCTTGCCGGCGCCGCCGGAGAGCCACATCCCCCGGGGCGGATCCGGGCGCATTTCGGGGTTCCCCCAGGCGGCGTTTCTGGTAGAACGGGGGCGATATGCTCAGCGTGCCTCTGCCGATCTTTTTCACCGCGTTCGTCATGACGGGACTGGTCCTGGTTTTCGGCTTGTGGATCTATTACGACCGGATGGGCGTCCGGCAGAGGGATCGTCTGAACCAAACGGTCTTCCATTGCGTTCGGTGCGGGAAGCTCTACGGGGTGCACGGGGAGGTCAAGAAGGCCGACTGCCCGGCCTGCGGGTTCCGGAACATCCCGCTCCGGTTTTAGAAAGCGGATTTCGCGGATTCTTCGTCTTGTTGATCCCCGGTGGTCGTGGTATGCGGTTGGGGATGAGCAAGGTTATCATCATCGGTGCGGGCGGTGTCGGCGGCGTGGTCGCGCACAAGTGCGCGCAGGTCCCCGAGGTTTTCGGCGAGATCGTACTCGCGAGCCGCAACGAGGACAAGTGCCGGGCGATTGCCGCGGGGATTGACCGTGAGATCCGGACCGCGCGGGTCGATGCGGACCGGGTGCCGGAACTGGTGGCTCTTTTCGAGGCGGAGAAGCCCGACCTGGTGATCAATGTGGCGCTGCCCTACCAGGACTTGTCGATCATGGACGCCTGCCTGGAGACCGGCGTCCATTACCTCGACACGGCCAACTACGAGCCGCCGGAGACGGCGAGGTTCGAGTATTCGTGGCAGTGGGCCTACCGGGACCGGTTCCGGGAGCGGGGGTTGATGGCGCTCCTGGGGTCGGGTTTCGACCCCGGGGTGACGAACGTGTTCACCGCGTGGATGGCCAGGCACGAATTCGACGAAATCCACGAAATCGACATCATAGACGCCAACGCGGGAGACCACGGGATGCCTTTCGCGACGAATTTCAATCCCGAGATCAACATCCGCGAGGTCACCGCGCCGTGCCGCCATTTCGAGGAGGGCGAATGGGTGGAGACTCCGCCGCTTTCGACCAGCCGCACCTTTGAGTTTCCCGGCGGGATCGGGGAGATGAAGATCTACCGCATGTACCACGAGGAACTCGAATCGCTTGCGAAGAATCTGCCCGGATTGCGCGCGGCCCGGTTCTGGATGACGTTTTCGGACAATTATCTGAAGCACCTCGAGGTTCTCGGGAACGTGGGCATGACCCGGATCGACGCGGTCGAGTTCCAGGGGCAGTCCATCGTGCCGCTCCAATTCCTGAAGGCGGTGCTGCCCGATCCGGCGAGTCTCGGCCCCTTGACGAAGGGGAAGACGTGCATCGGCTGCGTCGCCCGGGGAATGAAGGACGGCCGCGAGAAGAGGGTCTATGTCTATAACATCTGCGACCACGAGGAGTGCTACCGCGAGGTGAGGTCGCAGGCGATTTCCTACACGACCGGCGTGCCCGCGATGATCGGTGCGAAAATGATGCTGACGGGTGTCTGGAGCGGGGCGGGGGTGTTCAACATGGAGGAGATGGATCCGGATCCGTTCATGGAGGACTTGAACCGCCACGGGCTCCCCTGGAAGCGCATGGAGCTGCCGCTTTGAACGCGGCGGCGGTCCGCTTTCCGTCCGCTCGCGAGCTGGACGAGATGCTCCGGAGGGTGGAGACCCCGGCCTACGTCATGGTCGAGCGCATGTTCCGCGAGAACCTGCGGAAGCTCGGACGGGTGAAGGAGGAGAGCGGGGCCACGGTTCTGCTCGCTCTGAAAGGTTTCGCCTGCCGGCCCCTGCTGGAGCAGGTCGCCGGCACGGCGGACGGGGCGTGCGCCAGCTCCCCCCACGAAGCGCGGCTGGCGCGCGAGGAGGTGGGCGGAGAGGTTCATCTCTTCGCGCCCGCCTATCGGCGGGAGGATCTGGAGGAGGCCGTGCCGCTTGTCGATCACGTGGTTTTCAACTCGCTTTCCCAGAAAGCGAGGTGGATGGACTTCGCGGCCGGGCTTCCGGGGAAGGTTGATTTCGGGCTCCGGGTGAATCCGGAACATTCCGAGGGGCGCATCCCCCTCTACGACCCGTGCGCCCCCGGCTCCCGGCTCGGAATCCGGGCGGAGGAGATCGCGGCGGCCGATCTCGAGGGTGTGGCGGGGCTGCACTTCCACACCCTCTGCGAGCACGATTCGGACGCGCTGGAGCGGACTCTGGCGGTCTTCGAGGACCGGTTCTCCTGGAGCTTTCCCTCGCTGGAATGGGTCAATTTCGGCGGTGGCCACCACATAACGCGGGACGGCTACGACATCGGCCGGTTGATCCGGATCGTACGCGATTTCCGGGGCCGGACGGGCCTGCGGGTGTACCTGGAGCCGGGCGAGGCCTTCGGTCTGAACACGGGAGTTCTTGTCGCCCGGGTGCTCGACATCACCGAAAACAATGGGAGGAACGCGATCCTGGACACCTCCGCGACCGCGCACATGCCGGACGTACTCGAAATGCCTTACCGCCCGGAGGTCCACGGGGCCGGTCTGCCGGGCGAGAAACCCCACACCTACCGGCTGGGCGGGCTCACCTGTCTGGCCGGGGATGTGATCGGCGAGTATTCCTTCGACCGCCCTCTGGAGGTCGGGGACCGGCTCGTCTTCGGCGACATGGGGCACTACACGATGGTGAAGAACACGACCTTCAACGGCATCCGGCTGCCCTCGATCGCCGTGCTGCGCGAGGACGGGCGGTGGGAGGTGGCGAGAACCTTCGGCTACGAGACCTTCCGCGACCGCCTGGGCTGAGTGCGTGCGTGCAGGTGACCGGCGGGGGGTCGCACGACTGAAGTCATGCGACTACGTGGTTGGCTGACTACGGGTGTCCAACGCGGAACGGTTTGGGCGGAAAGGGGGGTCCGGGGGCTTCGGGCGACGTGGCGGCCGGGAGCGGCGGGGGGTCGCACGACTGAAGTCATGCGACTACGTGGTTGGCTGACTACGGG
>JBKHCX010000214.1:0-3459 GCA_046541615.1 Puniceicoccaceae bacterium
CCGCGGGACAGGAGTGTCCCGCCTCCTGGTAGGGACCGCGGGACAGGAGTGTCCCGCCTCCTTTGGGGCCTGCGGGAGGGGAGGGATTGGCTTCCGCGGGCCGGCCGATCAGGCGTTCCGGCGGTAGAGCCAGAGACCGCCGGCCCCGGCCAGGAGGAAGGGGGTCCACGCGGCTGCGGCGGGCGGGATCCAGCCGCGCTGGCCCGCGGCGGCGAAAAGCACGGTCAGGGCAAAGAAGACGAGGTAGAGCCAGATCGCCTGGAAGAAGCCGCCCGCCGAGCGGGAGCGGCCGGTCCCCAGCGCGCAGGGCAGGGCGACGAGCACCACGACGAAAAACTGCAGGGGTGTGGCGAGTATGGAGAGGTGGCGGGTCCGGTAGGGCGTCGCCCGGGGGTCGTCGCCGAGCCGGCGGATCAAGCCGTCCAGTTGCCGGAGGGAGAGATCCTTCGGGCGGCGGCTCAGTCCGAGGAGGATTTCGGGCGTCATCCCCGATCCGGTCAGCTCGAACGTTTCGTAGGGTTCGAGCTGGTCGGGCAGGCCTCCGCCGGAGGCGATCCGGAGGAGCTTTCCCTCTTCGAGCGTCCAGACGGAGGTCTCCGGATCAAACCGGGCGCGGGCGGCCTCGTGCCGGATCCGGCCGCCTTCGGGATCCGGGCGGGAGACGGTGACGCCGAGGGCTTCGTCGGTGGAGGCCCGGTACACTTCGGCGAACCACAGTTCGTCCGAATCCGGCAGGTAAACGCCCAGTTTCTCCATGGTCCCGCGCACCACCCGCGCGTTGGCGTCCAGATCCCGCTCCTTGACCTGTTCTTTGATCGCCTCGGCTTCCTCGAGGGATCCGGGGGCGAGGGAGGCGTTGAGCCAGAGCAGCATCCCGGCGAGCAGCGTGGCGGCGATCCAGAAGGCCCGGCTGAGGCGGAAGAGGCCGATGCCCGCCGCCCGGATGGCGACGATCTCGCCGTTGCGCTGGAGGGTGGCGAGGCAGTGGAGGAGGGAGAGCAGGAAGCAGACGGGCAGGAGCGAGGGCAGGTAGCCGGGGACCAGCAGGAGGAAGAAGGAAACGACGGTTTCCGGCGGCGCCTTCCGCTCGATGAAGCGGGGCAGCTCGTTGTAGATCTCGCTGAGCAGGAGGAGGCCCAGGATGGCGACCACCGCCAGGGCGAAGATCTTGATCCACTCCCGGAAGATATAGGCGTCGATTCGCAACGGCTAGAGGTTGGTGTAGATCCAGTATTTCCGGCTGAAGGTGCGGAAGGTCTCGGCCTCCCGGGCGAATTTCCGGAAGAAGGGTTCGAGCCTCACCCGGCCCCCTTGCGTCGAAATCGCCTCCCACCATTCGCTCGAGCCGACGTGTTTGTTGAAGAGGGTCCGCTGGGCGGGGGCGGCCTCCGCGAAAGGGTTCTCCCGGCTCCATTGCGCGGCGAGCTTCATCATGTGGAAGCTCAGCTCGGTGGGGCGGAGGGCGGCGTAGTCGTCCACCACCACGTAAACGCCCATGCCCGTCTGCCGGTTGGGGAGGCGGTAGTTGCGCAACTGGAAGCTCAGCCCCGGGATGTCCAGGGCTTCGAGGCGCGCCTTCAGGGTGGGCGGCGACATGCCCCGGAAGCTCAGGAGGCGGAAGGGAAAGGGCGTTCCGTAGCCGTGTTTGAAACCGCCGAGCTGGGCGCCGAGGCCGGTCATCGGGTAGCCGAGGACGGCCGAGAGGTCGGGGATGGCGGGGGAGGTGGGCACCCAGCGCAGTCCGGTCCGCGGCCAGAGCATGCTCCTCCGCCAGCCCTTCATCGGTACGATCTTGAGGCGGCCTTCGAGCCGGGTCTTCGCCGGGACGTCGAGCCACCCGGGAACCTCCTTGAGCATGCGGGCCAGCTCGCCGATCGTGAGTCCGTAAACGTAGGGCATGCGGTAGGCCCCGACGTAGCTCATCCATTTCGTCTCCATCATCGGGCCGTCCACCTTGAGCCCGCCGAGCGGATTGGGGCGGTCGAGCACGATGAACTCCACGCCGTGCTCGAAGCAGGCCTCCATGGCCAGCTTCATGCAACTGATGTAGGTGTAGGAGCGGACGCCCAAATCCTGCAGATCGACGACCATGGCGTCGATCTCCGCGAGCATTTCCGGGGTGGGCTTGCGGGTCGCCCCGTAGAGGGAGTAAACGGGCAGGCCGGTGTTCTCGTCGATCCGGTCCTGGATCGGGACGTTGGCCTTCTCGTCCCCGTAAACGCCGTGCTCGGGACCGAAAAGCGCGACCAGGTTCACGTTCGGCGCGCGGTCGAGGACCTCGATGGTGGACTCCCCCTGGCGGTTGACCCCCGCCGGGTGGGTCAGGAGACCGATCCGTTTTCCTTCCAGGATGTCGTAGTCCCGCTGCGTGAGGTTGTCGATACCGAGGAAGATGGAGCGCACCTGCCGCGGCTCGCCGGATGGGGACGTCCCGGCCTGGGCGGGGGCGGAGGAGGGGGGGAGGAGGAGGAGCGCGAGTCCGAGAGTCAGGATGCCGCCGGGGGAAAAGAGAGCCTTCGTCATGGGCCGGATTCCGAAGAAAGCGATGCGCACTGGCAAGACCATTGTCGCCTGGAGCGAGCGAAGGGATTCGAACCCTCGACATCCACCTTGGCAAGGTGGTGCTCTACCAACTGAGCTACGCTCGCATCAGAAGAGGAGGAGAAAAGGGGGGGAGCGGGCGGGCGTCAACCCCAAAAAAATGATCTGGTCATCGGCCCGGGCGGAATCCATCCTATGCGGCCATGTTCACGGGTTTGGTGGAAACGGCGGGCAGGATCGTCCGGTTCGAGGAAGAGCAGCCGGGGTTCCGGCTCGAGGTCGATGCGGGGGGTGCGTTCGAAGGGGTCGTTCCCGGCGATTCGATCGCGGTCAACGGCTGCTGCCTGACGGTGACCGGCGGCGGGGGCGGGCGCTTGTGCTTCGACCTGCTCGCGGAGACGGTGCGGCTGACTTCGTTCCGCGGTCTGGGGGCGGGCCGCCTCGTGAATCTGGAGAGAAGCCTGCTCCCGACGACCCGGATGGGCGGGCATTTTGTCAGCGGCCACGTCGATGAGAGCGGCCGGGTGGAGGTCTTCGAGCGGCGGGGGGCGGACCACTACCTCAAGGTCTCGTGCGCGGGCCTGCGCTACCTGGTCCACAAGGGCTCCGTGGCGATCGACGGGATTTCGCTGACGGTGGCGGAGGTTCACGAAGACGGGTTCGCGGTCTGGCTGATCCCCCACACCCTGGCGGTCACGAACCTGTCGGACCGGCGCGTCGGCGAGGCGGTGAACCTCGAATACGACCTGCTGGCGAAGTACGTCGAGAGGATCGTGGCCGGGAGGGACGAAGGGGGCGCCGCTCCCGGCGGACCGGCGCGCGCGGGGGGCGGATCCTGATGGGTTCCGAGCTGCTCCGGCTGTTCCGCGAGGAGCTTCGGCTCCTGCGCTCGGAAGGCGCCGAGGGGATCATGCTTTC
>JBKHCX010000215.1:0-3372 GCA_046541615.1 Puniceicoccaceae bacterium
TCTCTCAACGGCGTTCGCCGTCGAGCTACAGTGGTTCGATGTGGTGTGGTGGATTACGGGTGGGGGTCTCTCAACGGCGTTCGCCGTCGAGCTACGGCGCCGCCTGTAGCACATTGGCGAACGCCGATGTGAGGAGTGATTCGGAACGGGGATTTCTCATGCCTGATGACGAATCTCGAATCACGAATGGATGCTCACTTTCCACTTTCCACTTTCCACTTTCCGCTTTCCGCTTTCCGCTTTCGGAACGGGTTTTCTCAACGGCGTTCGCCGTCGAGCTACAGTGGTTCGATGTGGTGTGGTGGATTTCGGGTGGGGTTGTCTCAACGGCGTTCGCCGTCGAGCTACAGCCGGGTACGGGACGGGTTTCCGCGTTCGGATCTGCAACGGGCCGCCGGGGGTGCAACCACAAGTGCGTGGAGATCTTTGTCTTTATGCAGGGCCTCGTGCTCTTGACTCGGCGGAGCTCGAAGAGCGAAGACGGTTGCCGCGATGGCCGCGAATCAACTGGAAAACCGGAAAAATCCCTTTGATCACTCCACGCACTTGTGGTCACACCCTTCGGCCCGCCCGCGGCCCTTCGCCCGTTTATCCTCGCCAGCGGATTCCGCCCCCGGTAGCACTTCCTCCATGGATATCCGTATTCTTCCGCTCGGTCCCATCGAGACCAACGCCTTTCTTCTCACCGACGGCGCGGACGCGGTTCTGATCGACGCGCCCATGGGTGCGTTCGACGCCGTCGGCGAGGTGCTCGCGCGTTCCGGGGCGACCCTCGGGGCCCTTCTGCTGACCCACGGCCATTGGGACCACACGACCGACGCCCATCGCTTCCAGGCGGCGGGCGTCCCGCTCCACGGCCACGCCGGCGACCGGGAGCTGTTCGAGAATCCGGCGGTCATGGCGCCGTTTCTCATCCCCGGCGTTCCCCTCGAACCCGTGCGGATCGATCATTGGGTGGAGGAGGGGCGCCCCCTCGGTGTTCTGGGGAAGGCGGTCGAAGTCCGCCATGTGCCCGGCCACGCCCCGGGCAACGTCCTTTTCCACTTCCCGGAGCAGTCGGCCTGTTTCAGCGGCGACGCCCTGTTCGCCGGCGGCATCGGGCGCTACGACCTGCCCGGGGGCGATTTCGCCACCCTCGAGGATTCGATCCGGCGGAAGATCTACACCCTGCCGGAGGATACGGAGATCTATCCCGGGCACGGCCCCGTCACCTCGGTCCGCGAAGAGAAGCGCCGCAATCCGTTCGTCCGGGGCGGGTGAGCGGTGCGGCCTCGTCGATTCCGTTGCCGGCACCCGCGTTCCCCGGCATGATCCGTCCTCCCCCTCCCCCCACCCAATGACACCATGACCCCCGCGGACCAGACCAACGACGAGCGCTGGATGGCCCGGGCGGTGGCCGTGGCCCGGAAGGGCTGGGGCGACACCCATCCCAATCCGGTGGTCGGCGCGGTGCTGGCCGACGGCGACCGGCTGCTCTCGGAGGGCTTCCACGCGAGGGCCGGGGCCGCGCACGCCGAGGTCGAGGCCCTGCGCGGGTTTCCCGGCGAAATCCCCGCCTCGGCCACCCTTTACATCACGCTGGAGCCGTGCTCGACCCAGGGGCGCACGCCGCCCTGCACCCGGGCCATCCTCGACCGCGGGATCCGGCGGGTCGTGGCCGGCGCCCTGGACGATGACCCCCGGCACCGCGGACGCGGCATCGACGTCCTCCGCGAGGCGGGTGTCGATGCCGCGGCGGGCGTCCTCGAGGCCGAATGCCGCGACCTGAACCTGATCTTCCACTTCCTCCACGCCACGGGGCGGCCCCTCGTGGCGGCCAAGACGGCGACCTCCATCGACGGCCGCACGGCCACCGCCTCCGGCGCCTCGAAATGGATCACCGGCGAGGCCGCCCGCCGGGATGTCCACCGCTGGCGGCGGTACTTTCCGGCGGTCGGGGCCGGGGCCGGCACCGTTCTCGCGGACGATCCCGCCCTGACCGCCCGCTGCGGCGGGGGCGGCGAGCATTGCCCGGCGCGGATTGTTTTCGACCGGGGCGGCAGGGTCGCCGGGGCCGCCGGGCGGAGGGTCTTCACCGACCGCTTCCGCGGGCGGACGACCGTGCTCGTGTCGGAGGAGCACGCGCGGCGGGTGCGCAGCGCGCTGCCCGAAGAGGTGGGCGTCGTGACCGCGCCCCGGGGCCCGGAGTTCGCGGAGTTTCTTCGCTCGTGGCTGCGCGCCCGGGAGTACTTCGGGCTCTATGTCGAGGGAGGCGGCTCCCTGCACGGCGATCTTTTCGCCGCCCGGCTGATCGACTACTTTTTCGCGTACCGCGCGCCGAAGCTGTTCCTCGACGACAAGGCCCGGCCCCTGGCGCGGGGCCGCTCGCCGGCCGATCCGTCCCGGGCGCTTTCGCTGGTGGACTGCCGGCACGAGTTTTTCGAAGGGGACCAGCTGCTGCGGGGGTTCGTGCGCTATCCGGATTCGGATTGAGGAGGGAGGATGAAGGCGACCGAAGGAATCGAAACCGAGGGCCTCGTTCTGGCCTCCGGCAACGAACACAAGGCCGGCGAGATCGAAGCGTGGCTGCGCGCCCGGGATCTGCGGATCCGGGTGCGGACGGCCGCCGCCTTCGGAGGCATGGCCGGCTGCGGGGAAACGGCGGAGGACTTCGAGGGGAACGCCCGGATCAAGGTCGAGTTTCTCCGGCCGAAGGTGCCGCCCGGAAGCTGGATCCTGGCCGACGACAGCGGCCTCGAGGTGGACGCCCTGGGGGGCGGGCCGGGGGTGCGGTCGGCGCGGTTCGCCGGAGAGGGGGCGGGCGACCGGCGGAACCGGGAACTTCTGCTGGAGCGGATGCGCGATTTCCCCTCCGCCCGCCGGAGGACGGCCCGGTTCGTGTGCGTTCTCGCCCTGGCCGAGGGGCCGGGGCCGGTCGAATTCTTCCGGGGGGAGTGCGAAGGGAGGATTCTCCCCCATCCGGCGGGCGCGGGGGGCTTCGGGTACGACCCGGTTTTCGCGCCCCGGGGGTCCGGCCGGTCGTTCGCCGAAATTCCGGCCGCGGAGAAGAACCGGATCAGCCACCGGGCCAAGGCGCTGGAAAAACTCGGCGATCGGCTTCGGATTTAGGTTGACGGAGCGGTGCGCCTGCCCATGCTGTTTTTCTTTCTCCCACGAGAAAACGGGGCCGTAGCTCAGTTGGAAGAGCGCCACAATGGCATTGTGGAGGTCGACGGTTCGATCCCGTTCGGCTCCACCAGTTATCGGCAGGCGGGGCGTTCCCGCGGCCGCATGACTGTAGCCGTGCGCCGTCCGGGGGTGGTTTCGGACTGGACGACTGAAGTCATCCAGCTACCGGAAGCCCGGAAGCCTCCCGGCGGTATCGGCGATTTC
>JBKHCX010000216.1:0-3334 GCA_046541615.1 Puniceicoccaceae bacterium
TCTCTCAACGGCGTTCGCCGTCGAGCTACAAGACTTTCTGAATAACCAAATGTTGGGTTATGGCGTTTCCCCGCCCCGGATCCGTTCCACCGAGGATTGGAGGAGCCAGCCCGTGGTGTCTTCCGGAGTCCGGATCTTCCGGAAGTCGCCGTAGCGTTCGCCGGTCCGCACGACGGTGCCTCCGGGCAGGCGCTCTTCGATGGGGCTGGTCGCGGTCGGGGCGATCCGCAGGGGGGCTTCGCCGGTGAGGACGACCGCGTCGTTCCGTCCGGCGATCCAGGTGGTCTGTCCGGCGAGGGAGAGCAGCAGGATTCCTCCGAATGCGAGGAGGAGGGAATTGCGCCACAGGCTGGGCAGTCCGGTGGTCCGGGCCAGGGCGAGCACCGCGAGCAGGCCCCATGCGCCGAGGGCGGCGAGCCAGGTCCAGGCGCTCCAGGAGAGGCGGTGGCCGATGGCCGCTAGCGGTGGGGCGGCGGGGGTTTCCAAGCCGGCGGCTTCCCGGGCCAGGGCGAGGTTGGCGGCGATGTCGGGGTTGCCCGGGTCGAGGGCGAAGGCCCGTTCGTAGTGCAGGATCGCCCCGGGGTAGGAGCCGAGGCGGTAGAGGGCGTTGGCGAGGTTGTAGTGGACGGCGGCCGATCCGAAGCGGGAAAGAAGCGAGCGGAAGCCCGAGGCGGCCGCGGCGAAATCCTCCTGCTGATAGGCGGCCACCGCCTCGGCGAAGACCGATTTCGCCTCGGCCTCGTCGGCGGGGATCGTCGGCCCGGCGGCCGTCCCGCCGGATCCACCGGCGGTCTCCCCGTTGCCCGGCGGCGCCCCGGGAGAGGATTGCGCGGCGAGTTCGCCGGTGGGCGGGGCGAGGAGGAAGGTGAGCAGCACAAGCACGGCGACGGGCGGCGGGGAAGTGCCGGCGGTGGAACCCGCGTCCCTTCGCTGGCGGAGCGAGCGCGCGAGATCGCGGAGCCGGGCCAGCTCGCCCGGAAGATCGGCCGCAGCCGCCGGGCGGGCGCCGTACCGGATGGCTTCGGCCGTCCGGAAGAAATGGCGGATGTCCGCGGCCGGTCCGTCCCGCCCGATCAGGGCGATCACTTCGTTCCGGGTCAGCGATCCGGGCTCGCCCGTCTGGCGGGGGCCGACGCTTTCCTGGATCACCCGGCAGGCGGCCCGGTAGAAATCCCCCGCGCGCCCGGCGTCGGCGTGCGCGGCGGCTTCGGCGAGGCCGCGGCGGATCTCCCGCCGGGCGCGGTGCCGGCGGGCGTAGGCGGGATCGTCGCGGAGTTTGCGGCGGTGGCGCAGGAAAAGGAACGCGCCGAGCAGGGCGCCGCCCGCCGCCGTCTGCACCGCCAGGAAGAAGGGCCGGACCGGGGGGGGGCGCAGGTCGCCGCCGGAGCCGCCCGGCCAGCGGGTCTGGAGCGGGAGCAGATCCGGCCCCCGGCGGGCTTCGACGGGATTGCGCTCCGCGCGTTCGGTCTCGGGCGGACGCGATCCGGCCGGGGCGGGCGTCACCGTGATCGGGCGGGGGGGGATCTCGACCGTGCGGTATTCCCCCTCTTCGGGCGAGAAGTAGCTGAAGGCGAAGGGCGGTGTCGCGGTGATCCCCTCGCTCCGGGGCACCAGGGTGAAGGTGAACCGCTTGGTGCCCGAGTAGCCGAGACCGTCGCCGGGGGTGAAGGCGGTTTCGGGGCTGTATTCGCGCCAGTCCTCCTCCCCTCCCGCGAAGACGGGCGGCTCGATCCGGTCGAAATTGCCCCGGCCTTCGATCCGGATTTCGTAGAGGAAGGGCTCGCCGACCTGGATCTCGTCGGAAGAGACGCCCGCGCCCGCGAAACGGAATCGGCCGATGCCCCCCGTGAAGTCCGCGGGGCGGTCCTTTTCGGGGAGGGGCAGGATCTCGACCTCCCGGTCCTCCGAATAGGCCCGGACCTCCTCTCTGTCGAAAAAGCGGTCGAACGGGGACCGCCCGAAAAGCGATCCGAAGGGATCGGGGCGGCGCCCGGGCGAATCGCGGAGGGCGACCACGAGCGGCAGTTCGAAGACCAGCGGGTGGGGCCCCGTCTTCAGCGGGGTCAGGAGGGCGTCCCATTCGGCCGTCGTCACCGGTGTTCCGTCGAGAGAGGTCCGGTCCTGGCGCATCGGTCCGAAGTCTCCGATCGAAAAGGCGTCGCCGATTTTCTCGGGGGTGTCCGCCTGGAGCGAAGCGCTGGTGATCCGCCGGTTGTCCACGAAGAGGCGGACTTCGGTTGGAACCGCCTCGCCGACGTAGAGGGTCTCGCGCGGCAGCCCGATCTCCATCCAGACCGGGCGCCGGTCGCGGCGGGCGGAGTCCGGATCGGAAGCGTCCCCGCGGGCGGCCACCTCCAGCCGGGCGGCGGGCACCTCGATGCGGGTGCCGCCGAAGCGGGCGGCGAAGGCCGGGATCTCGTATTCACCCGGCCCCGACGGCTCGGCCCGGTAGAGGTGGGTCAACCGCACGCTGGCCTGGCCGTTGTCGATCCGCACCGCCTGGTTCGGTCCGAGGTAGCGCAGCCGGAGCCCGTCAACCCGCGGAAGGCGCGGCGGTCCGGTGTTCTGGAATCCCATCGCCCCCGATCCTTCCACGCGGAAGGTCAGGCGGTAGATGGCCGACTCGTTCTCGCCGACGACGGGAGGGTCGAAGGAGGCGCTTGCCGTCGTCTCGGCGCCGCCCGCGGGCAGCGCCGCCAGAAGAAGAAGGACCGGGAGAATGAACAGAGAGGTTTTCATCACCAGTTGCGCCTGTCGGACGGATCGCGGGCGCTTTCGGAACCCTCGCCCGCGAACGGCAATTTTTTCTCGGACCGCTCGAGGCTGTCAAGCAGCCGCGCGGCGTCTTCGGCGGACATCACGCCGATGACCACCTCCTCCTCGCCGCCGCCGCCGCCGGTTTCGCCGCCGTCTTCCGCGGCGGCGGCCGCCTCCTGTTGGGCGGCGGCTTCCTCGGCCTGCTCCTCGGTCAGCTCCATGGGTTCGGGGGAATCCTCTCCCGCGGCGGGGGTGTCCGGTCCGTCCGGCTCTTTTCCGCCGGTTTCCGGTTCTCCGCCGGGTCGGTCTTCTCCGGTCCCGTCGGGGGAATCGTCCGGGCGCTCCCCGTCGCCTCCGTCCGGCTCCCTCTCTTCGCCGTCCCGGGATTCATCCTCCCCGGGACGGGCGTCTCCGGGTCGGTCTTCGGACGGCTCGTCCTCCCGATCCCCGGTTTCGGATGGATCCGGCTCCCCGGACCGTCCGTCGTCCGATCGCTGATCGCCTCCGGCGTCTTCGGAGGATTCCGCTTGCTCCTGCTCCCCGCCCTGACCGTCCTGCGACTGGTCCTGCTGCTGCT
>JBKHCX010000217.1:0-3293 GCA_046541615.1 Puniceicoccaceae bacterium
GGTGCGGCCCCGGGCGGGGACCGTTCCGACGCCGCAGGCTGAAGCCCGGACACCGGACCCTGGCGCTCCGTGGCCGGTTGCCGGGTATGGTGTCCAGCCTTCAGGCTGCTCCCCTGCGCCGGGACGGTGGAAGGCACCGCATTGTCCGCACTCCCGCCGCGTCGCCCGGAGCCGCCGCGGATGTCTTCTCCCCCAGGCCGTTCCGGGTTGGACGACTGAAGTCATCCAACTACGTAGTCGCTCGACTTCAGTCGTGCGACACCCGGGCGGCGGGCCGGTCCCCATTGTCCACACCGCCGACGCGTCGCCCGAGGCACTTGGGAAGGTCTCTTCCCCCATACCGTTTCGGGTTGGACGACTGAAGTCATCCAACTACGTGGTGCGGCCCGGGGCGGCACCCTCCCTCAATGCTCCTCCCCGCGGAGACCGGTCGGCATCTGGCCGGCGGGCAGGCGCTCGACCCGCGCCCCGACCCCGCGCAGTTTCGCATCCATCCGCTCGTAGCCACGGTCGAGATGGTAGATGCGTTGGATCCAGGTCTCGCCTTCGGCGACCAGCCCCGCGAGCACGAGGGCCGCGCTCGCCCGCAGGTCCGAGGCCATGACCGGCGCTCCGGAGAGCGAGCGGACGCCTTTCACGATGCAGGAGGCGCCCTCGATGGCGATGTCCGCCCCCATCCGCTGCAGTTCGGGCACGTGCATGAACCGGTTCGGGTAGATTCTCTCGGTCAGGACGCTGATCCCCGGAGTCAGCGCCATGAGCGTGCCCATCTGCGCCTGGAGGTCGGTCGGAAACCCCGGATGGGGCAGGGTGATCAGGTCGATCGGCCGGGGGCTCCGGTTCCGCCGGACCGTCCACAGACCGCCGCCGAACGAGAGATCGACGCCCGCTTCCTCCAGTTTGTCGGCGAGCGCGCCGAGGGAAGAGGGATCCGAACCGGCGATTTCCAGATCGGCGGACTCGCCGAGCGCGGCGGCGACAAGATAGGTGCCGGTCTCGATCCGGTCGGGGATCACCGTGTGGTCCACCCCGCCGAGCGCTTCGACTCCCTCGACCAGGAGCGTGGGACTGCCCGCTCCCTCGATCCGGGCCCCCATCGCCGAGAGCATGGCGCAGAGATCGACGATCTCGGGTTCGCAGGCCGCGCACTCGATCCGCGTGCATCCCGGCGTCCGCACGGCGGCCATGAGCATGTTCGCCGTGCCGGTGACCGTGCTCCCGTAGCGCCCGCCCAGGAAAACGCCGCCGCCGCGCCGGGCGGCGCCCTCCACGGCGAGGTAGCCCCCGGACACTTCGACGGTGCATCCCAGCTTGCGCAGCCCTTTCAAATGCAGATCGACCGGACGCGGCCCGATCACGCACCCTCCCGGCATCGACACCCTCGCCCGGCCCGAGCGCCCGACCAAGGCCCCGAGAAGGCAGATGGAGGCCCGCATCTTCCGAACCAGGTCGTAGGGGGCTTCCGGGAGCACCTCCACCGCCCGGATCCGCCACACTCCCCCGGGCTCCTCGCGCACATCGGCCCCCACGTGCCGGAGGATCCCGGCCATGAAACGGACATCGCTCAGATCCGGCACATTCCGGATCACGCACTCCCGGTCCGTCAGAAGCGACGCCGCGAAAATCGGCAAAACGGAATTTTTCGCCCCGCTCGCCTCGATCCGCCCGTGGAGGGGGCGGCCTCCCTCGATTCGGAGAACATCCATCAACCGGCGTCCCCTTGCGAAGCCGACGCGGAGCCCCCCCTGCGCCGGCGCGACTTCTTCCCGGGGGCGTTGCGCATATCCCGGACCGAGCCCCGCGAGCAGCGCATGTTGACATCCTTTTCGGGCGGTTTCGAAACCGGCGCCCTCTCCGCCACCACAGGCCGGAGGGATTTGGCCGGAGGAGAAGAAGGAGCAGGGGCGGTCTTCTCCTCCGGCCGCGGGCCACGGCGCCGGCGCCTCCCGCTCTTGCGGCGGGCGGATGGCTCTTCCTCCGGTCCGGAATCCGCGTTCCCGGATTTCTCCACGGCTTCCCGCTTCGCCGCGCGCGCCGAGGGGCGGCTGTAGCGGATCGCCAGCTCCGGTTTCACCACGGGCCCGTCGGGCTCCGTCTTCTCGATCACCGGATGCAGATTGGCCCGGGCCTCGGCGCCGGACTCTCTCCGCCCGTGGGACCTGCGCCGGCGGCCCGCGCCGCGGCTTCCCGGTTCTCCGGAAACCGGAGCGGACTCCCCGGCGCCTCCGGCGGAACTCCGGGCGGACGAACCCGAACGCCCTTTCTTCTTCCGGCGGAAGAGCGCCCGGAAAAAACCCGTGAGCATTTCGAAAAACGACTCGTCGCGCCCGGGACCGGCGGACTTCCGCGAGCCCCGGCCTTTGGAGCCCTTCCCGCCGGCCGGCCTCTTGGATCCGCTCCGCCCGGATCCACTCCGGGAAGCGGCGCGGGACCGCCGGCCGGGTCGGTGAACCTGGCCGTGGTGTTGCGATCGGCGGGAACGCGCGTCTTCGAACTCGGGCATGATCCGATGCTTCAACAAACCGCCGCGGCTACAAGAAAAATCTGCGGCGGCGGTGGGCCCGGCGGGACAGGGCGCGCCCCCATTTTTCTTCAGCGGAGCGCCGCCAGGAAGTAGTTCCGCTGTTTCTCCGAAACCGGCATCTCCAGGCGGTCCATCACGGAGAGAAGATCCTCCCATACCTTCCTCTTGCGGGCGATCGATTCGTTGTAGAGAAGGAAGGACGGGTGATAGGTGATCATGAGCGGGACGCCGCCGAATTCGCGCCATCCGCCCCGCAGGCGGGCCATCTTCCCCTTGGTCTCGATACCGAGAAGACCCTTGGTCGCCGTCCCTCCCAGAGCCACGATCACCTCCGGTTGGACGATCGCGATCTGCGCCTTCAAATAGGGCAGGCAGAAGGCCATCTCGTCCCCGGTGGGCGGCCGGTTTCCGAACGAATTCCCCGTCCGCGGCCGCCAGTTCATGATGTTGCCGATGTAAACCTCCTCCCGCTTCAGCCCCATGGCGGCGATCATGCCGTTCAACAGTTTCCCGGCTTCCCCGACGAAGGGCTCGCCCGCGGTTTCCTCCTCCGCCCCGGGGGCCTCCCCGCAGAAGAAAATCCGTGCGTCGAGGGAGCCGGTCCCGAAGACCACCTTCTTCCCCGGGTTCAGATTCTCCCGGCAGGTCGGACAGGAGAGAACCGCTTTCCGCAGGTGCTCCCACCGCTCCCGCTTGCCGCCCCCGGGCAGGGTGAGCTCCGGGGGCGGGGGCAGGCTCGGGGATGCCACCGGCGCGGGCTTTTTCTCCG
>JBKHCX010000218.1:0-3273 GCA_046541615.1 Puniceicoccaceae bacterium
GAGGAAAGGTTCGGTGTCCGGGCTTCAGCCCGCCGCGTCGGAGTGGTCCCCGCCCGTGGTCGGGCGGCCACGTAGTTGGATGACTTCAGTCGTCCAACCCGATACGGGCTGCCGGAGAAGACATCCCCAACGGCTTCGGGCGACCCGGCGACCGTTTGAACAATGCGGACCGAACCGCCGCGCCGTGGTCGCACGACTGAAGTCATGCGGCTACGGGCTCCGCACGGCGGAGCGCGCTCACCCAACAACGGCGGCGCTTGCATGTTGGACGATCCGCCGTCGGTTCGCCGATTCTGTATCGGCGCCCCAATCAATCCGACAAATGTAGGATAGGCTTGCGCCGCAGGATCGGTTAGACTTTCGATCCGTTTCTGTTTCTGTTTATTCCCGGCGACTCGAGCGCTTCCGCAACGGATCCACCCATCACCGGAGCCAACATCCCACATCATTTATGAAAGCACACCGATCCTCATTCCCGTCCCGGCTTTCCGCCCGTTTATTCCCGGCTCTCGTGTTCGGGCTGGCCGTCTTGTTCGCATCACCGCTTGGCGTCCTGGCGCAGGAGGGCGAGGCGCCGGCCCAGCAGACGGAAAACGGCACCCAGGCGGAAAACGGCACCCCGGTGCCCGTCGAAACCACCGGCCGGGACGAACTGGGGGATGTCGCCACGATCGACTGGGGCGAGGAACTTGCCAAAGGCGGCTGGGTGGGCGTCGTGCTGATCGTCCTTATGTTCGCTTCGCTCGCGTTTGTGGTGGAGCGGCTGATTTCCGTCCGGCGCAAGGCCTTCCTGCCCGGTGCTCTCGTGGAATCCACCTGCGCGAAGTGGGAGGCGGGCGATCTGGAGGGCGCGGCCGAAGCGGCGCGCGGCGACCGCAGTGCCTACGGGCGCACCGTGCGCTACCTCGCCCGGCACGCCCATTTCCCGTATTCCGTGGTCAGTGCGACGGTGGCCGATATCGGCGCGCGCGAGGTCCAGTCGCAGATGCGGCGCAGCTATCCGCTCGTGGTGATCGCCACGATCTCGCCCCTGCTCGGGCTTCTGGGCACGATCATCGGCATGATCGAGTCCTTCCAGAAGGTCGCCCTGCTCGGAGACACCGGGGACGCGGCCGTTCTGGCGGACTCGATCGGCAAGGCCCTCATCACCACCGCCCTCGGCCTGATCATCGCCATTCCGACCCTGGGTTTCTACCACTACTTCCGCTCGCGCATCTCCGGCTTCGCCACCGCCCTGGAGGAATCGGTGGAGGAACTCCTCGGCATTCACGTGCAGTACCTGATGAAATGGGAAGAGGACGCGGAGGATGCCGGCAATGCGCCCGCGGCCGAAAGCGATCCGGAAGAATCATGAGCGTCACGCCGCCACCCCATCCCCGATCCGGACCCCTGCCCGGGGGACTTGGCGGTTTCGGACGATCGGCCCGGCCCGGCGGTTTTTTCGACGACGACCCGCCCCGGCGCAGGCGCCGCAAGCTGGAGGAGGCCATGGGCGTGGATCTCTCGCCGCTGATCGATTGCGTCTTTCTGCTGCTCATCTTTTTCCTCGTCACCACGATGATGAAAAAGCTCCAGAAAGAAATCCCGATCACCATCCCCGACCCCGAGGCCAGTCTGCGCGCGGTGGAAAAGCGGGAGACCCTCATCGTCGGGCTCGATCGGGAGGGCAGGCACTACCAGGCGGCCGAGCGTGACACGAAATTCGGCGAGCTGGAATACGACCCGGTGGAGAACCTCGCCGCCCACCTCAAGGCCTACGCCGAAGCCAACGGCACGGAACTGCCCCTGCGCATCGATGTGGACCGGGACACGCCCTTCCAGGACCTGGTGGACACCCTCGACATCGCCGCCCTCCAGGGCTTCGAAAACGTCGGCGTGCGCACCCGGGATGTCGAGAAACTCTATTTCGAGGTGCCGCCCGAAGAGCGCATCGAACGCTTCTGAACCATGCGATTTGAAACCGAAGACGAGGAAAACGCGGAGCTGAACATGGCGCCGCTGATCGACGCGGTCTTTCTGCTGCTGATCTTCTTTCTGGTCGCCACCATGCTCAAGAAAGAGGACAAGACGGTCGAGGAAATCGACCTGCCGGTTTCGCAATCCTCCCTGGAACTCGCCCCGGACGAATCCGTCCTGATGCTCGGCGTCGATGACGAGGGCGGGATCTACTACGAAGGCGGGGACACCACCATCCAGATCCTGCGGGACCGCCTCGGCGAAGTCGCCCGCACCGAACCGGACCGGCGTATCCGCATCGACGTCGACGAGGAGGCCCCCTCGCACCGCGTCGTCGAACTGTTGGACCAACTGCAATTCATCGGCCTGCGCAATGTCGGCGTCAGAACCTTCCACGAACGCTACGACTGAGGGTTTACCCATGAAACTTTCCCGCCTCAAGCCCATGGACATCGGCTGGCTCACCGCGCTCGCGGCGGCCCTGATCGTCGTGCCGCTGCTCTATTTTTTCGAAGATCTCCGGCAGAGCGAGGTCGATCTGAGCAAGGAGCCGCTTTCCGAGCTGACGGAGGAGGAAAAGGAGGTCGTGCGCAAGAAGATCAAGCGTCCCGAGCCCAAGCCGGAACAGGTCGAGGAGATCGCCCGCCACCAGAAGGAGAAGAAGGAGCGGGAGATGCGGGAGAACGTACGCAAGCTCAGGAAGACGGTTTACGAGATGGAGGAGGAGGTAGAGGAGCGGAAAGACGAGCTGCGCAAACTCGGTCTGGGCGACCGCATCGACGCACTGGTCGTGGCGATCGCGCGGCAGTCGGAGGCGGTCAAAGCCGGGGCGGACGCGGAAGAGGCCTTCGACGGCCCCGCCCGCTCCCACGCCGCCGACATCGAGGACGCGAGCCTGGAGTTGGTGGACGTCCACCGGGATCTGATCGACGCGTCCGGGCCGACGGGCCGTCTCGGCGACCTGCGACGGATGCTTCCGGCGGCGGAATCCATTCGCTTGCTGGCGGCGGGCGATGCTTCGCTGCCGCCCGAGGCGGCGGAGGCGATCGAGCCCTTCCGCCGGGAGCTTCGCAAGGAGCTGGAACAGATCGAGCGCGACAGCGGGGAATTGATTGAGCTCATCCCCGAAGCCATCGAGGAGGCCATGGCCGAAGCCGAGCGGCTGGCCGAGGAGCATCCCGAGCTTCGGGAACTGGCGGAGAATCTGCCGGAGGAAGAACCTTCGGACCCGTTGCGTGACCTATTGAAGGAGATGGATCTGGAGGCGGAAGACATCGCCGAGGACCTGGAGTCGCAGCAGGCGATGGAGGAATCCGA
>JBKHCX010000219.1:0-3211 GCA_046541615.1 Puniceicoccaceae bacterium
GGTTCACACCGGCTTCGCCGGCGTGCTACGGGAGAGGGCACCCGTCAGGCCATCTCGTCGGCGGAGGGTTGAGCGCCGAGGAGGCCGAGCCCGCGCTCCTGCAGGTCGAAGAACCAGAACGCGAGTGCGAAGACGAGGATTCCGGAGCAGGCTGATTCCAGGAGAAAGCGCGTTCCGTAGGCGCCCCAGTGCCCCTGGGGCAGGAACCATGCCCCGAGGAAAAGCAGGAGCGCCCCGTTCGCCGCCGTGGCGACAACGGCGAGATAGAAGGTCCGGCGCGTGCGAAACCTCTGCCGAAGCCGGTGCAGGGCAACGTAGAGAATCCCCGTCGCGAAGAACAAAAGGCCGGAAGGACCGGGGGTGGCGGCATCCCAGAGGGCTCCGCTGGCGAGGGCGACGGGAAACCCGGCGGCCAGGGGGATCCGCAGGGCCGGGAAGACCACGAGGATGCCGCCGGCGGTGAGGTGGATGGCGAGGGGGGAGAGCAGAGAATTCAGCTCGAACACGAAGAAGAGGAGGACGCCGTTGGCGAAGAGGGGGACGAGGGCCTGTCGGAGCGTCTTCACCGCTGGGGACGGGCGGTGGAGAAAATCTCCCTCGCGGACGGTTCCACCGGCAGGAGGACCGCGACTTCGTTTAGATCGAGAAGGCGCTCGTCGAGGTGGACGATCCCGCCCTGGAAAAGGCCGCTCGCGTCGGTTTCCAGGAAACGCACCTCCCCGACGGTCAGTCCGTCGGGGAAGACGCCGCCGAGGCGGGTGGAGACGAGGCGGAGGGGCTCCTCGGGGCTGGCGAAGAGGTCCGAGGGCACGTCCCGGACGGTGCCTTTCGGGTTGCGCAAGGAGGGCACGATCCCGCCCTCGTAGCGGACCGGGCGGGTGTCGCCCTCGAAATGGGCGGCCATCCGGAAGGTGCGGCTGCTCAGCAACTCGACTTCGGAGGTGTAGGCGTGCACCTCCCGCACCCGTCCGACCACGCCGCCGGCGAAGACCACGCCCGCCCCGGGCAGGATCCCGGCGTCGCGCCCCTTGCGGATCGTCACGGACTGCCACCAGTTGCTGAGATCCCGGCGGACGACCCGGGCGACTTCGAGGCGGAATCCGGGCGGGGCGGGGAGGTCGAGCAACTCGCGCAAGCGTTCGTTGTAGTCGCGGAGCGCCTCCGTTTCCCCGGCCCGGACGCGGTAGAGGGCGTTGAGGCGGGAAAGTTCGCGGCCGGTTTCGATGAGATCGCGCTTCGACCGGGTGCGGATCGACCAGTAGGTGCCGAGGTCGCGCACGTGCGAGGCGACCACGGCCGACGGTGCCTGGAACTCGTAGAGCGCGTTGCGCCCGAGGCGTTTGACGACCGGCGGCACCAGCAGCCACGCGAAAAAGAGGAGCCCGAGGATGAGGAACGGTCGCGCGGCCTGGGATCGAATGCGGAACAAGGAACAGTCCTCCCGGAGCCGACCCCGGGGGTCAGTCCTTGCGATGGATCGAAATTTCCTTGATCAAAGACTCCATCTCTTCGAGCACTTTGCCGGTTCCCATGGCGACCGCGCTCAAGGGATCTTCCGCGGCGAAGACGGGCAGCCCGGTCCCGTCGCTGAGCATCCGGTCCAGTCCGCGGATCAGGGCGCCGCCGCCGGCCAGCACGAAGCCGCGGTCGACGAGGTCGGCGGAAAGCTCGGGCGGGCAGCGTTCGAGGGCGTTCCGCACCAGTTCGAGGATCGCCCCCATCGTGTCGGCGAGGGCCTCCCGGATCTCCTGGGACGAGATGTGGATCGTCTTCGGCAGCCCGGCTACGGAATCGCGCCCCTTGACCTCCATCGTCAGCTCCTTCTCCAGCGGGAAGGCCGAGCCGACCTTCAACTTGATCTCCTCCGCGGTGCGCTCGCCGATCGTCAGGTTGTAGGCCCGCTTCATGTAGTTGACGATGGAGTTGTCCAGCTCGTCGCCGCCGACGCGAATGCTCTTGGTGTACACGACGCCCGCGAGGGAGATGAGGGCGACCTCGGTCGTGCCGCCCCCGATATCGACGATCATGTTGGCCGTCGGCTCCTGGATGGGCAGGCCGACCCCGATGGCCGCCGCCATGGGCTCCTCGATGAGGATGACGTCGCGCGCCCCGGCGTTGATGGCCGATTCCTTGACCGCCCGCCGCTCGACCTCGGTGATCCCCGAGGGCACCGCCACCACCACCCGCGGTGGGACGAACTTCATGCTTTTCTGCACCTTGCGGATGAAGTGCCGGAGCATCGCCTCGGTGATCTCGAAGTCGGCGATCACCCCGTCCTTCATGGGGCGGAGGGCGGTGATCGTACCCGGCGTGCGGCCGAGCATCCGTTTGGCCTCCTCCCCGACCGCGCAGACCTTGCGCGAGGACGAATAGATGGCGACCACGCTCGGCTCGCGGAGGACGATCCCCTTGTCCTTGACGAAAACAAGACTGTTGGCGGTGCCTAGATCGATGCCGATGTCGTTGGAGAGAAAGCCGAACACGAAGAAATTTGGATGGATGTGGGAAAGGCGCCCGTCCCGGGCGGCGGGCGGGGGCATACGGATTTTCGGTAAAATGCTGCGGAAAAATGTTGTCGGTCAGGGTGTTGTTTTGGATGTTGCTGGTGCCATGTCAATTCGTTTCCCTCTCGCCCGCTCTCTTTCGTTCCGTTTCCCCTTCCTTTTGCCGCTGGCGGTCGCGGTGCTGGGGCTTTCCGGTTGTGGTACGCTTTCCAGGGAAACCCTGGACATACGGGCCGAGCCGGAGGGGGCTTTCGTGTATGTGAACGGGAAGTTCATCGGAAACAGTCCGGTGGATCTCGCGCTGAACCGGCAGGTGCCCCACCGCGTCGAGGTGCGCAACGTCGGTTTCCTCACGAAGAAGGTGACGGTCCTGCCCTCCTACCGCGGAGACAAGAAGCCGGCGGTGGTATTCGGTCCGCTGCACGAAGACGGTTTCTACCGCAGCCTGCGGCCCAACCCGGTCGAGGTCACCCTCCTCTACGAGGGCTTGGCCGAAGTCGAGGGTCCGCTGGGGGAGGAGGAGGCGGACCGCCTTTTCGCCCGGATCGGGCGGGAGCTGGAAGCCGGTGAGCTGACCCCGGCCGAGGCGCGACTGGCCGTCGACCAGGTCGAAGCCCGCCTCGTGGGGGCGGCGGCCGAATGAAATCGCGGTAGGCGGAGGGGTCCGGCGCGGCGGGCTGAAGCCCGGACACCGAACCTTGCCTGCC
>JBKHCX010000220.1:0-3121 GCA_046541615.1 Puniceicoccaceae bacterium
TGGTTTTCCCTGAGTTCCAGAAACAGCCCTACGGCGGCGCGGGCGATTTCCAGCGGGGCGTGGCTGACGCTGGTCAGGGGCGGGTCGGCGACCTCGCCGAAGCTGTCGTCGAACCCGGTGACGGAGAGGTCGGCGGGGACGCGGAGCCCGAGGCGGCGGGCGGCGCATAGCGCGCCGAGGGCGATCGGATCGTGGTAGGCGACGATCGCGCTCGGGCGGTCCGCGGAGCGGAGGAGGGGGATCAGGGCCTCGGTTGCGGTGGCGATGGATCGCCCGATGCGGGTTTCGCCGCCGCCGGCGAGGACTTCGGAGAGGCGTAGGCCGTGCGCGCGGCAGGCCTCGCGGCAGGCCTCGCCCCGGGGGCTGGCATCGTTGCTCCTGCCGGGATCGGGGGAGGCCCAGAGCAGGTGGCGGTGCCCGAGGGCGGCGAGGTGCGCGACGGCCTCGCGAATGCCCGCCGCCGCGTCGAGGGCGACGGCCGGCCCTTCGGCGGCGTCCGGCGCGACGTGGGTGACCACATGGGGCACGCCGGCGCGCGCGAGTGCCCGGCGGGCGTCCCGGTCCAGGGCGTAAACCGGCGCGATCAAGCCGTCGATCCGCCCTTCGGCGGCGAAGGCGGCGGCGGTTTCGACCGGCGCTTCACCAGCGATGAGGACCGCGTGCAGACCTTGCTCGAACAGGGCCGACTCGAGGCCGTCGAAGAGTTCGCGCATCCAGACGGAGCCGTCGCGCCCGGGGCTGTGCAGGATGCCCACCGCGTCCGCCCGGCGGCGGCGCAGGCCGCGGGCGGCGGCGTTGGGCCGGTAGCCGAGCGCGCGGGCGGCCTGCTCGACCCGCTCCACGCAGGCCGCGCTGAGGCGCTCCCAGCCGGGCGAGCGGTTGAGGGCGCGGCTGGCCGTGGCGATATCGACGGACGCGCTCCGGGCGACGTCGGTTAGTTTGGGTGGCTTGGATGGAGTGCTTGTGGACACAGCGATGGATAAAAAAGGATGAGTGCGACTATGCTTTGGCGGTCGGCCGAATCACCGCGAGGTTAAAAGCCGACTTTGACAGGATAGGAAGTCTGGAATCATCTTGCCGCCACCAATGAATGACCTGGGTATCGAGGAGGTAGCGCATTATTCCATATACTCGCGCATGTCTTCGATTTTATCGCAGAAATCTTCCGCCATCCAATAATCGATTGAATGAACCAGATTTATTGGACCGGACCGGAAAGTGGTTTTTGCCGAGGGGATTATTCCGGGGAAAGGAAAGATTCCGCTGTCTCCGGGATGCCCATGATTGTCCAACTTTCGGATTCGGTTCCGGATATCAAGAGAATTCATTGACGAGCCCGAACCAATCACGATACGCTGGAGGCCTTCATGAGTGCTCTTGCGCCTTTACGCTTGTTTTTCGGAACCGTCTTTCTGGTCTCCGCCCTTCCTCTTATGGCTGAAAACAAGGATCCTGACACCGCGGTCATTCATATCGCTCCGATTGGTGACTCCATCACCCAGGGAGGGGTCCGCAGTAGGCCCGAGGAATACACCTATCGGTATCCATTGGCCGCTATGCTGCAGGAGGCGGGGGTGCGCTTTGACTACGTGGGATCCCGGCAAGAAGGCCTGTCGCCGGATTTCCGGTGGCCCGATGTCAACGGCGAACCGTTTGATACCGACCACGAGGGCTATTACGGCGCGAAAACCGCGAAAGTACGGGATGCGTTGAAAACGGCCATGGATCAGTGGGACGCCCCGGCGGATATCGCGCTGATTCATCTGGGCACGAACGACCAGAAGCTTAAAGAGGGCGGGGAATCCCATGCGCAAACCGTCGGTGAACCCCTGAAAGAGATCATCGGGATGCTGCGGGAAAAGAACCCGAACGTCGTCATACTCCTGGGGCACTTGAATTTCGACGCCGGCACGGCGAAGACGAAAATCCGTCCCGTCGTCGAGGAGGTCGCCCGGGAGATGAACACGGAGGAGAGTCCCGTCGTCACCGTGCATCACTACGAGGATTTCAACGAAAACCCGAAGCACCCGGAAACCGACACCTTCGATTGGGCGCACCCGAATCCCCGCGGGCAGGAGAAAATGGCCCGCAAGTGGTTCGAGGCCATGCGGCCGTTCCTGGAATAGGGCGGATCCCCAGGGCGTTGGCTTGGGCCTTGCCGTTGGCGCTCGTTGATTCTTCCCCTGGTGTGTGGCGCCGCCTCACCGCGCCTCCAACACGCGGCGGCGTAGAATCTCCGAATGCGCGGTCTCCTGCGAAGGGTCGTCCACCGCGGTCGTCTCGCCGGGATCGACCTCCAGATTCGTCAGAACGCTCTCCACTCTCCGGTCGTTCCCGTCCCACCACTCCGTGTAGCGGTGGTGCCGCGTACGGATCGAATGACCCATTTTGAAAGCGTCCGGATGGGGGACCGGAAAAGAGGAATACGCGCTCTCCCGGTGTTCCCCCTCCGGGTCGGCCAGCAGTTTCGCGAAGCTGCGCCCCTGGACGTGAGGCGGAACAGGGAGGCCGATCCAATCGCAGACTGTCGGGTAGAGGTCGATCAACTCGACCAGCGCAGCCGTCGAGCCCACGGCCTCCGGGTGACCGGGCGAATAAACCAGCAGGGGCACGCGGTTGTCGATCTCCAGATTGGTATGCTTGGTCCACGAACCATGCTCGCCGAGTTTGAAACCGTGGTCGCCCCAGACGATGACGATGGTGTTTTCGGCCAAGCCGTTCCGCTCCAATGCCTCCAGCAGCACTCCCGCATTGGCGTCGGCGTAGGAAGTCGCGGCGAGATAGCCATGGAACAAGCGCCGTTCCAAGGCCTCGGGAAAGTCCACCGGCAAATCATTCCGGGGAATGTCCGCGTAGTTGTAGAGTTCCCCCGGGCGGGGGTTGGCCGCCGCGGGCGGATAGCCGGGCGGCAGGCCCCGTTCCTCCGGAAGCGACAGGCTGGCGCGGTCGTACAGTTCCCAGTAGCGCCGCGGAGCCACGAAAGGCAGGTGCGGCTTTTGGAATCCGACGGCCAGGAAAAACGGTTTCTCGCGTTCGGAGCGACTCAAGGGCCCCGGTGCGTTCCCCCCGAGCTGGTCCAGAATCGCCGCCCCCATCATCGCGCGCTTTCCGTCCACATAGG
>JBKHCX010000221.1:0-3045 GCA_046541615.1 Puniceicoccaceae bacterium
GTGGAGTTCCTCGATGGTGGTGTGGGCGTCGGCGAGGCTGCCGCGGGCGATCCTCAGGAAGTCGATCGCCCCGTGGAAGTCCTTGCCCACGAGCAGGGGGGCGTCGTTGGCGAGGGAGGCGTCGGCCGGTAGCCCGAGCGGACCCTCGCCGGCGGCTTTGCCGTCGAGGTAGAGACGCAGGACGCCCGCTTCGCGGTCGGCCTCGGCCACGAGGTGGTGCCAGCCGTCGCCGACCGCAGTGTCGGCGGTCAGGCGGGCGGTTGCGCCGTCGACCCCAAGGGTGAGGACCGGGCGGGAGTCGTCGAGCGAGAGCTGGTAGCCGAGGCCGGATGCGGCCTTCTCCGCCAGCACGCCGCCGGGGCGTTCCGCGCGGAAGTAGATTTCGAGGGTGAAGCTGTTGGTGTCCATGTCGGCCGTCTTGAAGGCGCTCGCGGGCACCTCGACCGGGCCGTCTTTCTTGTGCTCGTAGCGCGCGCCCTGGTTGAGCTTCCCGGTGCTCAGCACGGCCGGGCGGCCCCGGAAGCGCAGGGCGCCTTCGGTCCAGTTTTCGAGCGGGCCGTCCACGTAATCCTCCGCCGTCGCCCACTCCGCGGCGAGGGGGTAGCGGGGCATTTTGATGTAGTATTCGCGTTCCGGATACGGGGGCTGCATATACCAATGGGTGTCGATGATGTCGGTCGGGTCCGCGTGGTTGCGCTGGAAGTGCCATTCGCCGACGGTGGCGTGGAGCGCCCAGGGGACGAAGACTTTGGCGGCGGTGCCGGGGACGGCGTCGGTGGGGCGCATGTCGCCGTTTCGCGGATCGCGCAGGAGGGGGGCCTCACTCTGCGTGCCGACGGCGGAGGCGAGGGGTTCGGCCGTTTCGAGGGCGGCGCGGAACTCGGGCAGGGTTTCATAGACCTTGCCGCTGGAGTCGAAGA
Source organism: Puniceicoccaceae bacterium (assembly GCA_046541615.1). Taxonomy (GTDB): domain Bacteria; phylum Verrucomicrobiota; class Verrucomicrobiia; order Opitutales; family Puniceicoccaceae; genus Puniceicoccus. Next base: position 921 of record JBKHCX010000221.1, read on the forward strand.
TACCGTAGGCCCCGGTGATGTCGTGGAAGGCGTTCTGTGCGTAGGCGACGGTGGCGTAGTCCCAGTCGTCGCTCAGGCGGCCGGCGGCGGCGTCGGCCTCGTTGACGTCGGCTTCGCCCTTGGCGGGTTTGCCGTGGAGGAAGACGAACTGGGAGACGTCGTCGTAGATATTGCCGAGGTAGCTCCAGCGCCCGGGGGCGGGTGTCTGGTTGCGGGAGGCCTGGACGAAGCGGTGGGCGGTGTTGTTGAAGACCGCGTTCTGGAAGCTGATGAGGGTCTGGAAGGCGGATAGGTTGGCGTATTTGCCGCCCTGCTCGTTGTTGCGGCCCCAGGCGATGTTGTTGAAGAGGTATTTCTGGTAGCCGCCATCGACGTAGTAGCTGTGCCCGAAGCGGGGGGAGCCCTCCTTTTTCTTGGGGTTGTATTTCCAGTGGGCGAAGCCGCCGGGGTTGCGGACGACGTTGCCGAAGACGTAGCCGGGCCCGCCCTGGTTGATGTAGAGGGCGCCCCAGTCGTTGGACATGAGGATGGGGTCGGTCACTTTGTTCTGGTGGATGACGACGCGGGCATAGGGGGCGTCCACCGGCTGGCCGTGGCCTTTCAGACCGGCGATGTCCATGCCGGCCTGGCCGGTGCGCTCGATGATGTTGCCGGCGATGTGGGCGCGTTCCGGGTAGCGGGCGTGGATGGCGTGCTCGTGGCCCATTTTCGGGAAGCGGAAGGCGATCTCGTAGAGGTTGTTGCGGAGGACTTCGATGCTGCCGAGGCGGGAGAAATCGGCGGGATCGTCGCTCTTGCGGGGCCGCGTGCAAAAGAGGTGGATGGCGCCGTGTTCGACGAAGCGGATGTCGTTGTCGCGGATGGATATGTGGTCGATCCTCTGATCGCCCGCCCGGGCCTCGATGCGGACGGCCTTTTGGACGTGCTCGAAAGTGCAGTTGCGGACGGTGATGTTCTCGGCCGGGCCGAGGATGCGGAAGGCGGCGCCGAGCAGATCCTTGTCCATGAAATTGTAATCCCAGTAGCGCCAGGGCGTGTTGGTGAAGCGGAAGGCGAGGCCGCTGATCTCGAGGTGGGCGGCTCCGGCGCCGTCGATCAGGTTGACCCGGCGGGCTGCTTCGATGTGGACCTGGTTGGGGTCGGCGTCGTCGGGCAGGCGCAGGTGGATGCGGGCGCGGTCGCGGCCAATCTGTTCGACCCAGAACTCGCCGGGAGCGTCGAGGTAGTGTGGCTTGTTTTCGAGGAAATAGCGGTGGCCGGCGATCATCCGTCCGGCGCCGAGAAAGGGGGTGCTGAAGGACAGGGTCTTGGTGTCCGGGTCGAAGTGCTCCACCTCGGTCGGCATCGGCATGCCCATCACGATGCCCCATTCGGTGCGGACGACGGCCCCTTCGTAGTAGTCCTTGTCTTCGGTCAGGTTTTTTTTGTCGATGCCGACGACGCCCCAGTTCTTCTTTTCTGTTTTGGAGCGGGGATCGGGGATCTGATACTTCCACCACTCCGGGTTTTCCCAGGCCCACCACTCGCTCATCGGATCGTAGGGATCGGACTTTTCCCAGTTCGGCGTGCGGGCGAGGGGGATGCGGCGCACCTGGCCGGCGTCGTCGGTGATCCAGAGGTTGCGCGGGAGGAAACCGACCTCGGCGGTCCAGACTTCGTCCGCGTCCGGAATGTCGCCGTGGGCGGAACCTTGGGTCCAGCCGCCGACCGATTCGGAGCCGGCGATCACGGCCTCGCCCTCGCCCCATTCCGGATCCCGGGTCAGGCGCACGGGGGTTTCGGCGCTTCCGGAAAGCCCTTTCGGCAGGCTCAGCGCGCCGCGATAGACCACGCCCCCCTTGAAGACGTAGGTGTCGGCGCTCCCGGATTTCGCATTGCCGGCGGCGTTGGCGTCCCAGGGGTGGTGCTTCCAGGGGGCGGCCTTCGACGCGCCGTCGTTGGCGTCGTCGCCGTTTTCATAGTCGATGTAGCGGACCTCGCCCGCCGCTTCGAACGCGAAGGGCTCGGGCGCCCATTCGAGGTCGCCGTTGGGGAGAACCTTGGCGTAGTCTTTCTGCCAGAAGAATTCGGGGGCGGCTTGGGCGGACGCCGACAGGCAAAGGGTCAGGAGGAGGAGGGGAAGGAG
>JBKHCX010000222.1:0-3036 GCA_046541615.1 Puniceicoccaceae bacterium
GTCCTCGAAGTCGAGGGCCTGCGCACCTGGTTCGCCACCGAGGAGGGCGACCTTCCGGCCGTCAACGGCGTCACCTTCTCCGTGCCCCGCGGCAAGACGCTCGCCATCGTGGGAGAAAGCGGCTGCGGCAAAAGCGTATCCGCTTATTCCATACTCCGGCTGATCCAGCCGCCCGGCGAAATCGTCGCCGGCAGCATCCGGCTGCGGACGGACGACGATGCCGTAATCGACGTGGCCGCGCTGGACGAAAAGTCCGACCAGCTCTACCACCTGCGCGGGGGCGTCGCCAGCATGATCTTCCAGGAGCCGATGACGGCCCTAAGCCCCGTCCACACCGTCGGCAACCAGATCTGCGAGGCCATCCTCACCCACCGCGACGTGGGCCGGGACGAGGCCGAGCGCCTCGCCGTCGAAATGCTCGGGCGCGTCGGCATCCCCGGCCCCGAAAAGCGTCTCCGCCAATATCCCTTCGAGTTCAGCGGCGGCATGCGCCAACGCGTGATGATCGCGATGGCCCTCGTCTGCCGCCCCCGCCTGCTCATCGCCGACGAGCCCACCACCGCGCTCGACGTCACCGTCCAGGCCCAGATCCTCAAGCTCATCAAGGACCTCCAGGCCGAGACCGGCAGCTCGGTCCTCCTCATCACACACGATCTCGGCGTCGTCGCCCAGACCGCCGACGAAGTGGCCGTGATGTATCTCGGCCGGGTGGTCGAGCACGGTCCTGTCCGCGACATTCTCAAAGACCCCCGCCACCCCTACACCATCGGGCTGCTCGACTCGCTGCCCGGCATCAACGCCCGCGCCGAGCGCCTCAACGCCATCCGCGGCAGCGTACCCTCGCTCACCGGAATCCCGTCCGGCTGCCCCTTCCATCCCCGCTGCCCCCACGCCGTGCCCGGCCTCTGCGATCAGGGAGCGCCGCCGCCGATCGAGACTCTCGCCCCCGGACGCGGCGTCGCCTGTGTGCGGGCCGAAGAGGTCCGCGCCGAACGGACCGCCAGGTCCTCCGGCGTCGAAACAGGGGAGCCGCGTGCTTCAGCCGCGGACGGCCCGTCAGGGGCTAATGGCACTGGGTTAAGCAAAAGTAGAAGCGGCATCTTGCCGCTTGAAAGCGGCTGGAAGCCGCTTCTACCCTCGACCCAGCCTCTTAACCGAGTGCCATTGGCGTCAGGGGCGGCGTCAGAAAACCGCCGCTCCGACAAAAAACCACCCGAACCGCTCCTCTCGGTGCGGGGGCTGTGCAAGCACTTCCCCATCCGCTCCGGCGGCGTTTTCCGCCGCCAGGTCGGGAGCGTGCGGGCGGTCGAAGACGTGAGCTTCGACCTCTATCCCGGCGAGACCCTGGGCATCGTGGGCGAGAGCGGCTCCGGGAAGACCACGGTCTCCCGCAGCATCCTCCGGGCGATCGACCCCACCTCGGGCGAAATCCGCTTCCGCCACGACGGCGCGACGGTCGATCTCGCCACCCTCGGCCCGGCCGAGCTGAAGCGCCTGCGCCCGCAAATGCAGATGATCTTCCAGGACCCCTTCTCCTCGCTCAATCCCCGTATGACGGTCGGCGATATCGTGGGCGAGCCGTTGGTCATCCACCGAATGGCCTCCGGCACCGAACTCAAGCGGCGCGTCGAGGCCGCCCTCGAACGCGTCGGGCTCAAGCCGGAGCACCGCGTGCGCTACCCCCACGCCTTCAGCGGCGGGCAGCGGCAGCGCATCGGGATCGCCCGCGCCCTGATCATGAACCCCTCGCTCATCATCGCCGACGAAGCCGTCTCGGCCCTCGATGTCTCCGTCCAGGCCCAGGTCATCAACCTGCTCGACGACCTGCAGCGCGAGTTCGGCCTCACCTACCTCTTCGTCGCCCACGACCTCAGCGTCATCCGCCACATCTGCGACCGGGTGGCCGTCATGTATGCCGGGCGCATCGTGGAGCTGGCCGGGACCGAGGCGCTCTTCGCCAATCCCCGCCACCCCTACACCCGCTCCCTCCTCGCGGCCATCCCGCACCCGGACCCCGACATCCCCCTGGCCTACGACATCCGGGGCGAAGCCGCCGACCCCGCCGACCTGCCCCCCGGCTGCAGCTTCCACCCCCGCTGCCCCCACGCGCGAAAAGGTCTTTGCGACGTTGCGAATCAACCACCCGCGCTCCGCGAACTCGCCCCCGGCCACGCCGCGGCCTGTGTCCGCGCCGAAGACCTCCCCGGTCCCGAGGGGTCGGGGAAATGAGCATCGCCCGTCACCCTCCTCCCACTCCGAAACCTCTTCAGCAATTGACAGAAAGACGATCAACCATACGAATTACGACGATGTTCAAAAACCTCCTGAGTCCGCATCCGTTACCGAATCCATCTTTGGGACAATTTTCTCTTTTCCGGCGACTACGCGCTCTCCTCCTCGCCTGCCTCGTGTTTGCCGCGGGCGGTGCGACGGCGGCCGGCGACGACCCCGGCGAATTCTCCCTGCCGGACGTGATCCCGGTTTCCGAGGAGGCGGTCGATCGATTGCGCGCCCTGGCCGCGACGGATTCGGAAGCTCAGATCCTTGTGGCGGAACTCGCCGCCGAGGTGGGCCCCCACCTTGGCGAAGAGGCGCGACCCCTGCGCGTCATTCATTACGAAGGATTGGTCAATACCGATCCGAAGCGAATCGCAACGGTGGACGATCTGCGCCAAATGGGCCAGGCCGCCAATATGGTCCGCTACTGGCAGGCCACGGGCGATGAACGGGCCGCCGCAACCTTGCGGGAGTGGATCGAGGAATGGTTCACGACCTACGAACCGACGGGCAACGACGTGAACGAAAACAAGTTTTTCCCCCTCTTCGTCGCCTACTACTACCTGCGCGATGGCTTTGCCCCGTACCAGCGGGAGGAAATCGACGCCTTCGTCCGCGAGATCGGCGGGTTGCACGCCGAAGCCGTCCGCGAATCGACGCATTTCACCAACCGCTACACCAAGCATGTGCGCCTGGCCGCCATTTGCGGGATGATTCTGGAAAAGGACGAATGGATCGAGCTGTCTCAGGAAGGAGTCA
>JBKHCX010000223.1:0-2982 GCA_046541615.1 Puniceicoccaceae bacterium
TCGGCTCGCCCGGCGCCATCCCCGAGCCCGACACCTTCGGCGCTCTCGCCGGAGCTCTCGCTCTCGGCTTCGCGGCCCTGCGCCGCCGCCGTCGTTCCTGAGCGAACGATTTCACCACCTCCTCTCTCTCACACAGAGCCGCCCGGGTCCGGGCGGCTCTTTTTCTTTTGTCACGGAAGGGTCCCGTTCCGACTTCCGACATCCATCGGCGGAAACGACTGTCGCCGTTCCTCCCCATCCTCATTCGGATTTCCTCATTCCTCATTAGTCATTCCCTCGTCCGCCATTAGCCATTCCCCTTCCGGGCCCGCGTCCCCGAAAACCGCTCGACTTTCCGCCCGGATCGTCGAAACCTTTTCCTCTTTCTTCCGCCGGACGGGCGTGGCGGTCTCACGCATTGGCGCACATCCGTTCTCCGCACTCGTTCCGACCGGGGGGAATCCCTACAGGCCCGATACAGAAAACCCATGAAGACAGCAAACCCTCTCCTCTCAGCGGCGTTCCCGGCGGCCTCGGCCGGCGGGGATCGCGAGAACCCTGCGCAACATGGAGCCGGGCGGTAGATCGGCGGGGCCGGAAGACACCCGACCCCGCGGGGCGTGCCTTGCCTGCCGCCCGCCGGACGACAGCGCGGCCGCTGACGGGCGGGCGGGCGCCGGGGCGGCGTTGTCGCGGCGCCCGCCCAGAACAAGGCGGGAGCGGAAGCACCCCGGCTGCCGCAGCCGTCTCCACCGTATCATCGGCATGGCCGCCGCGTTGGTTTTCGGGCCTGCGGCGGTCGCCTCCGCCTCGCCGGACGCCGGGTCCGAACCGCTACGGGTCGCCGGCGCGAGCACGATCCAGCCGGTGCTCGAGGATCTGGCGGACGACTACCTCGCGCGGACGGGCCGCGCACTGCAAGCGAAGGGCGGAGGGGCCCGCGAAGCGCTGCGCCTCCTGCGCGCCGGCGAGGTCGATGTGGCGGCAATCAGCCGGGCGCCGACCGACGAAGAGGCGGAGGAGTTCGCCCACGCCGTGATCGGGATGGACGGACTGGCGGTCGTGGTCCATCGCGACAACCCCGTCCGTAGCCTGTCGCACCGGGAATTGCGGATGATCTTCTCCGGCGGAACGCGGCGGTGGGAGGGCGGTTGGCCGGGCGCCGACACCGCCATCGTGATCTCCCGGCATCCCGGCCGGGCCTCCCGCGCGCATTTCGCCGCCTTCCTATGGCCGGAGGCCGAGCCCGGGCGGGCGGCGGACAACTTCCATTCCGACGCCTGGGCCGCCGAGGCGAATCTCGACGTGCTCCTCTGGGTGGGCGGTCTCCCCTCCGCCATCGGTTTCGTCTCGGCGGGGGAGGCCCACCGGCTCTCCGGAATGGGGATGCCCGTGCGCGCGATCGCCATCGACGGCGTCGCTCCGACGGTTGAGAATTTGCGGAACGGCTCCTACCCTCTCGTCCGCCGGCTGACCCTGCTCTTCGGCCCGGAGTGCCGGTACGGTCGCGAACTCGCGGACCTCGCGCTCTCGGCGAAAGGCGCGGAAACCCTCCTCTCCTACGGCTTTTGCCCGCCGGACCGCGACCCATGAACCCGACGTCCACACCGAAGGGTCTCTGGCTTCCGTTCCTCGCCGGCACGGTCATCTCGGTGGCGGCCTTCGGCTTCCTCTTCGTGCTCGAAATCACCGCGGCCCGGGAGGAGCGGCGGAACCAGCGCGCCGTCGAAGAAATCCTCGTCGAGTCCGGCGAGGTCGTGTCGCGGAGCGTCTTCGCCCTCGTCAGCGGTCGCGACGAGGACTTCGTGGCGGCGGCCCGGCGCTCCTCCTCGCTTGCGCGAGTGCTCCACCGCATGGACGAGACCCCGATCGACACCCCGCGGCTGACCCCCCTCTACCAATCCCTGTACCAATCGCTGGTCCGGGCGACAGCCCTTTTCCGCGAGAACCGGCCGGAAGAGGGCCACCGGGCGATGGAGAAGGCCCGGCGCGATCTCGAGGCCTTTCGCCAGGCCCTCCGAGAGCAGATGGCGCGGATCGAAACCCTCCGCGAGAAGCGGGCGGACCGCCGTCTGCTTTTGCTCGCGATTGTCGGCCTGCTCCTCGCGGGAATCGCCCTCGTGAACCGGTACGTCCTCATCCCGGCCGCGGTGGTCCGCCCCATGGACCGCGCCAACCGCGAACTGCGCCAAAGGGCCGAAGAAGCCCGGACACTCGCCGAAAAAGCCGAAGAAGCCAACCGGGTCAAAAGCGACTTCCTCGCCGTGATGAGCCACGAGATCCGCACCCCCCTCAACGGGATACAGGGGATGACCCAGCTCCTCGAGGGCACCCCGCTCGACCAGGAGCAGAAGCATTTCCTCGAGATCCTGCGGAACAGCGCCGACGACCTGCTGAAGCTGATCAACGACATCCTGGATTTTTCGAAACTGGAGTCGGGCGCCGTGCGGTTGGAGGAAATCGATTTCGATCTACGGAACCTCGTCTCCGACCTGGCCGGGGCTTGGAAACTGGAGGCCGCCCGCCGCAACCTCGACCTGCGGATCGTATGGGAGAGCGACCCGCCGCCGACCTTGGTCGGGGATCCCTTCCGCCTGCGGCAGATCCTGTCCAACCTGGTGAGCAACGCCTTCAAGTTCACGGCCCGCGGATTCGTCGAACTCCGGATCCGCGCCGAAGAAGCCGCCTCCGGACCGGACGCCCTCCGCCTCCGCGTGGCCGTGCGGGACACCGGCCCCGGCGTGCCCCCGGACAAGCAGGGATTGCTCTTCCAGCGGTTCAGCCAGATCGATTCGTCGGTCACACGCCGCTTCGGCGGCACGGGTCTGGGCCTGGCCATCTGCCGGAACCTGGCCGAACTGCACGGCGGCGCCATCGACATGACGAGTCCCCTCCCCGATCCCCCGGATGCGATGCCCGAGGGCGCGGGCCCCGGATCGGAGTTCCGGTTCGAAATCCGGGTCGGGGTCCGGGGGTAGAAACGGCTCTCGCCGTTCCTCTGCA
>JBKHCX010000224.1:0-2956 GCA_046541615.1 Puniceicoccaceae bacterium
CGGGAGTCACAACGGCTTCGCCGTCGTGCTACGGGGAGGGGTGCCTACGGGCCCGGGAAGCCGCCGGGGAGACCGGCCCCGCCTTTGCCGCCGCCCATCCGGCGCATCATTTTCTCCGGATCCTTGCCCTTCATCTTTTTCATCATCTTCCGCATCTGCCCGAACTGCTTGAGCAGTTGGTTGACATCGCGCACGTGGGTGCCCGATCCGCCCGCGATCCGCATCCGCCGCCGCCCGTTGATCAGGTTGGGGTTGGCGCGCTCGACCGGGGTCATGGAGAGGATGATCGCTTCGGTGCGGGCCATCTTCGCGTTCTCGTCGTCGCCGATCTCGACCCCGCTCATGCCCGGCAGCATCTTCATGATCGAGCCGAGGGAGCCCATCTTCCTGACCTGGCGCATCTGGCTGAGCATGTCGTCGAGGTTGAAATCGGCTTTGCGGAGCTTCTTGGCCATGCGGTCGGCCTCGTCCTGATCGACCGACTCCTGGGCCTTTTCGACGAGGGAGACCACGTCGCCCATGCCGAGGATGCGCGAGGCCATGCGGTCGGGGTGGAAGACCTCGAGGGCGTCCATCTTTTCGCCGGTGCCTACGAATTTGATCGGGACCCCGGTCAGGCTCTTCATGGACAGGGCGGCCCCGCCCCGGGCGTCGCCGTCGAGCTTGGTCAGGATGATGCCGGTGAGCGAGGTGGCCTCGTGGAAGGTCTTGGAGACGTTGACGGCCTCCTGTCCGAGGGCGCTGTCCGCGACGAGAAACACCTCCTCGGGGGCGATCTTCTCTTTCAGTTCCGAGACCTCCCGGACGAGATCGTCGTCGATCTGCAGGCGGCCGGCCGTGTCGAAAAGGATGGCGTCGCACCCTTCGGCGAGTAATTTTTTCTCCCCGTCGCGGGCGATCTTGAGGACCTTCTTCTGATCACGCTCGGCGTAAACGGGGAAGTCGCCCTCGCGGCCGAGGGTTTCCAACTGGTCGATGGCCGCCGGGCGGTACACGTCGCAGGCGACCAGACCGGGGCGGAGCCCTTTCTTGCGCAGGTGGAGGGCGAGTTTGGCCGTGGTGGTGGTCTTCCCGGAGCCGTGCAGCCCGACGAGGAGGACGCGCAGGGGCCGTTTGGCGCTGATTCCGGCGGTGTCGTGCCCGAGGAGTTCGACCAGCTCGTCGTGGATGATCTTGACGATCTGCTGTCCGGGCGTGACGGAGCGGGCGACCTCGACCCCGGCGCTCTTCTCGCGGACGCGCTCGACGAACTCGCGGGCCACCCGGAAGTGGACGTCGGCGGAGAGGAGGGCGGAGCGGACTTCCTTGAGGGCCTCGGCGGTGTTTTCCTCGGTCAGGCGGCCGACCCCGCGGATATTCCGCAGGGCCTTGCTCATTCGGTCGGTCAGGCTTTCGAACATGGAATCCGAGGAAAGCACGCCAGGGCGGGCGGGACAATCCGAAAGAGGGGACCGAATCCCGGCCGGATCAGCATGACGATTGCGAGGCCGAGTTTCCGGAGCCCCTGGATACCGCGGATGCGGCCGGAAACCGTAATGCGCACAATAAACATTATGTCTAATTTATGTTCTTCGGGATTGGGCTGCGGCACGCGCGCGAGCGCACGGCCCTACCGGTTTTCCGAAACAACAAGCGCCCCCCGGCTGCTTTTCCGCGGACATTCCTCTTTACAACAAATCCCCATCCGGGAAACTGGGACGCCATGAAGATTGTTCTCGCCTATTCCGGAGGCCTCGACACCTCCGTCCTCGTCCACTGGCTCAAAAACGAGTACTCCGCGGAGGTGATCACCTTCGCCGCCGACGTCGGCCAGGAGGAGGAGCTGGACGGGCTCGCCGGGAAAGCGAAGGCCACGGGTGCCTCGGCCCACTATACGGTCGATTTGGTCGAGGAATTCGCGCGGGATTTCATCTATCCCATGTTCCGGGCGAACACCCTCTACGAGGGCCAGTATTACCTCGGCACCTCCATCGCCCGCCCCCTCATCGCCAAGGCCCAGATCGAGATCGCCCGCCGCGAGGGCGCCACGGCGCTCGCCCACGGGGCCACCGGCAAGGGAAACGACCAGTGCCGCTTCGAGCTGACCTACGCCGCCCTGGCCCCCGATCTGGAAATCCTCTCCCCCTGGCGCAATCCCCGGTTCCGCGAGGCCTTCCCGGGCCGCACCGAGATGATCGCCTACTGCCGCGACAACGACATTCCCGTCGAGGCCAGCTCGAAAAAGCCCTACTCCATGGACCGGAACCTTCTCCACATTTCCTACGAGGCCGGCATTCTCGAAGATCCCTGGTTCGACCCGACCACGCCCGACAACCGGGCCATGTACAAGCTGACGACCGACCCGGAACTCGCCCCCGACGAACCGCAATACCTCGAGCTGGGCTTCGAGAAGGGCGACTGCGTCACCGTGGACGGCGTCGAGCACTCCCCCGCCGGCGTCCTCAGGGAGCTGAACCGGATCGCGGGCATCCATGGCATCGGGCGGGTCGATCTGGTCGAAAACCGCTTCGTCGGCATGAAGAGCCGCGGGGTGTACGAAACCCCCGGCGGCACCATCCTCCTCCACGGCCGGCGCCAGGTCGAGAGCCTCACCCTCGACCGCGAATTGTCCCACCTGCGCGACACCCTCATGCCGCGCTACGCCGACCTGGTTTACTACGGCTTCTGGTACGCCCCGGAGCGCGAGGCGCTCCAGGCCTTCATCAACGAAAGCCAGAAGCCCGTCACCGGAACCGTCCGCCTCAAGCTATTCAAGGGCGGGATCACCACCGTGGGCCGCAAGTCCCCCCACTCTCTCTACGACCCGGACGTGGCCTCCATGGAGGGCGTGGACAGCGACTACAACCCGGACGACGCCGGCGGCTTCATCCGCCTCCAGGGCCTCCGCCTCCGGGCCCGCGCCAAGGCCCAGGGCGGCCCGGCCGTGGACAGCGAAAGCCGGCTGGAGCGGGAGTGA
>JBKHCX010000225.1:0-2949 GCA_046541615.1 Puniceicoccaceae bacterium
GGAAGGCGGCCACTCCGACGCGGCGGGCTGAAGCCCGGACACCGAACCCTGCTTTCCTGGCGGGTAGGGTGTCCGGCCTTCAGGCCGCCCCCCCCGCGCCGGACCGGTGGCGCGGCGGCCCTTGGGATACACGGTTGTCCGCAGGCCCGCCGGGCCGTGCGCGGCCCGGCGGCGTATTTCTAAAACAACGACCGATCCCGGGATCAGAGTTCCACGCTCGACGGGACGAGCACCTGGTCGATCACGTGGATGACGCCGTTGCTCGCTTCGATGTCCGTTTGGACGACGGTCGCCTCGTTGATCTTGACCGACCCGTCTTCGACGGTGATCTCAACCGGGGAGCCCTCCAGCGTGTTGGCCGGACCTGCGGCCACGTCGGCGGCGGGCACTTCGGCCGGCAGCACGTGGTAGGTCAGGATCTTCACGAGGACTTCCTTGTTCTCGGGCTTGAGAAGCATGTCGAGCACTCCGTCGGGCAGGGCTTCGAAGGCTTCGTTGGTCGGTGCGAAGACCGTGATGTTGTCGGCGGTCTTGAGCGCTTCGGCCAGACCGGCCGCCTCGATCGCCGCCACCAGTGTGGTGAACTGATCCGAGGACATCGCGGTTTCGACGACGTCTTCGCCGATCGGAGTGGCGGTTTTCTTGGCCATGTCTCCGCCGCCGCAGCAGGCGGCGCCGGCGTGGGCGGCCGAGGCGGCCGCGACGATGGAGAGGAGGAGGAATGTGATTTTCTTTTTCATGATTTGGTTTGTTGACGGTTAAGGAGGGCGAACAGGACCCCCTTTCCCCCGAAAAGCAAACAGAGTGTGATTATTTTTCCCCGTCGTCCCGGTGGTGGCGGTAGAAATTCTCCGCCGGTTCCTTCCCCCCGAAGAAGAAACGGATGGTTTTGGGATCGGTTTCGAGGAGATCGACAACCATCAGGCCGTCGAGCACGTCGCTGAAGTCGGCATCGACGTTGAAGCTGAGGAAGCGGGCGTTCAGCTTGACGTAGTGACGGAGCAGGGTGGGCACGCCCTTCTGGTCGGGTTCGATCTCGGCGATGAGTGCGGAGACGTCGTCGATGTCCCTCATGCCGCGGGCGATGGCCTCCCTTTCCTCCCTGCTCAGGAGGCCGCTTTTCGAGGGAGGGGTCTTCGCCTTGACCTTGGCGGAGAGGGGGGAATCGAAACCGCTTCCCCGGAGAAAGTGGATGATGAGGTCCTTCGAAATCGTCTCGTACTCGCAGTTGATGCTGACCGGGCCGAAAAGGTAGCGGTACCGGGGGTTCCGGGCGATGTAGGCGCCGATGCCCTGCCAGAGGAGCGAGAGTGTCGCGAATTTGCGCTGGTAGGAGGGCACGATGAACGAGCGGCCCAGCTCCATGGCGGGGTCGAGGCGCTCGAGAAAGGCGGTCCGGAACCGGAAGAGAGTGCTGGTGTAGAAGCCGCGCTTGCGCTTCGCGGGAAGGATCACGTCGGTCTGCCCCATGCGGTAGCCGCCGACGATCTCGCGGTCCTCGGCGTTCCAGAGGAAGATCTGGAGGTAGTCGAGGTCGAAGTGATCGGTGTCGTACGGCTTGCCGGTGCCCTCGCTGACCTCGCGGAAGGTCAGCTCGCGGAGCCGCCCGATTTCGAGGAGCAGGTTGGGGGCCTCGGAGCCTTTCACGCAGTAAACCCGGAACTGTTTCCGCTCGAAGAGGAGGCTTTCGGCGGGAAGCCCTTCGATCTCGGCGAGGATCTTCGCTTCCGGCACGGGTTCGATCAGCGGCTTGTGGCCGGGCTGGATCCGCCGCGGGCGGGGAACGAAGGCGTAGCGGAAGTTCGGGCGGATCCGCAGCGGTCCGCGCGGCCGCCGTTCGGAACCGCCGAGCAGGTAGGTGCGCAGCCGGAGGAAGTCGAGAAGACCCTGGTCCGTGTCGAAAGAGGCCAGTTTCGAGGGGGGGATCGGAGAGCCGATCCGCAGCGACACCTCGCTCCCGCGTTTGTTGACCAGTTCCCGGGCGAGGAGAAAGGTGCGGACGCGGGGATGGATCATGCCGAAAACGTTGAAGAGAAAGGAATTCCCCCCGGCGAAAAAAACCGGCACGACGTGGGCGCGGCTCTTCCGGATCAGCTTGGCCGCGACGGGATTCCAGTCCGAATCGGTGACGCGCTTCTGCCGGAGCCGGAAGTGGGATACCTCGCCGGCGGGAAAGGTGGCCAGGAGGTGGCCCTCGTTCATCCAAGCGAGCGAATTCCGGATCGAGCGGGCGTTGAAGCGGGCCGCCTCCCGGCCGCCGAAGGGGTCGATTCCGAAAACGATGGGATCGAGTTCGCTCATCCGCAGGAGGAGATAGTTGACCAGCAGCTTCGAGTCGGCCCGCAGGGAGAGGAGCAGATCCCCGAGGATGATGCCGTCGAGACCGCCGAAAGGGTGGTTTGCGATGACGAAGACGGGTCCGTCGGGGGGGATGCGGGCGGCCTCCTGCTCGCTGAAGCGGTAGCTGACGCCCAGGCTCTGCAGAACGGTCTGGAAAAAAGTCTCCGGCGGCGAGCCCCGGCTGTCGTCGTAGAGGCGGTTGGCCCCGCGGATGCCCGCCAGCCGTTCGAAAACGGGTGCGACGATCCGGTAGGCCTTCCGGGCCGACGGGTTGCGGATCGAGTCGGCCAGCTCGATCAGGGATTCATTGTCCGTGCAGGGTTTCATAACCGGAGACCTGGGCCGGGGCCTTCGCGCTGCGAGCCGGGCCGTCCGAGGCGGCCGCCCGACTATCCTCGGACCCCGGGGGTTCTATCGCTCACCCCTCTGGTTTGTTTTCTTGTCGGAACCACCCCCGGGCTCGGATTTCGCATTCCCCGGCTTGGCGGGAAACGGGGTGGATGGCTTCGAAGCCGTCGAGCCGGGTTTGGGCGGGGTCGGTCCGGACGGTGCCGTCGGGTCGGGTTTGGGTGCGGCCGATCCGGCCGGTGCCTTCGGGTCGGGGGAGAG
>JBKHCX010000226.1:0-2843 GCA_046541615.1 Puniceicoccaceae bacterium
CATCCACGAATTGACCCTGTTTCCGCAGACGCCGCTGAAGCGCCGCGATATCCACCTTCCGGGTGTCTCCCGATTCGCATGCCAGGGCGGCGGCGATCCCGGCGGCTTCCGAATACGCACAGATCGGAGCCATGACCCGGGTCGCGCCGTGGGCCTCGAAATCGCAGCTGATGGCCCGGCTGGCGATGAGCAGGTTGTCGATCCCGCGCGGAGTCAGGCAGCGATAGGGAATATGAAAGTAGCCGTTGTTGGCGATGCCGCGGGCGACGTCTTTACGGTTCGCGCGGGTCGAGTGGATGTCGATGAAGTTGGCGCAGGCACCGACCATGTCCGGGAATCGCGCCCCGGCGACGCACTCGTCGCCGGTAAGGACATGATCCCCGATCACCCGCCGTCCGTCGCGCAGGCCCATCTGGGTGGCCATTCCGCCCAGCTTGGCGTTCGCGAAGGCGGGATGCCGCCCGCGCATTCCCTCCACGAACTCGTGAACCTGCGCCTCGGCCTCGGCCCTGGCGCGGGCGATTCCCTCGGCGTCGTCCGGATGCACGCCGAAAACGCGGGTCTGGTTCATCAGGGCCGAGCGCATGTCGCGCCGGACAAAGAGCAGGACGTTCTCGCGGGGATTCCGGGTGCCGCCCGCGGCTTTGAGTTCCTGATAGATCGGCCCGAGCTGGCGCATGATTTTCATGAAGACCTTCGCACTGAGCAAGGGCCAGCCCCCGAGGTCGAATTGGCTGAAATCGACATCGTCGAGCGTAAAGATGAGCGTCGCGGGCTGCAGCTCGTCCGGGTCGCCCTTTGCGCCGATGGCGCATTCGGCGCCCGCCATGGCGGCGACGTTCGCGTTGAAGGTGCCGTCGATGAGTATCCGCGGATGCACGGTCTCCGTCCCGCCGTCCCCGCCCGCGAGCTTGACGGCCACGATCCGGCCGTCCCGCATTTCCACCGCGCCGACCGCCGTATTCAGTCGCAGCTCCAGGTTGGGAAACTCCCGCAGCGCCGCCTCGTAGCGGGCGGCCAGCGCCTCCGATTCATACGTCAGCATGGGCGTCAATTCGTTGAGGCACCGACGCTTCCCGGGGTCGGTCTCCGCTTCCCAGAGCTTCAACACCGCCTCCACGCCCGGTTCGTAAGCCTCCGGAAAAAACCGGCGGTGGAGGCCATCGTTGATGTAGGCACCGTCATCCGCCCAGTGCCGGGTGATCAGGCCGGGGTAGGCGTGCACCCCCGTCCCGCCGATGGCTTCGCTTTTTTCCACCAGGAGGACTTTGGCCCCTTCGCGGGCCGCCGCCACCGCCGAGGTCACGCCGCCGACACCGGCGCCCACTACCAACACATCAACTTCCGTCGTCATCGTCATTTCCGCTTGTTTCCAGGGCTTTGTAATCGAAAAACTCCACCGACACCGGGTCGACCGATGCTTCCGCCGGCCCGGAAGACGCGAAGACGCCCGTCATTATTCCCGTGAATCCGCCCGCCAGGGCCGCCGCGAGAAATCCGGCATCCACCGGCGGGGTGGTCAACACGGGCCGGCCCTCCGCCCATGCGGCAAAGGCCACGTCCAGGCCTTTCCCCTCGATCCGGAAACGCAGGCGACGCCCCGCTGCGCCCGGTCGGTCCGGCGGCGGGAGCGGGGCTTCCGCGAGGATTGAAACCTCGCCCTTCCGCACACGCAGCAGGCGAACCTTCTCCACTTCCGCCTCCCGCAGAAGCGCGAGCCGGAGGTGGTTCGAGTGATTCTGGAACAGGACCATCCCGGTCTCCACCGCACCGTCGCCCGGAGGCGAAAGCTCGGTTTGCGCGGTGAACCGATGATGCCGCACCCGCCGCGCGAGCAAAGCCGGCGACCCGCTGGCTTCCGGGAACACCGGCGAGGGGCGCAGGCGGAGGCCGTCGCGCCCCGTCTCCCAGAAAGGCTCCGGCGGATTGAAGAGGTGGCACCAGTGCGGCGGCAGGGTTTCGCCCTGAAAATCGTCGTGCGCGGGTTCCGCCGCGACGGAGGACGGCGGCAGATCGGGCGATTTGCCGGAGAATTCAACGATCCCCTTGCCGGAATTGACCACGGGCCAGTCGCCTTCGGGCCAATCGACCGGCGCCAGAAAGGTTTCCCGACCCAACAAACTCAATCTGTCGATGGGGCGGCAGGCCAGCAGCACCATCCACCACTCCCCCTTTTGGGTCCGCACCAGATCGGCGTGCCCGGTGCCGGTGATGGGATAATCGAGCCCCAGATGGCGGTGGGTGAGGATGGGGTTGCGGGGGCAGCCTTCATAAGGTCCCGTGACCTCGCGGCTGCGCGCAACACACACGCAGTGCTCGAAACCCGTGCCGCCCTCGGCCGTCAGCAGCCAATACCAGCCGTCTTTTTTGAAGATATGCGGCGCCTCGGGGGTGCCCGCGTGCTGCTGCGCGCCCCACCAGATGCCGCGTGGTTCGCCCGCGGGGAGCAAGGTCCGGGGATCCAGCTCCCGCAGCCAGATCTCCCGGTTGCCGCCGGCGGCGGGCGCGTCTTCGCCCGGAAAACGGTTGCCGGAAATCCAGACGCGCCCGTCGTCGTCGAAGAAAATGTCCGGATCGATCCGTTCCACGCCGGGCAGAACCACCGGAGCCGACCAGGTCCCGCCGGGATCCTCGGCGGTCACAATGAAGTTGCGGAAGGTCTGGGCGGCCATATCCACGATGGTGGTGATCAGGTAGAAGCGGCCCGCGTGATGGCGGAGCGTCGGCGCGAACACCCCGCTCGAGGGGCCGAGCCCGGCCAGCGGCAACTGTTCCTGGGTGGTCAGGGCGTTTCCGATCTGCCGCCAGTTCACCAGGTCGCGGCTGTGAAAGACCGGGCAGCC
>JBKHCX010000227.1:0-2767 GCA_046541615.1 Puniceicoccaceae bacterium
CTGCGCGACGGCGACATCATCGAGACCGGGAACATCCGCTTGAAAGCCATCTTCACCCCCGGTCATACTCCGGAGCACATGTCCTTCCTCGCTCAGCGGAAGGGCCGCAAAGCGGAGGCTTGGGCCCTCTTTACGGGCGATTTCCTCTTCGCCGGTTCGGTTGGTCGACCGGACCTCATGGGGGTCGAGAATACCGGGGAGCTCACCGAGAAGCTTTGGCACTCGCTGCAGAACAGTTTCACGGATCTTCCGGACGAACTCCCCATCTTCCCCGCGCACGGCGAAGGCTCGCCTTGCGGTGCGGGAATCGAGGAGCGTGACGAACCACCCACGCTTGGTTCGGAGCGACGCTTGAATCCGGCCTTTCAGTTCGAGGACGAGAAAACCTTCCGGGAGGATCTCCTCTGGTCGCAACCTCCGGTTCCCTATTACTGGCCGCGCATGAAGGAAATCAACGCGCGGGGACCGGAGATCCTGGGCAGCGTTCCCGAGCCACAGGAACTCGATCCGAAGGAGTTTGAAACCGCCATTCGCTCGCGGCAGACCCAGCTTCTGGATACGCGCCATTTCCTGGCTTTCGGCGGTGGACACATTTCCGGCGCCACCAACATCGGCCACTCGTCCTCGATCTCCATGTGGGGCGGATGGCTCCTGGACCCGGATCGGCCGCTGGCCCTCGTCACCCCGGATGAAGGCACGGCATTGTGCCCGCCATCGGTCGTCTCCCAGGGGATGGTGCCACGGAAACTCGAAACCCCGGATAGCGCTTCGGCACAGCAGGTGGCCCGTTGGCTTATGCGGGTGGGGATCACCAGATTCACGGGCGTCCTGAAAGGGGGGATGTCCGCCTGGACGCTGTCCGGCCGGGACATCGATGTGCTCGGGCAAATGTCCATCCATCGGCTCAGGAAGCGCCTCGATGACCCGGATCTGCAGTTGCTCGATGTGCGCTCCCCCCGCGAGTGGGATTTCGGCCATCTGCCCGGGGCGCGATACATCTACCTGCCGGAACTCAGGGAGCGCTTCAAAGAGCTGGATCCGTCCAGGCCGGTGGTCACCTACTGCGGCACGGGCTACCGTGCCAGCATCGCCGCAAGCCTTCTGAAAAAGGAGGGTCTGAGCGTCCGCTCGGTTCCCGGTTCGTATGATGCGTGGATGGCGGCCGAGTATCCGATCAAAATCCCGGCAGCCATCGGCAAGGCCTCGGACACCCGCCGCGCGTAAACCTCTAATGGATCATTGGCTTATGAAAACACTCAACTGCGTTCTCGTTCTCCTGCTGGCAGCCGTCGGCCCGGTGCCGCATCTCTCGGCGGAACCGGAGGGGGCCGGCCAGCTCCGGCGGGTGAGCATCGCCTATATCAACGATATCCACGCACAGATCGAGCCCCATCCTGAACTCTTCTGGGCCGATGGCCGCGAGGAGGCCGTCCGGAACGTCGGAGGGCTCAGCCGGATTGCCACGGTCTTCAACGAACTCCGCCGCAATCAGCCGGGGGAAGTCCTGTTTATCGACGGCGGCGACACGATCCAAGGATCCGGTCCGGCGTCCTGGACCGATGGCAGGGTCGTGGTCGAGCCGATGAACGCGCTCGGCCTCGATCTGGCGATCCCCGGCAACTGGTCGGTCACCTACGGCAAAGACGCCTGGATGGACCGGGTTGCGGAGTTCGACTATCCGATGATCGCCGCGAACATGCGGGACGCCGAGACAGGAGACCTTCTTCACGAGCCTTATTTCGTAAAGGAGCTGAATGGGGTCCGGGTCGGGGTGATTGGTTTCACCGAACCGCAGATCCCCACACGGCAGCCGCCTCACATGAGCGATGGGTTGGCTTTTGACGAGGCGTCGGTCATCCAACCGCTCGTCGACGAGCTGCGCGAGGAGGAGGCGGTCGATCTGGTCGTGATTGCCACGCACATCGGGCTCGGCCGCGCGATGGCCCTGGCCCGGGAAGTCGAGGGAGAGGACATCATCCTTTCGGCGGACACGCACGAGCGCACCTATGAGCCAATGGTTGTCGATGGCACCTGGATCGTCGAGGCGGGGGCGTTCGGCTCCTTTGTCGGCAAGCTGGACCTGTTCTTCGACGCCGACGGCGAACTGGCCGACCGCAGATGGCGCCTGATCGAGCTGCGTCCCGAACTCTATCCCGAAGACCCGGGGGTGAGGGAGATCGTCGGTCGCGCCCTGGAGCCCCACCGGGAACGCATGAACCGTGTCATCGGCCACACCGATGGCTGGTTGGCCCGCTACAATGTGATCCACACCTCCCTGGACCAGGTGATCACCGACGCGATCCTCGATGTCACCGGGGCCGATGTCGCGCTCAGCAACGGGTTTCGCTTTTCCCCGCCGACCGCCCCCGGTCCGATCACGGAAGCCGATCTCTGGTCCTGGCTCCCGCTGAACCTCCGATTGAAGAAGGGCGAGGCGACCGGAGCCCAGTTCGAGACCTACTGGGAGGAGGAGCTGGAGAATGTCTTTTCCCGCGATCCCAGTCGCCTGTTCGGCGGCTGGCTCCCCCGCGCATCCGGTCTTGAACTCGAGTTCGACAGTGCTTCCGCACCGGGTGAACGGGTCCGTGCGCTTCGCATCGGCGGGCAGCCGCTTGATCCCGAAAAGATCTACAGCGTCGCCGCGGGCGCCCGCAAAGGCGCTCCCGAGACCAACGTGCACCGCGTGCGCGACTGCGCGACCGTCCGAACCCTTCCGCTCACGACGCACGACGCCGTGAGGAAGTATCTCGGCAACCGCTCGTCCATC
>JBKHCX010000228.1:0-2719 GCA_046541615.1 Puniceicoccaceae bacterium
CCAAACCGATGAAGGGCGCCGACTGGGGCGGGATGACGGTCGGGAAGGCCTGCCGATCCGATGTCTTCCAGTGATCCGCCACAGGCCATCGCGACGGACCGCTTGATTACTTCCCCGGACCGGTAGCCGCACCCGCAAGACCCGGCGGTTGTTCTGTTCCGACGGCAACCGGGCCACCGTCCTCTTCCTCGACGAGGCGGGCGCTCCCCTCGGGCTGAACCTCACCGAGACGATCAGCCTATCGGAATTGGAGCGTGTGATCGTCGAAGAAGTCGTCCGGGCGGACTCCACCCCCGGAAACCTCGTGATTCATGCGACGGGAACGCACCGCGACGACTCAGCGAAGGAGGAGAACGAGGATTGAGACGACCGGAGGAGGCGGGAACTCAACGGGAACCCCGTCCCAAGCCCGGAACGCAACGGTGCGACTCGCGGACCTTGAGTTCGGTCGGAAGGCGGGTCCTGCGCGGGGGGATATCCCCGGTCTCCAGCCACCCGACCAAGCCACCGGCGGCGGTTTTCATGAGGACCGAAGTCCTCTGGTCAACGGTTGTCAGAGGCGGGTCGAAATAGGGCGCGAAATCGAGGTTGTCGTGCCCAACCACCGCCAGGTCCAGACCCCGCCGTCCCAGCCCGGCCAGCAGTCCGACCGCCACGCGGTCGTTGACCGCCAGGATTGCGCTGGGAAGGACCGGCCCGGCCGCGATCGATTCGGCCAGACGGTCCCCATAGGAAAAATCGTGCCGCACGGTGCCGCGCTCAAAAAGAGACCAGACCGGACCATCCAAGGGATTCTCCCGGAAAAACTCCGCCACCCCTTCCAATCGGTAGGCGCTGTAAGTATAGTCGGGATCGAACCCGGCCAGCCCGAAACAGCGGTGCCCCTCCGCCCACAGAAACTCGAGCATCAACCGGGTCGCCGCCGCCCGATCGACTTCTACAATCGGGAAGGGAAGAATCGTCTCCGGATCCACCAAAAGAACGGGTATCGCCGAATCCTCCAACTCCCGCACAAGAGCGGAGGTCGGCGAGAGGCAGGTGCCGATTCCGACAATTCCATCGATCTTCAGGTTCAGAAAGTGCCGCAGGACCCGTTCCTCGAGCGAATGATCCCTGGCCGTCAGCTCGAGAAGGCTGTGGTAATCCCGCCTCCGGAACTCGTCCTGCAGTTCCGCGACTTTCCGGCTGAGGGAGGGTGAGTCCAATTCCTGGATACAGACCCCGATGGTCCGGGTCCGCCCGCCGCGCAGGGACCGCGCGTAAAGGTTGGGCTCGAAGCCGCTCTCACGCATGGCCCGGCGAACGCGCTCCCGGGTCTCGGCCCGCACTCCGCCGTGTCCGTTCAGCACGCGCGAAACGGTCCACCGCGACAGGCCGAGATGCCGCGCCAGCGCGGCGGTCGAATCGATGGGCGCCGCCTCCCCGGATTCCGCGCCGGGAACGCCCTTTCCGCCCTCCTGATCCTCCGGGGACATGCCTCTCCCGGCTGGGAACTACCGCCTCTCGATCTGGCGGCCCCGCAGCCGGAAGAAGGGAACGATTCCGCGTTTCCTCATCAGCGAAAAGTGCCGGCGGATGTCGGCGTCGGCAAGGGGCCGCAGTTCCGGATTCAGGGCAAGCGTCCCATAGGCCAGTTCGGCGAGGATCTCGATGTAAACGGCGTTGCGGGCGGCGTCCATCGGCGAGTCCCCCCACGAGACGGGGCCGAGGCGGTCGACCAGAATCGCCGGAACCAACCCCGGATCCGCGTCGCTCTTCTCGAAGAATTCGACTATCTGTTCGGCGACTTTGCCGTAGTATTCGTCCTCTTTGATCTCTTCCCCGTAATGAGGGGTGATCGGAATCTCGCCCTGGAAAAAATCGGCGTGCGCCACACCGAGGCAGGGAATCGCCCGACCGGCCTGCGCCCACATGGTCGCGTACTTCGAAAGGGTGGCCACCACCGAGCGGATGTCCGGCAGATCCCGGTAAAGCCTCAGATGCAGATCCATGCCGGTCGAGGGCATGCCCACCCCTTCCACCACCTGTCCCGTCCGGGCGGATACGACCAGGTAGCTGTCGGGAGTGAGACTCCCGTAGTCCACACCCCGCGGTTTTATGACAAGAAGACCGCGTGTTCGATCAAAGCCGCTGATGGTTCCCCGAAAGTAATCCACCAACCCGTTGTCCACCAGTTGAAGGGTAGCTTCGTGAATCGACTGCCTAAGATTTTCTAACATCGGGCGCAAGAAAAGACTATGGACTCTCTCTGCGCAACCCTCTAAACGACCCCATGTCGGGGAGAGTTCTATTCGTTGCGAAATGTCGGCGCACCTCGGCGTCCGAAAGGGACCGGCACCTTGGATTCAAGGAAAGGGTGCCGAAGGCCAGCTCGGCGAGGAGTTCGATGTAGCTGATGTTCCGAGCCGCGTCCATCGGAGTCGCTCCCCAGGAAACAAGACCCAGACGATCGACCAATATCGCCGGAACCCGATTCGGATCAACACCGGTTTTCTCGTAGTGTTCGACGATTTGTTCGGCAACCTTGCGATAATATTCCTCTTCATCGGCTCTTTCCTCCCAAGGCGGGGTGATCGGAATCTCGCCGCAGAAATAATCGGCGTGCGCGAAGCCCAGGCAGGGAATGGGTCGACCGGCCTGTGCCCACATCGTCGCATATTTGGAACGGGCGGCGACCACCGAACGAATATCCGGCAGATCACGGAAGAGGGCCATGTGG
>JBKHCX010000229.1:0-2706 GCA_046541615.1 Puniceicoccaceae bacterium
ATGTAAGAAATCCGCTTGACTTTCTCCTACGCGTGTAAGATTTCTGAATCCATGGAAATCGAAATCCCTAAAATACCGGCGGCCGAGTGGGAAGTCCTGGAGGTGCTCTGGCGCGAGCCCGGGCTGACCGGATCGGAGGTGCATGAGCGTCTGCCCCGCCCGGACCGGAAGCTGAAGACCGTCAACACCTTGCTCGGTCGGCTGGTCGAACGCGGGGTCCTCGAGACCCGGCGCGCGGGCAAAGCCTTCCGCTACACACCCTTGCTCGAACGCGAGGCCTGCGTGCGCGAGGAAAGCGCCGGCTTCGTCCGTCGCATCCTCGGCGGCCAATGGTCGCCGCTGATGCTCCAACTGGTCGAGCAGGCAAGCCTGAGCCCCTCCGACATCGCCGAGCTGCAAGATCTGCTCCAAGCGAAGAAGGAAGCACAAAACCGCAAACGGTAAACGCTTCGCCCGCAAACCACTCCGACTGTTTTCTCATCCCACGTCCCGCACTTCTCATTCAGCCTATTCCGCCTATGTCGCTCCTTTTCGAAATCTCCCTCCTCGGCTCGCTCCTCGCCCTCTTCGTCCTGGCTCTGCGCGGGATCGGAGGCAAATGGCTGCCCGCCGGGCTTCTCACCTTCGCATGGCTCCTCGTCGGTCTGCGCCTGCTCGCACCGGTCACGCCCGATTCGCCGCTGAGCCTGCTCAACCTGCGGCCTGCGGTGGAGGCATTTTTCACCGGGGAGGCGGCGGCACCCGCCGTCCAGGATGTCCCGGTCATCGAAGAACACGACACCCGGTGGACGCCCCTCGAACCGCCGCCGGAACTCACCGAAGAACCCGAAGCCGCAAAGCCAGGCGGCTATCCCGCGCCGCTTGAGGTCGTCGGGGCGGTTTGGCTCGCGGGCTTCGTCGGGCTCATCGGACTGGCCCTTTTCGGACATTGGCGCTTCCAAAGGAGGCTTCTTTCCGAAGCACCGGAAGCGTCCCGCAGCGGCTTCCCGCAGCATCATTGGCCCACTCATCTTCACGGGCTCGTGCGAGAATCCGCCGATGCCGTCGGTCTCAAGCGCCCCCTCCCGCTCCGGTTTTCCCCGGAAATCGCCGGCCCCTGCCTCTGTGGGATCTTCCGCCCTGCCATCGTCCTGCCGGTCGGTTTGGCCGCGACCCTGTCCGACGACGAACTACGCCTGATCTTCCGGCACGAGATGACCCACGCCCGCCGCCGCGACCACTGGCTCCAAGGTCTCCTCGGCCTCGCCGCCGCCTGCCACTGGTTCAACCCCCTGGCCTGGTGGGCACGGCGCGCCTGCCGCATCGACTGCGAACTGGCCACCGACGCCGACCTCGCCCGCCGCGCCAGCACCGAGGACCGCGAAACCTACGCACGCCTCCTCCTCAAGATCTCCCACTCTCACTTTCACCCTCACCTCCACTCCTCGCCCCTGTTTTTCGCTCTCTCCATGGCCGTTCCCGGCAAACGAACCCTTAAAAAACGAATCACCATGATCAACCGACCCAACCCCAGCCGCCCCCTCGCCCGCCTCGGCGGGCTCCTCCTCCTCGGCCTCGCCCTCCTCGCGGCGGGCACCGGCGCGGTGGAGCCGGAATATCTGTCCGCTACGCGATCCGATTTCTCTTTCCCCTCTCCGAAACGCATGCAAATGACGAGCGACGGCAAAACAGAGATCGCCTACCACGATTTCAAGCCGGGGCAGGAGCGGCGCAAACTTTACCAGACGGAACTCGTCTTCGCCGAGATCGAGGATCTTGACGCCTTGTTAAAGGAACTACCGCGCAGCGAAATGAATACTTGGGACAGTATGGAATCAGTCCTCAAGGCCCTGAAAGCCCTTGATGCTAAGATTCTTGCAGCCCCGCGCCTGGTTACGGAAGAGGGCAAACAGGCTACGATCCGCGTCGGCCAAGAATTTTTAGCAGACAACGGTGCGGGCACGGACGCAAAGGACTTCCGCCGCGTCACCGGGGTTCATGCCGAACTCGTGATCCTGCCCGACACCTCCGGGGGAGAAAAGCGGTTCGGGGGCAACCCCACGATCCAGCTTAAAGGCCGAACGGTTGTCGGCGAAAACATCCTTGTCGATGCCGAGGGCCAACTCCTTGATAAGCCGACCGGTGAAAACACCGTCGCCATCCCGCAGGACCTGCCACACCCCCTCGGCAAAATCAGCATCTTTGGCGGCATCCACTCACTGAAGAACAACCAGCGCACGCGGAACAAGCAGATCGTGGGCTTCATCAAGGTTTCGGAATGGGAGCCGGAAGAGGCCACAGGCGTAGAGCACAAGAAGGTATCGCAAGCCAACCCCTACCTGCATCACGAGTTGCGGGAAAACCAGGGGCCGATCATTGCCGCACGTTCGGTTAAGTTACTGGGGCAGGCTTTTCAAGTGCGCCTGTTCGAGCACCCGGTTCAAGAGCATACCGCCGCGCCGCGCACAATAGCCTCAAGGGTCTTCCGCTATCAATCCCCGCGTGAGTTTGAGGTTACCTGGAAGATTGAAGAAGGTCGTCTTATCCTGGAAACGGATGCTTCTGCAGGCGCGGTTTATGAGTTTCCCGATGGCTTTGTCCTCGATCAGATGCAGCGGGACGCCTCTACTTATCAGATCGGGCACTTTAAGCGGGATGGCCGCGACTGGCATGTGCTCTTGGAAATTCAAGATGAGGCCATTGCCCGGGCAAAAGCCTCTGGCCAAG
>JBKHCX010000230.1:0-2688 GCA_046541615.1 Puniceicoccaceae bacterium
GACCGCCGCGGCGCCGGGCGCGAGGGCGCCCCGGCTCCGGCGCGGCCGCGCCGATCCGCCGGCGCCGCCCCCCCGCCCTTCCGGCTCGCCTGATCGCTCCTCCGCATGGGACCGGTCTTCGCGGGGCGCCCGCGGTCAGGGGGCGGGGATCTCCTCGATGATGTTCCGCAGGATGCCCTGGATGATCTTCCGCTCCTCGATCGCATCGGCGGTCGCTCTCCGGGAAACGAGCCGGTGCACCAGCGTCGGCAGGGCCGTGGCGAAGACATCCTCGGGGATGGCGAAATCGCGCCCGTGGCAGATCGCCCGGGCCTGGATCGCGCGCTTCAGGCCGAGCAGGCCGCGGGTGCTGATCCCCGAGCGGAACTCCGTCTCGGTCCGGGTGGCCTGGACGATCCGCAGCAGATACAGTTCGATCGATTCCTCCAGAAACACGGAAAGCGCCAGCTCCTGGATCTCGAGCAGCTCCGCGGTGGTCAGAACCGGATCGATCCGGATATCGTCGTAGGAGAGATTCGGATCGCGGAGGATCTCCATCTCGGCCTCCTGATCGGGATAACCGATCGAGATCCGCATGAGAAAGCGGTCCATCTGGCTTTCGGGCAGGGGAAAGGTGCCTTCGAAATCGATGGGGTTCTGGGTGGCGAAGACCATGAACGGCCGCCCGACCGCGTAGGTGCCGCCGTCGATCGAGACCTTCGACCGGTCCATGACCTCGAGGAGGCTGGACTGGGTTTTCGGCGTGGTCCGGTTGATCTCGTCGGCCAGGACGATGTTCGCGAAGATCGGGCCCTTCCGGAACACGAACTCGCGCGAGCGCTCGTCGAAAACGGAGACGCCGAGAATGTCGGAGGGCAGCAGGTCGCTGGTGAACTGGATCCGGGAGAACTCGCCGGAAAGCGACCGGGCCAGGCAATAGGCGAGCGTGGTCTTGCCGACCCCCGGGCGGTCCTCGACGAGAAGATGGCCTCCGGCCACCACGCAGACGAGGACCTGGTCGATCACGGGATCCTTGCCCCGGATCACGGAGCCGATGTTGGCCGCGAGAGCCTCCAGGCGCCCCCGCGCCCAGCCGACCCGGGATTTGTCCGCAATCGTGTTTTCCATGAAGAGATAGTAGAAGCGAAAACCGGGCCGATGCAACCACGCGGGTGAGAGGGGGGGTGGCTAATGGCTAATGACGAATGGCTAATGGCTAATGACGAAGGACTAATGACGAAGGACGAGATCATTGGAGAGGAACGGCGGCAGCCGTTTCCGTCGTTTCTCCCGTGACGGAAGGTGGACACTCCGGGTGCAACCACAAATGCGTGGAGCTTTGATGGAAATGCTTCCGATTTTCCAGTTCTCCGGGATCGGGCTGCGGCACGCGCGCAACAGCGGTTGCTCTCCCTCCCGGGCATAGGGCTTTCTTTCCCCGCTCAGCGACCTCCGGACGATAAGACGCCGGACAAGCCGAGCTATGGCCGTCAAGAGCGCGCTTGCCCCACCAGTTATTTCGAAAGAACAAAAAAATTAGGAATTTGCGTTCCCGCAGGGCCTCGTGCTCTTGACTCGGCGGAGCTCGAAGAGCGAAGACGGTTGCCGCGATGGCCGCGAATCAACTGGAAAATCGGAAAAATCCCTCCGATCACTCACCGCACTGGTGGTCACACCCGGACACTCCTGTCCCGCGGGCGTTGGCTTGGGAGCAGGAACGGGTTGGCGATATGGGGGTGGACAGGAGTGTCCACCGCTCCGGAAAGGCGCGGCCGGGATCAACTCAAATCCGCCGGCCTTTGGCCAGGCGCTGGGCGATGGCGAAGCGGAGGCTTCCGTGCATCTGCTCCAGCTCGTGGGGATCGAGATCCTCCTTGCCCTCGGCTTCGGCGAGGAAGCGGCGGGCGCGTTCCTCGGCCTTCGCCACGGCTTCGAGGTCGATCTCATCGACATCGATGGCCGCCTCGGTCATGACCCGGATCCGGTCGTCGCTGATCTCGGCGAAGCCCTTGTCCACGGCGAGGTACTCCTTCTCCCCGCCCGATTCGACCTGGATGTCGCCCGGCCTGAGAAGCGTCACCAGCGGAAGGTGCCCGGGGAGGATGCCGATCTCCCCGTCCACGGTGTTGAGGACCACGTGATCGGCCTCGCCCTGGTAGGCGATCTTCTCGGGGGTGATGATGGAGATCTTCATGCCGGTGGGGATGGAATCGGGACGCTTAGCGGGAGGTCCCGCCGGCCTCGATGGCTTCGTCGATGACGCCCTTGTAGGCGAAGTCGTTTTCCGAGAGGTGGTCGAGGTCGCCGTCGAGGATCATGCGGAAGCCGCGGATCGTCTCCGAGACCGGCACGTACTTGCCCGCGAACCCGGTGAAGACCTCGGCGACGTGGAAGGGCTGGGAGAGATATTTCTGGATTTTCCGCGCGCGGAAGACCGTCTTCTTGTCCTCCTCCGAAAGCTCGTCGATCCCGAGGATGGCGATGATGTCCTGCAGATCCTTGTAGCGCTGGAGCACGTCCTGCACGCCGCGGGCGACCCGGAAGTGCTCCTCGCCGATGATCGCCGGGTCGAGCGCGTTGGAGGTGGAGCCGAGGGGATCGACCGCCGGGTAGATCCCGAGTTCGGCGATCCGCCGCTCGAGGACGATGGTCGAGTCGAGGTGGGCGAAGGTGTTGGCCGGGGCCGGATCGGTCAGGTCGTCGGCCGGC
>JBKHCX010000231.1:0-2650 GCA_046541615.1 Puniceicoccaceae bacterium
GCCGCCCCATGCTGATCACCCGTAAAACCAAGGTGCCCTTGACGTGGGCCTTCTACGCGCAGTTGATCATCGTTCTGTCGATCTACGGGAAGTTCGTGCTCAACGCGCCCTTCCTGCTGCTGATCAAGAAGTATCTGGACAATCCGGCGGCGATCATGGGGTTGATGAGCCTCGAGGTCTATGTGACCATCCTCGGCGGGCCGCTCATCGCCTGGGTGAGCGACCGGATGTGGACGCGCTTCGGGCGGCGCAAGATATTCGTGGCGTCTTCGGACTTCCTGAAAGTCTTCTTCCTGGCGGCGATGCCCTTCGCCCCGAACCTGTGGGTCTTGATCGCGCTTTACTGGGCGTTTGGCATCTTCGGCGATCTGGGTTCGCCTTCGCAAGCGCTCATTTGGGAGGTCGTGCCGGCCAAACAACGGGGGATCAGCGCCGGGTTCATGAAGGCCTTCATGAATATCGGCAATCTGGTCTTCTTCACCCTGCTGCTGGGGCGTTTCCACGACGTTTACTTCCTGGGGCCGTTCCAGTTCCTCGGCACCATATCGGGGGCGACGCTGATGTTTTTACTCTGCGCGCTGCTCTTTCTGGGCGCGGCCGTTTTCGAGTGGTGGGGGGTCAAGGAGACCTACCCGCCGGGGCACAAGCGCATGAGCGACGGGCGACGGCCCGGCCAGAACGTGCTCGTTTACTTCGTGAAGTCGGTTTTCGGCGACATTTTCGCCAAGGACATTTTTCCGCTGTATATGCTCCTTTTCGCCAACGTGATGTTCGGCTTCTCGCTGGGGGTCTTCCAACCCCTGCTGTTCACCGAGCAATGGGGCTACGACTTGCAGATGTTCGGCAATACGGTCGCCATCGGCATCCCCGTCGGCATCGCCCTCGGGCTGCTGGGGGGCTGGATGGCCGACCGCTACGGGAAGATGACCCTGGTCTTCTGGGCCACTATCGGAAATCTGGTGGTCAACATCATCTACACGGTCTATGTCTATTTCCTGCCGGACTTCCGACCGAGTTTCTGGGAAATCGTGTTATTCGGCAACGCCGCCTACATTTTCGGTTCGATCAAAGGGGTGGCCTCCGGTCCGCTGTTGTGGGAGTATGTCAAGCGCAACCGGATGGGGGCGGCGACCGGGGGGGTCATGGTGTTCAATTCCGTTTTCCGCACCACCGCCGCGTTGCTGGTGGGCGGGTGGCTCTTTCTCTGGGCGCTCTGGTTCTTCCCCCAGGCCGGCTACAATGTGGTGGGCACATTCGGGACCGAAAAATCACAGGAAGAGGTGGTCTCCCTCTTGCAGCAGGGCGGTGTCGATACGGAGAATCTGGTCTTCCGCCCCGTCCACCAATACGGCGTGGACGGCGAGACCTCCCAACGCTGGTGGGTCCACCGGGAGTCGGATGAGGCCGCCGAGCTTTTAGCTGAAAAGAAAGATCTGGTCAACAAGATCGACGCGCTCAGGGGCCGGAAGGTTTGGATACTGACCCCCGACGAGGAGAAGGCGTCGATCGAAGCGGAGATCAAGCAGGCGCAGGACCGGGTCGCTGCGATCGAGGCGGATCTGAAGGACCGGGCCAGGCGGCTCCACGCCGAGATGAAGCCCCTCCTCGAAAACGCCCTCTACCGCCCCGGGGAGCAGTTGCTCGACGCCCGCTGGGAGGACGGGCGGCTGAGCCTCACCGCCGAGACCATCGAGCAGGTGCGGGAGGAGGATCTGGAAGGGCTGCGCTCCAGCTTCCGGGGGCCCGAGCAGGTCCTCGTGGCCGAAACCGACGAGGAGGGCCGCATCCGCTTCGCGCCGGATATTGAGATGGAGATTCTCCCGGACAGGGAGGGCGGCGATCCCGCCTTCCGCTACGAGTTCGCCGTCGATCCGCGCTACTACGCCCTCTTCGAAGGCGCTTACGGGGCGGGTCTGCGGCCTGATCGCGCCTCCGGTTTCGCGGCGGTGGTGACGGCCACCGGACAATCGCTGTTCGGCCGCGGGCAGGACGCGTTTTCCGCCGAGGTGGTCGAGAGCGGGTATCTCGAAGTTCTTCCCGTGGAGGAGGACGCCGAATCCGATCCGGGCGGCGGGGGCCGGCTCGTCTTCCGCCTGGTTTCGTCGGAGAGTCCCGAACTCGCCCCCGGCGACGAAATGGCGAAGACCCTGAAAGTGAGCGATTCGATGTTTCACCGGGTGGAGGCGGAGCGTTTGGAGAATCCGGCGGGCTACCGGATTTCCGCCATCATCAAATCGGGCGATGAGAACGAGGCCGACCGCGCCTACGCCGAAGTCGAGCCGCGGATGGCGGATATGCTGGGCGACGACGGGGTGCGCCGGGCCTTCGCGATGGTCGCCTTCCGCAAGATGGCCGAAACCCTCGCCTCCCGACCGGTTTACGTGACGGTGCCGCAGTATGAGGTCGAGGCGGACTTCAGCGAGCGCGAATACGAATACTTCTTCTCCAGCCAGCTCTTGCAGATCGGCACGGACGTGCTCGGCATCGGCATCCTGCTGCTCATTATCTACCTGGAAAAGCGGGGGACGATCCACCGCTACGGCGCCGAGGAGGACGACAACCGATGAAGGACGAAGAACGCATCAATTACGACGGCCGGGTTTTCGGCGAAGACGGCAAGCCGGACTATTTTGTGCCCGGGGACTTCATC
>JBKHCX010000232.1:0-2648 GCA_046541615.1 Puniceicoccaceae bacterium
GCCACGCCAGGGGGGTCGGCGGCAGCAGCGGCAACCGCTGCGACATCGTCGGCAACCTCTTCAGCGAAATCTCCGAATCCTTCCTCGCCAACAACCGCATGGGCGACCCCTCCCTCGTCGGCGGCGGAGACGACGAAGCGGCCTCCGGCGTGCGGGGCGTGCCTTCGCTCGCCTTCGCGGACAACATCTTCCAGGGCTCGGCCGAGGCCGGCGCCCTCCTCAAGCAGCGCTATGACCGCGACACCAATGAGCCGCAGCTCGACATTCCCAACGAAATCTCGGCCAAGGACATCGCCGAAATGCAGGAGCAGATGAAGGCCTTCCCGGTGCGCTTCGCCGATCTCGGCGAACTCGTCCCCGATCCGCCCATCGTCGGCAGCGAACGCCCGTTCATCGAAGACCACAGCCAGGTCGATTTCCGCCTCGTCGAAAACTCGCCCGCGATCGACGCCGGGGCGATCTACTTCGTCCCCTTCTCGCTTTACGGCACCGTCGGGGAGTGGCACTTCACCGAAAACCAGGCCGACCCCGCCAACGTCGTCGATTACAGCTTCTACTTCTCCGAGGCCCACATCCACCGGATGATGTATGAGCAGGTGCCCGCCTTCGACCTGCAGGTCAGCGACGCCGGACTCGGCGATTACGTCGAGGCCCCCTCCGAAACCTGGGCACCCGGCGCGCTGCGCTTTGACGGCAACCGCACGGGCACCTACCCGGACGCCCGCATGCGGGAGGATTTCGTGATCCCGCAGAAGCGCATCCAGGAGCGATGGTTCAACCAAATGACCGACCAGAAAGATCCCGAAGAAGGCCACTGGCGGCTGATCGAACAAGACGGCGAAAAGGTTTACCACTTCCCGGCGGAAGAGCGCCACACCCCCGCCATCGACACGGAAAACCTCCTCATCGAAGCCATCTTCCGCGCGGATGGGTCGAACGAGGGGGGCACCCTCCTCGCGAAGTATGACGGCCAGGCCGGTTACCGTCTCTCTCTCAATGGCCAGGGACAGCCGGTCCTCACCGTCGCCTCCGGCGGGAAGTCCTCCGAACTCGTCGGCCCCGAATCCCTCGCCAACGGCGAATGGACCCACCTCGTCGCCGAGATGGACCGCGCCACCGGGCGGATGACCCTCTACGTCAATGGCAAGGAGGCCGACACGTCGAAAAGCGACCTCCCCGCCGCCGCTTCGCTCGACAACCCCGCCGACCTCGTGGTCGGCGAAGGCTTTGTCGGCGACATCGACTTCCTCCGCCTGTGCCAGGGCACCCTCGAAGACGCCCGCACCTCCATCGCCGAACTCCACGCCTGGCAGACCGACGGCCCATGGAAGAAGGACTTCTTCGGCAACCACGCCAACGGACAGCGCGACGCCGGCGCCATCGAATCGATTGACTGAGAGTTCAGATCATCCTATGCCCGTCGATCCAAAATCCCACGGCGCCGTCGCCGACGGCCACACCAACGACACCGCCGCGCTGCAGGCGGCCATTGACGCCGCGGCGGCCCAGGGCGGCGGACGCGTTGTCCTCGACGGCGGCGTCTTCCGCTCCGGAACGCTCTACCTGAAAAGCAACGTCACCATCGAGATCGCCGAAAACGCGGTGCTGCGGGCCCTGCCGGAGGCGGATCTGTTTCCGCTCATCCCCATCGCCCATTACTCGCGCATGGACACCGTGCCCTGGCGGGCCTTCCTCTACGCCTTCGATCAGGAAAACATCACTTTGACCGGCAGGGGCCTGATCGACGGCATGGGGGGCAGCGACTTGTTTCAAACCAAAGTCGGCAACGATCCGAACCGGCCCTACGGCCTGCACCTCGTCCGCTGCCGCAACGTGGAGGTCAGCGGCCTGCGCCTGCGGAACTCCGCCTTCTGGATGCAGCGCTACCTCGAGTGCGAGGGCCTGCGCCTGCACGGGCTGAAGGTTTACAACCACTCCAACCTCAACAACGACGGCTGCGACATCGACAGCTGCCGCGATGTCATCGTCTCGGACTGCCTGATCGACGCCTCCGACGACGCCCTCTGCTTCAAATCCGAGGGCGCGCCGCCCTGCGAGCACGTCACCGTGACCAACTGCGTGCTCGCCTCCTTCGCCTCGCCGCTGAAATGGGGCACCGCCTCCATCGGCGGCTACCGCAATTTCAACGTCTCCAACATCACCATCCGCAAGACCCGCGCCACCGAGAGCACCCACGGGAGCAATTCGATCTACGGCCTCGCCGGCATCGACATGGCCTGCGTGGACGGCGGGGTGATGGAGAACATCCAGATCAGCAACGTGGTCATGGAAAAGGTCGAGACCCCGATCTTCATCAAACTCGGACGCCGCAACAGCCGGGTGGACGGCAGCGGCAAACGGGTTGGCGCGGACTGGCCCGACGCCCCGCCCCCCTCCGAGGGCGTCGTGCGCAACATCCGCATCAGCAACGTCACCGCCGCAAGCTACGGCCCGATCGCCTGCTCCATCGTCGGCTACGAGGGCAACCCGATTTCCGGCATCAGCCTGAGCAACATCACCCTGCACGGCGGGCGCCCCTCGACCGTCAACAACCTCAAGGTCTGGGACGAAAACGGGAAGGAAGTCTTCCAGATCGACCGCCCGGCGGACGGCTCCGTGCCCGTCGCCCAGCCCTCCTGGGACGTGAA
>JBKHCX010000233.1:0-2543 GCA_046541615.1 Puniceicoccaceae bacterium
TGGGCTGGCAGGTGGTGGCCGCCTACGACGAGCGGGGCGTGGAGACCGCCCGGACTTCCTTCCGGGTGGACTGCCGCAGCGAGATCCGTGATGCGGGCAACCGTTTCGGCGCCTTTTTCGACACCATCCACCATGTCCTGGAAATGGCCTATGCGGAGCGTCGGCTGCGTTCCTTCGACGGCGAAAAGAGCATCCGCAAGCAATGCATCACCAGCCGGGGCACCTGGACGGGGGCGCAGGGCGGGCGCTACTTTTTCGACCACATCAAGGACAGCAGCGACTATTTCACCGAAAACGCCACGGACAATGGCATGGTCTGGGATTTCGGCATGCCGGTGGACAAGGACAAGCCCTACCACATGGAGTGGCGCTGGTCCGGGGAGTTCCACCGGCGCGGGCACAACGACGCGGAGATTTTCGCCCGCCAGCCGATCATGAACGATGTCGAGCACCAGTATATCAACGGGCTCTTCCTCGCCTGGCAGGTGAGCGGGGATGACGCGTGGATGGCCCGGCATCTCGACACCGCGCTGAAGGCCGTCGAATACACCCGCAACAGCCCCTACACCTGGTCGGAGAAATTTCAGCTGATCCACCGGCCGTTTACTTTGGACCTCTGGGACTTCCAGAGCGATTTCGATTCGGCGCTGGTCGGCGGCGACCACATGAACGCGATCCCCGGGGTCAGCCAATACGGCGTCTTTTACGGCGACAACCTGAGCATGGCCTTCGCCTGCCGCAATCTCGCGAAAATGCTGCGGGTGGCCGGGCGCGAGGCCGAGGCGGCGCGGATGCAGGCCTTTGGCGACGAGCTGTTCGCGCGCGTCGCCGAAATCTCCTGGAACGGACGTTTTTATCAGATGCACGTTCCGGAAGATCCGACCTTTGAGCGGGACTTCGGGATCGACGAGACCGAGGTCGTCTCGCTCTCCAACCCGATGGTGGCGAACTACGGCATCGGCCATGAAAAGGCCAAAGCGATCATCGAGACCTACCGGCGCATCCGGGAAGAACTGCCGGAGAACCATCGCGCCGAGTTCATGACGATGTGGCCGCATTTCCCGAGAGGCTTTCACCTCATGCCTGGCGTGTATCTCAACGGCGCGGTGGCCGGAATCGTGGCCGGGGAGCTGGCCCGGGCGGCTTTCGCGCACGGATACGAGGCCTACGGCGCCGATGTGCTGCGCCGCTATTGGGAGTTGGTCGAGCCCTATGCTCCCTACATCGAGGGCGGGATGCTGGCCTTCGATCCCGTGCCGCCGGAGCGCGCCTTCAGCCCGGTGGATTTGCGGGCGCTCGCCAACGCCCACTGGCGCAGCGACGACACGCACGACGGCTGGATGGGGGAGAAAGGCAACGACCTGCGCAACCTGCCCACCGGGCGGAACACCTTCGAGAGCGTCGAGTTCGACCTGCTGGAGCCGGAGGCCAACGGTGGACGCGCCTGCCTGCGCCTGGCGCGGGACCGGGAGGGCTTCGCCGAGGAGGTCACGATTCCGGTCGGCGCCAAGGCCGCCTCGCTCTACTTTCTGCACGGCGCCGGCGGCGGCGGATCGGTGGTCGGCGAGCTGGAGTGGCGCTACGCCGACGGCACGTCGAGCCATCTCTACCTGCAGAAAGGCAGGCAGGTGCTGGGCACCTGGAATCCCGAGGATCCCCGGCCCCGGCGGAGCATGCCCGAGGTCACGCTCGGATGGGTCGGCGGGACGGAGGTGTTTTCCCGGATCGGCCTGACCCTCTGGGGCTGGAACAACCCGCGGCCCGAAAAGGAAATCGCCGCGCTCACCCTCCGCGCTTCCCGGGAAACGGGGCCGAAGTGGGGCGTCGCCGGCATCACCCTGAGCGACCATCCCGTCTGGCTGCCGCCCCGCGATGTTTTTGAAGGCCCCAACCAATACTGGAGCGCGAGCTGTGTGGCCTGCGCCCTCGGCGAGGGACTGGCCGGCGTGGTCGACCGCGACCGGGCCATGCGCTCGGTGCGGATCAAGCCCGGCTGGCTGGCGGCGGGGGTGGACGAGGCCACCGCCTGCATCAAATACGAGGAAAGCGGCGCCTACGTGCGCTACCGTTATCGTCGGGACGGGGGAAGTATTTGCCTCGATATCGCCGCCAGCGGCGGGGAGCGCCTGGTGGAGATCCTTTTGCCGGAAGGCGCCGAGCCACGCCGCCTGAGCGTGAACGGAGCGCCCGCCGAGTACGACCTGCGCGAGATCGAGCGGAGCCGCTACGTTTCCTTCGAAGCGAGCGGATTGGACGCGCTCGCCGTGGAAGTCGAGCTGGCCGATCCGGCGCAAGACCGCGGCTGAAGCACGCGGCTCCGTGTTTTGGGAGCGGCGCGCTTTAGCCGCCGTTGGGATGGCCGTGGAATTCGAGTCGGCCGATCCGGCGCAATCGCGTAAAATACACAAGCGCGTAAAATACACAGGGTAATAAATAAAAATCGAGTAAAATACACAGGGTAATAAATAAAAGAAGCTTGACCGGTCTTGGAGTGGCGGGCAGGGTGGCTGGCATGGCGACGATTGCGAATGAACCATACCGGC
>JBKHCX010000234.1:0-2537 GCA_046541615.1 Puniceicoccaceae bacterium
TGAACCCCGACGAATCGCATCGCCGCGGGCCGCCCCCCCGCCGGGAGCGTGGCGCCCCCCCCGCCCGCATCGCCCGCCGCCTGCTCGCCCGCCCCGCCGCGGCCGGGCCGCTGGCCGTCTTCCTGCTCATCGCCGCCGCCTGCTGGCTGCTGCCCCCCTTCTGGCCGCACGACGCCGAAACCACCCGCCTGAGCCTCGGCGCGTCGGCGCCGATGGCCCGTCTATACGAGCTGGAGCCCGAAAACGACGCCAAAGCCGACCGCCTCATCGCCGGCGCCCGGGCGGAGCGCCTGATCGCCAACGGCCGGGCCGCCCTGCCCGGAGCCGGCGGCATCGCGCTCGCCGCAGGCGCGAGGATCGCCTGGATCGAGATTCCGCCCATCCTCCGCGACCGGAACGACCAGCCGGTCCGCCCCGCGTGGATCCCGCCGGACCGCCTGCCCGACTACTTCGCCGCCCTTTCGGAGCGGCTCGAGGGTGGACTCGAAGCCCTCCCCGGCCCCCCGGAGGCATTCGCGGGCGTCTTCACCGTGCGGCCCTCCGACCTGGTCTTCCCCGCCGGGACGGACGAGCTGGGCCGGGATCTGTTCGTCCGCGTTCTCGAGGGCGGACGCCTCTCCATCGCGGTCGGCCTGGCCGCCACCCTGGTCTCGGTCACCATCGGCATCCTCTACGGAGGCATCGCCGGATACGTCGGGGGGCGGGTGGATTCCGTGCTCATGCGCCTGGTGGACATCCTCTACGCGCTCCCCTTCCTCATCTTCGTCATTCTCCTCATGGTCGTCTTCCCCCGGTCATTGCTCCTCCTCTTCCTGGCCATCGGCGCGGTCGAGTGGCTGACCACGGCCCGCATCGTCCGGGGGGAGGTCCTCTCGCTGAAGAAGCTGCCCTTCGTCGATGCGGCCCGCTGTCTCGGACTCGGCCACGGGGTCATCCTCCTCCGCCACATCCTGCCGAACACCCTGCCCCCGGTCATCGTGTACGCCACCCTCACCGTGCCGACCGTCATCCTGCTCGAATCGGTTCTCAGCTTCCTGGGCCTCGGCGTCCAGCCCCCGGCCAGTTCCTGGGGCGTCCTCCTTAACGAAGGGGCGGAGCGGATGCTCACCTATCCTTGGATGCTCGTCGCCCCGGCGGCCGTCTTCGCCGCCACCCTCCTCAGCCTCAACCTGCTCGGCGACAGCCTCCGCGACCGGCTGGACCCGAAATCGCGACGATGACCAGCGGAAGCCGCCACCACCGGCCGCCGGACCTCGTCGAGGCCGGCAGGTACCGCACCCTGCGCGAAGCGGGCGAGGAGGGCCTCGCCATCCTCGCCATGGGCGAGGCCTACTGGGCCTTCCGCGAGGACGACGAATACGTGCTCTGCGTGCGGCGGGAGATCCTCGAGGCCGTCCGCCGCGAACTCGAAGCCTGCCGCCGTGGAAAGAGA
This sequence comes from Puniceicoccaceae bacterium, assembly GCA_046541615.1. Classification (GTDB taxonomy): domain Bacteria; phylum Verrucomicrobiota; class Verrucomicrobiia; order Opitutales; family Puniceicoccaceae; genus Puniceicoccus. The sequence goes on from JBKHCX010000234.1 coordinate 1,433, forward strand.
AAACGACCGCCCCCCGAGCGACTGAGCGTCCTCCCCGTCCGTTTCTTCCCCTTCGCGATCTACGGCGTCGTTCTGGCGGGCTTCTATTGCATCCAGCACCTCGTCGCGCCCTCTCTGGCCCCCGCCGGCCGGACCGACTCGCTTCGGATCATCGAGCAAGGCCAGTGGTGGCGCACCCTCACCGCGCTCACCCTCCACGCCGACCTTCCCCATCTCGTGTCGAACCTCTGCGGCGGAATCGGCTTCGTCTATTGGCTGGCCCGCTACCTCGGCTCGGCGTGGGCATGGACCCTGGTCGTCTGCTGCGGAGCCCTCGGCAATGCCCTGGCGGCGGCGATCCACTACCCGGAACCCCACCTCTCGATCGGGGCCTCCACGGCCGTTTTCGCCGCTCTCGGCCTCCTCACCGGATTCGGCTGGGCGCACACGCGCGGCGACCCGGAGCGAAGCATCGCGATCCCGGAATGGATCATTCCGCCCATCGCGGGCCTCACCCTCCTGGGCCTCCTCGGCGGCGCCGGAGGACCCCGGACCGACGTCACCGCCCACATCTGCGGCTTCGCCGCCGGCATCGCCACGGCCCTCCCCGTCGCCGCCTTCGGCTGGGAGCGCCACCTCCGGAGCGGAAACCTATGGATCGGACTCCTCGCACCCGCCGCTCTCGCGATCGCCTGGGCGGCCGCCCTGCTCGCGGGCTGAGAGAATCTCCCGGACCGCACAGCACGGAGAACCATCGGGAAACGCCCAGCGGCTCCGCGGACAAGCCCATCCCCCCGGACTCCCCCGAAAACAACGCAAAACCCCCGGCGAGGAACCACGACAACCGGTTTCAACTCCCACAGAGCGAACAAGGCCGCAAAACCCCCTCCACATTCAGCCCCCGGATTTCCACATGCCGCAGTCAGCAGTCATTAGTCATTAGACATTAGACATTAGTCATCATTCGCCGCCAGGCTTAACCCTCCCGACCCGGCGCAGCCCGCAGAGCGAATACGACCGAGCCCCCCGCGCACCCCCCCTCCACGCACCCGTGATTCCATCCCGGAAAGAATCCCGGAAAAAATCCTTGACCCGTGGAAAACACTCCGCACCCTGCCTTTTCACC
>JBKHCX010000235.1:0-2522 GCA_046541615.1 Puniceicoccaceae bacterium
TGATAGCCAAAACCCCAACATCCGAAAGACTCCTCCGAAAGTCAACACCCTTTTGTTGTCCGACATTAGAAATTTCTGTATTTTCAAGTCAATGCTTTCTGTTGTCTGGCAATAGAATCTCGAGATTTCCCGAAAGTCAATACACTTTGTTGTCTGGCATTTTAAAAGTCCGGGCGGTCAATTTTTTTGTAGTCTGGCATCCATATCATATTGGCGTCGGTGGTCGTTGTTTTTTTAATCGCAGCGATTTCCGGATTGCGTCGGGTCGGTTCTCCCACATGCGTGGAGGGGATGGCCAAACGGAAGAAGAGGAAGTTTTCTAAGACGCGAATCGGGGCCAATCCGAGGCGGGGGAAACCAAGGACCGCCCCGGCGCCCCTTCTGGTCCTGGACCAGAAGCCGTTTCTGAAGAAGACCCTTACCCAGTGCCGGCGCCTCCGCACCGAGTTGCACAAGAAACAGGAACGGCTCCGGATCTTCGAGGAGGAGGAGATGGCGGCCTACCAGCGCTGGTTCCATTCGGAATTCGGCGCCCTGCTCACGGAGATCCGCGAGATGACCGAGAAGGCATCCGCCCACGAGTTCATTTTAGAGCAAATGCAGTGTTGCGCATTGTTCCGTCCCGAAAAACTCGAGGAGGTCCACTCCGAGTTGATGCGGCGCCTGGAGGACGGCACCCTCTATTCCTTCGCGCCCCCCGAGCCGGAGGAGGAAGAAGAAGAAGATGATGATGAGGAGGAGGAGGAGGACGAGGACGACGGGGACTGGGAGGAATTCGATGATGTGTCCGAAGCCTTCCGCCAGGCTTTCGAAGAGATGTTCGGGGACGGACGGAGGCCGGACGCCGAGGAAGGTGATGCGGACCAGAGGAGGCGCCCCGGAAAACAGCCCGGGCGCTACCCGTCGCCGGAGGAAGCAAGCATCAAAACACTCTACCGCGCGCTCGCGAAACGCCTGCACCCCGACCATTCCGATTTGGAGTCGCCCATGCGGGAGCGCCGCTGGAACGAACTCCAATGCGCGTACGAGGAACGTGATCTCGAGGGACTTCAGCGGATCGAGGCCGTGTGCGACATGGAGGTCGGCGGCCTCTCGATCGGGCTGGGTCTGGCGCGGCTCCGCGACCTGGCGGCCTACCACCGCTCCCACCTCGAACCGATCCGCCGGGCACTGCGCCAGGCGAAGCGGCATCCGGCCTTCGATTTCGAGAAGGCCAACCGGGAAGTGATCCGGCGGGAAGCCCGGATCGGGCTATCCGACACGCTCGACCAGATCCGGGAAAAGATCGAATGGATTCGGGAGGAGATCGACGACATGATCGAAGCGGACACCGAGGAGACCGGGGATGCCTGGGTGGGCTCCGCACCTCCTGAGATGGCCTCTGGATTCGAGCCGGAGGAGACGGTCACCGACAAAGACATTTGGGACAATTACAACGCGTGGCGGGAGGAGGAACTCCGCCGCTCCTCCGCCAAGCCTTCGGACGACTCGGCGGCCCGGAAAGGATCCGGACGCACCCGCTGATGCCTGTGGATGGGCCGGTCAGTTGTGGCAACCGCAGGCGCCGCCCGTGCAGCAGTGCCCTCCCGAAGGAGTGGGCGCGGAGTCTCCGGAGGCGGTTCCCACGGCGAAGGCCGTGAAAACCTTCCGGATCTTTTCGCCGGTTTCCGGGTGAACGGTGAGCGGATCCTCGTCCATGGACTGACGGATTTCGTAGCGTTTCGCTTTCTCCCCTTTCCGGGTGGGGACGGTCTCGTATTCGTAGATGGGCATGGCAGTGTGTTCAGAATGTTGGAGGCCTTACGGGTAACCACCCGAGCGCTGTTTTGCAATCCGAAAGCGCGGGCGAAGCCGGGTTTTCCACGGCTCCGCTGGTGCAAGACCCGTGTGGGAAACCCGGCATGGGTGTTGCTGCGTGAACGCGCTCCCGCGGAGCCGCGCTGTTCGCGCAGCCGCATGACTTCGGCCGTGCGACCGGCGGGTTCCGGAAAGGACGACCGATTGTCATCCAGCCACGGGAAGACCGGGTCCATTCGGATCCCGCGCGTTGCGGGCTGGATTCGACTTTCGCTATTAACGCAAATTTTTTGCATTAACTCTTGACGAGGACGCCCGCACGGATTGCATCGGTCCACATGCCATTCGAACGACTCGCATTGACCCTCGCGACCGCGCTCGCCGCCGCGGCTCCCTCCACCGCTTCTCCGGTCCTGGTCGAGACGACCGATTGGATGACCGCGCACGATCTCACCGTCGATTTTTTCGACGGGTTCGCGGTGCTCCATCCGGCGGTCAACATCAACGGGGCCGTCGGCGACAGTTCCGTCTCCGACCCGGGCGAACTCCAGACGGGCGCCCACGATCCCTACCGCGACGGATTCTCCCTTCAAGGGTTCGAACTGGCCGGCATACTGGAACTGGGCGACGGGCTGGGGGCCACGGCCATCTACAACATCTTCGAGGACGAGGAGGACGACTCGGTCGACGGGGAATTCGAAGAAGCCTACGGCACCCTCGACGTG
>JBKHCX010000236.1:0-2506 GCA_046541615.1 Puniceicoccaceae bacterium
CCTGCCCGCGGCCCCAGCGGGGATCGCGGAAGATGTTGATGTTGGGCGTCCAGAAAGTGAGCCCCTGGTATTGCTGGTGGGAGCCCCGGCGGGCCGCGTGGTGGTGCTTGGCCCGGGCTTCGTCGCTGATGGCGTCCGCGACCGCCCGGACGAGCTGGCGGCTCCACGTGGCGGCGAGGCCGATGGCCTGGGGAAAGACGGTCGCCCGCCCGTTGCGAGCCACTCCGTGGAGCGCCTCGTTCCACCAGTTGTAGGCGGGAATGCCGAGCCGTTCGATGGCGGGAGCGTCGTGCCGGAGTTGGGCGGTTTTCTCGGCGGGTTCGAGCCGGGTGAGCAGATCCTCGACCCGGGCGTCGAGTGGCGCGCCGGGGTCGCGGAAGAGAGGGGTTGGGTTGGCTGCGTTCATCTTACGACCGTTGATTCCAGATCAGTTTAATAAAAGCAAAAAGAATCAGGAGATCGTTCGGGGTTTGGAATGAGGAATGATGAATGAGGAATGATGAAATCCGAATGAAGAACCTATGGAGAGGAACGGCGAGAGCCGTTTCTACGGACCCTCCGGAGAGGAGCGGCGAGAGCCGTTTCTACGAATCCTGAAAAAACCCGGCGAAATCTTCCAGCACCTGCCGCAGGGAGCGGTCTTGGAACTGGCCGTGCAGGACTCGACCGCCTCCCCGTTCGGAAAGCGACATTCACGCCAAACTCGAACGCAGCCTCGCCTACTTCCGCCGGATGGAGGACCGCCTCAACCGCCACCCGGAATGGGCGATCCTCGACCGCCGCCCGGGGCAGCCTCTGCGCCCAATGGCACTCGGTTAAGAGGCTGGGTCGAGGGTAGAAGCGGCTTCCAGCCGCTTTCAAGCGGCAAGATGCCGCTTCTACTTTTGCTTAACCGAGTGCCATTAGCCTCTGCGCCGGGGATAGGGTGGTTTTCAGCGATCAAATTACAGCTCATTGACTGAGCATGTTCACTCCTCCTGATCCAGCAGGGCGTCGAGGGCGGCGCGCATCTGGGCTTTGGTCTCGGCGTAGGCGGGGTCGTCGGCGAGGTTGTCCCATTCCCAGGGGTCTTCGGCGTGGTCGTAGAGTTCCTCGCCGCCGCGGTTCCCGAGCACGTAGCGGTAACGGGCGCTGCGGACACTCCAGTGCTGGCGGGGAATGGCTTTGTCGATGGCGTCGGGAAAGGCGTCGTCGGGCGGGACGGTGCTGAGGGCGACGGGCGGACCCGGCGGGGGCCGGGAGGGGTCGCGGGCGAGCGGGAGGAGCGAGTGCCCGTCGAGCGGGGGGAGTGTGGCGTCGCCCCTCGGGGGCAGTCGCGCGGCTTCGACGATGGTGGGATAGAGATCGACAAGGGAAACGGGGTGGGGGACGGTGCCGCCCGCCGGTATCCCCGGTCCGGCGAGGATCAGGGGCACGGCGGTCGAGGCTTCCCAGACCGTGTTTTTGAACAGGCGCTCTTTTTCGCCCATGTGATAGCCGTGGTCGGAGGTGAAAATGACAAGGGTGTTCCCGGCGTGGGGCGAATCCCGCAGGGCGTCGAGGACGACCCCGAGCTGGTCGTCGATAAAACTCACGCAGGCCATATAGGCTTGCGTCCACTTGCGCAGGTCGCCGTCGCGTTCGAGCGTCTGGCGGTAGCGGCGGAGTCCGCCGCTCGTCCAGGTGTCGGGATCGGGCGGCCGCAGCTCCGGGGCGTTGTCGAAAATGTCGCCCTCCGGCGTGGGCACGGGCGAGATGGAGTCGAGGGGAAAACGTTCGAAATACTCGTCGGGCACGATGAAGGGGCCGTGCGGGCGGTTGAAGCCGACGACGAGGAGAAAGGGGCGGTCGTCGTCATAGTCGCGCAGCCAGTGCGCCGCCCATTCGGACAGTTCCTCGTCGGGCATGGGATCGCGGTCGTCGGGGCCGTTGTAGCGGAAGCCGCCGTTGCGGATGCCCCAGCCCGCATGGCCTTCGGTGACGGGCACGTTGCTCAGCGGGGTGTAGGCATCGTAGTATTTCATTTCGGCGAAGTCGGGGTGGGGGACGGCCCGCCGCCATTCGGGACCCTTGGGGCGGGAGACGGCGTAGGGGCCGAAGGACGGGCGCGGACCGTAGTGCAGCTTTCCCTCCTGGCGGAAGACGCTCCAGTCCTCGTGCCCGTTGTGGAAGACTTTCCCGCCCCCGGCCACCCGGTAGCCGTTGTCGCGGGCCAGTTCGACGAAGGTGGGGGAGCGCCCGAGCAGGTCGTTGTCCCGCCAATCGAACCGCTGCTGTTTCCAGCCCCAGTAGCCGGAGGTCTGCGGATGGTAGCCGGTGAGGAACCCGGCGCGCGAGGGTCCGCAGATCGGCGAGACCGCATGGGCGTTGAGGAAGCGGGTGCCCTCCTCGGCGAGTCGGTCGAGCTGCGGAGTGGGCACGCGCACCGGCGATCCGTCCCGCAGGGTCTGGGTGTTCAGGTCATCGGTGATGATGAGAAGGATGTTGGGTCGCTCGCCCTCCGCCCGCGCGGTGCCGACCGCCAGCA